>JAMFSE010000043.1 GCA_026225115.1 Rhodovastum atsumiense
GCGGCTATGTCGAATTTCGCGCCGAGATGGACGTGAAGGTGGTGATCTCCAACTGCCCGCAGGTGAACAACCCGTGCAACGGTTTCCGGCCGTCGCCGATCCGCATCATCATCTCGGAGGGTTGATGTTCGGGAAGATTCTGATCGCCAATCGCGGTGAAATTCTGCGGCGGGTCTGCCGGACATTGCAAAAAATGCGGATCGCCTCAGTGGCGGTTTTCTCCGAGGCGGACCGGTTCGCGCCGGCGGTGCTGGCCGCGGATGAGGCGGTGGCGATTGGCCCGGCACCGGCGGCCGAGAGCTATTTGAATATGGATGCGATCGTTGCGGCCTGCCGGACGACCGGCGCGCAGGCGGTGCATCCAGGCTATGGATTTCTCTCCGAACGCGTGGCGTTTGCGGAAGCATTGGCTGCCGAGGGAATTAAATTCATCGGCCCTTCGCCAAGGCATTTGCGGGAATTCGGGCTGAAACATACGGCACGGGAAATTGCCGGTGCGGCCGGGGTGCCGATGCTGCCGGGTTCCGGATTGCTGGCGGATGCGCCGGCGGCGCTGCGGGAGGCGAAACGCATCGGCTATCCGGTGATGCTGAAGAGCAGCGCCGGCGGCGGCGGCATCGGCATGGTCTTGTGCAATGACGCGGCGGAATTGCGGGAAAAATTCGAATCCATCGGCCGCCTGGCGGCCAATAATTTTGGCGATGCCGCCTTGTTTCTGGAAAAATACGTAGCCAAGGCACGCCATGTCGAGGTGCAGATTTTTGGCGATGGCAAGGGCGGGGTCGTCTCGCTCGGCCTGCGCGATTGTTCGCTGCAGCGGCGCAACCAGAAGGTCATCGAGGAAGCGCCGGCGCCGAATATTTCCGAGGCGGTGGTGACGGCGCTGGAACGCGCGGCCGTCAAGCTTGCCAAATCCGTGGCCTATGAATCCGCCGGGACGGTGGAGTTTGTCTATGATGCGCAGGTACAGAAGTTTTATTTTCTGGAGGTGAACACGCGGCTGCAGGTTGAGCATGGGGTGACCGAGGCGATTTATGGTGTCGATCTTGTGGAATGGATGATCCGCCAGGCGGCAGGCGACTTCGTGCTGCCGGCGCAGCAGGATTTAAAGCCGCAGGGTGCCGCGATTGAGGCGCGGATTTATGCGGAGATACCGTCAGAGAATTTTCGGCCGGCTTCGGGGACCATTATTCACTATGTGCCGCCGGCAGGTTTGCGCGTGGATGACTGGGTGGAAACAGGGGTGGAAGTTTCGCCCTATTACGACCCGATGCTCGCGAAGTTTATCGCGACGGGCGAGACGCGGGCCGAAGCGGTAGCGAAGCTACGTGATGGGCTGGCGACGGCGCGGATTGGCGGCATTGAGACGAATGCGGATTATTGCAGGGAAATTCTGGATATTCCAGAATTTGTCCGCGGTGAGATGACCACCCGCACGCTGAACGGTTTCGTCTATCGGCCCAAAACAATCGCGGTGTTGGATGGTGGCGCGCTGTCTTCCTTGCAAAGCCTGCCTGGGCGGCTCGGGTATTGGGAGGTGGGGATTCCGCCGAGCGGGCCGATGGATGATAAAAGTTTTCAGGCCGCCAATACACTGCTGGGCAATGCGCCCGGAGAGACGGCACTGGAACTTACGTTAACCGGCCCGACGCTGCAATTTGCGCATGATGCGACCATTGCGCTTACCGGTGCTTCGATGGCGGCGGTGTTGGATTCGACGGCGATTCCGTTCAACCAGAAGGTGATTGTTAGAGCCGGGCAGATTTTGGCGCTGGGGGCGATCGAAGGTGCCGGGCAGCGCAGCTATCTCGCCGTTGCGGGCGGGTTCGCGGCGCCGGAATACCTTGGATCCACCGCAACTTTTACGCTCGGCGGTTTCGGCGGCCATACCGGCGCCGCCTTGCGCACGGGCGACACGCTGCGGCTGAAAAATCCGGGAGCAGAAGTGGTTCCGGGCCAGCCGGATTTTGCTGCGCTGACGCAAGATTGGGCGTTGCAGGTTCGCAATGGCCCGCATCAGGCGCCGGATTTTTTTACGCAAGGCGATATCGAGACTTTGTTCGCGTCGAGCTATGAGGTGCACCACAATTCGGCGCGGACGGGGGTTCGGTTGATTGGTCCGAAGCCGCAATGGGCGCGAAGCGATGGCGGTGAGGCCGGGCTGCATCCTTCCAATATTCACGACAATGCCTACGCCGTCGGCGCCATCGATTTTACCGGCGATATGCCGATTTTGCTTGGGCCGGATGGGCCCTCGCTTGGCGGCTTTGTCTGCCCCGCCGTTGTGACCAAGGATGATCTTTGGAAGCTTGGGCAGTTGAAGCCGGGAGACAAGGTTCGTTTTGTTGCCGCGGATGCGACCCCGGCGATCATTTCCAAACAAGGCGATATCGTTATCCGGCAGGCGGGCGATGAGGATATTCTCATCGAATTCGGCGATATGGTGCTGGATTTTGAGCTGCGCCTGCGCGTACAGGCCTTGCGCGATGCGCTGGCGGCGGCGGCGATTCCCGGCGTTGTCGATCTCACGCCCGGCATTCGCAGCCTGCAGATCCATTTTGATATTTTTCGGATCTCGCGCGCGGATGTTATGCGGCAGGTGGAAAATATTCTGCCCAGCCTGCCGGCGCCCGAAGCGATGGTGGTGAAGAGCCGTGTTCTGCATTTGCCGCTTTCCTGGAACGATCCGGAAATTCGGCTGGCGATGCGAAAATATCAGGAGACGACGCGGCTGAACGCACCCTGGTGCCCGGATAATATTGAGTTCATTCGCCGCATCAACGGGCTGGACGCAATTGAGGACGTGAAGCGGATCGTGTTCGACGCCGCTTATGTCGTGCTCGGCCTGGGCGATGTTTATCTCGGTGCGCCGGTGGCAACCCCTTATGATCCGCGGCACCGGTTGGTGACGACGAAATATAACCCGGCCAGACCCTGGACGCCGCAGAACGCCGTTGGCATCGGCGGCGCCTATATGTGCATCTACGGGATGGAAGGCCCCGGCGGCTACCAGCTTTTCGGCCGCACCATTCAGGTTTGGAACACGTATCGGGAAACGCCACCTTTTGCGCCTGGCCATCCCTGGCTGCTGCGGCATTTCGATCAGATTAGATTTTTTGAGGTTTCCACCGAGGAACTTGCGGAAGCGAGGGCGCAGTTTCTGCATGGCAAATATGAGATAAAAATCGAGAAAAGTGAATTCTCGCTTGGCGAATACAAGGCGTTCTGCGCGGCGAATGCAGCTTCCATCGATGCGTTTCAAAGCATGCAGCGCGCTGCCTTCTCGGCCGAGCGCACGGATTGGGCGAAAAAAGGCCTGAACAGTTTCGAGGAGAAGGAAACGCCGGCACCGCCGGAGGAAACATTGCTGACCGCCGGCGAACGCGCGATCGCAGCCCCAGTGCCCGGCAGCGTCTGGCAGATTGTGCTGCAGCCCGGTGAAAAAGTGCAGGCCGGGGATACGGTGATGGTGCTGGAATCCATGAAAATGGAAGTGCGCGTGGTGGCGGCTGCAACCGGCATAATTCAATCCATCGCTGCCGAGCCCGGGCAAACGGTGCGTGCCGGGCAGCGGCTTGGTGTTATTGCGGCATAGAATTATGGCTTAACCAGCAGCGCCGGGCTTGCAAGCCTGCTGCATAGATTCTCGATATCCTGCGCGATCCGCTCGTCGCCGCGGGCCTGGCTGGCGTAGAAAATTCCGTCCAGCTGCAGGCTGAATGCGCGTGCGGTTTGCGGAACATCCACCGGCAGAAACACGCCACGGTCGACGCCGCGGCGCAGGCTGTCTTCCAGAAATTTCTGTTCGGCTGCATAGAATTCCCGAATTAAACGATCTGTCGGCGCGTCGCGGATGTTTGATGCGGCGTAATCCGCCATGATTTTCACCATGCGGACCAGCATGGGCGCGATCGGCACGTGCATTCGAAAATACGCAGCCAGCCCCTCCACCGGGTCCGCATGCGCGACGACATCGTACCCGGCCTGCAGCTCGGCGATGGCATGGCCCAAAGCACGGCGCAGCAGTTCGTCCTTGCTCTCATAATAATAATAAATCAGAGCGACATTTATTTGGCAGGCCTCGGCGATGTCCCGCATCGCAACCGTAGCGAAATGCCGCTCGGCAAAAAGCCGTAAAGCTGCGCTCAAAATAATTTCCGAACGCACCTCCGGATCCAGACGCTTGCGTGTTTGCTTGGCTGTCATGTTTTGTTTCCTTGTCCGGTCTTCGGTACATTGTTTTTATCTGCATACATAATACGCACGTGACTGCCCATTTAAAACTCAAATGCGATGGGTTGGAATTTGTTACACGAATATGCCGCTCATTTTTAATCAATAGTAGGTTGACTACAACTATTAAACCAACGTTTAATAAGAAAATTCTGGCTTATATTCTTAGGCGGTAGAAAAACCACAAGTTTTTCTGCACGGGCTGCGCTGTGAAAATTTGGAGGGGTAAAATGGCGGCGAAGAAATTTCATCTCGGCTGGTTTATGAATTTTACGCCCGACGAATGGCGGGAATCGATCGGCCAGGGCGGCTCGCCCTGGGATGGAAAATTCTATGTTGAAATGGCGCAGACGCTGGAGCGCGCCTGCTTCGACTACATCATGATCGAAGACAAATTGATGGTGTCCGAAACTTATGGCGGCTCGCGCGAGGCAGGGCTGCGCGGCGGCGTCATGGTGCCCAAGCACGATCCGGTGCCGCTGGCTGTGGCGATGGGCATGGCGACAAGCCATCTTGGCGTCATCGCCACCATGTCGACACTGGCTTACCCGCCTTTTCTACTGGCGCGGTTGAGCTCGACGGTGGACAGCCTGACGAAAGGCCGCTTCGGCTGGAATATCGTGACCAGCGCGGAAGATCTGGCGGCACAGAATTTCGGCCTGGAAAAATTGCCGGCGCGCGAGCTCCGCTATGCGATGGCTGAAGAATATATGCAGGTGGTAAACGCGCTTTTTGACAGCTGGGATGCGGATGCGGTGGTGCTGGACCGCGAAGCCGGTATTTATGCCGACCATGAAAAAGTCCATCCGATCAATCATAAGGGCGAATTTTTTAAAGTGCGCGGGCCGCTGAACACGGTGCGCTCGCCGCAAGGGCGGCCGGTCTATGTGCAGGCGGGGGCATCACCGCGCGGCCGGGATTTTGCCGCCAAACATGCGGATTCCATTGTCTCGGTGGCCAGCGGCGTCGCTGATATGAAGGCCTTCCGGGAAGATATTCGCGCCCGCGCCGCGGCCATCGGCCGTGATCCGGACAGTATCAAAGTTTTGTTCTGCATAACGCCGACATTGGGGGAGACCGCTGATATTGCGCGCACGAAACATGAAAACATGTTGAATGCGCCTTATTTCATCGCGGACATGCTGGCCTCGATCTCGGCCATTACCGATATCGATTTCTCGAAATTCGAACTGGATCAAACGCTACCGGAGCGGCTGGTCACCAATGGCGAGCAAGGCTCACTGGACAAGTTTCAGCAATGGGGCAGCGGCAAGACATTGCGCGAGCTGGTCGTGGACGGCGCCGGCGGCATGGTTTCCTCCGTCGAGCTGATCGGCACGCCGGCGCAGGTGGCGGCCAGAATGGGCGAGGTGATGGAGGAGGTAGGCGGCGATGGTTTTCTCGTCACCACGCCGGTTCTGCGTGTCGGCCGGCGCTACCTCGTGGAAGTTGCGGACGGGCTGGTGCCGGAACTGCAGCGTCTGGGCTTGACCCGGACGGAATACCGCCATCAATTGCTGCGCGACAATCTGCAGGAATTTTGATAGGCTTCCTGGCATCATTCTTGCTTAATCATTCGTCATCAACATCCGATGTATAAATGAGGTTTATCATGAAGCGGGCATTTAAATTTACCTCCATGCTGGCGGCCGCGGCGCTGATGGTCGGCGCCGCCTGCATTCCGGCCAAGGCGGAAACGCCGTTGAAAATCGGCTTTTCCGACTGGCCAGGCTGGACGCCCTGGCAGATCGCCATCGACAAGGGCTGGTTCAAGGAAGCAGGAGTCGACGTCAATCTGCAATGGTTCGATTACTCCGCTTCGCTGGATGCGTTTTCCGCCGGCAAGCTGGATGGCGATTTCGTTGCCAATGGCGATGGGCTTTCGGTCGGCGCCAACGGCAGCAAGAACGTGATGATCCTGCTGACCGATTTTTCCAGCGGCAATGACCAGGTGCTTGGCAAACCCGGCATCACCAGCATCAAGCAGCTGGCCGGCCAGAAAGTCGGCGTCGAAGTCGGCCTCGTCGATCATCTGCTGCTGGAACATGCGCTCACCGCCAACGGCATGGCGCTCAGCGCCGTCACTTTGGTGAACACGCCCACCAACAACACCCCGCAGGTGCTGGGTTCTGGCTCGGTCGCTGCGGTTGCCGCCTGGCAGCCGATTGCCGATCAGGCTCGTCTCGCATTGCCCGGCTCGCGCGCCATCTATACCTCGGCGCAGGCGCCAGGGTTGATTTACGACGGGTTGGTCGTCAATCCGCAAAGCCTGAAGGAGCGGCCGCAGGATTGGGCGAAGGTCATGCAGGTCTGGTACCGCACCCTGGCCTATCTGAACGATCCGGCAACCCGCGCGGACGCGCTGAAAATCATGGCCGCGCGCGATGGCGTGACGCCGCAGATTTATCAACGCTATGTCAAGGGCACGCATATTCTAAGCGTCGCGGAAGCCAAGGCGGCATTTATTAAATCCGATGAGCTGTCCTCCATCTACGGTTCGGACATGAATGCGGACGCCTTCAACGTGCGCAACGGCGTTTACAAAACCCCCCAGGTCATCAGCGACTATGTCGATCCCTCGCTGATCGAAGCCTACAAGGCGCCCTGAATGCTGCAGGTCTCGGACGCTGCCATACGCCCGGCAGCCGAGGCTGAAACCGGCGATGCCGTACCCGGACAATGGTTCCGAGTACGGGCGCCACTCTCCCGCCGACTGCGGATTATCCTGATGATCTGCTCCTTTTTGGGGCCAATCGCGGGCTGGTCGCTCATCAGCTATGTACCGTTTATTTGGCACCCGGATGTGCTCATCTCCGACCCTGGCGATGTGGATTACATGATGCCCGGCATGCGGGTGGATAAAGCCACCTTCGCGCAGGAAATCAAAAACGCCAAGGTGAACAACACCAGCCCGCCGGTGGGCGTGCGGTCCAACCCGGTCTATCTGCCGGCACCCGGCGATGTGGCGAAGGCGTTCTACACCTCGTTCACCACCCCGCCGGCGGATCAGGATGGATTGTAGCTGCATCAAAGTCTTTGGCAAAGCATCCAGACGATTTTCTGGGGTTTTGTGATCTCTTCGATCATCGGCGTGCCGCTCGGGATTCTGTGTGGCGCGCATAGCGGCATGGCGCGGCTGGTGGAACCCTTCGTGGAGTTTTTCCGCTATCTGCCGGCGCCCGCCTTCGGCACGCTGGCGGTGGCTGTGCTGGGTATTTATGCCGGGCCGAAAATTGCCATCATCGTGATCGGTACGTTGTTTCAACAGATTCTGATTATCGCCAACACCACGCGCAAGGCGGATTTCTCATTGGTGGAGGCTGCGCTGACGCTCGGCACAAAGAATCTTCGGCTGCTGACGAAAGTCATCATCCCCAGCGTGCTGCCGGATTTGTATCGCGACCAGCGGATTCTGCTCGGCTGGGCCTGGACCTATTTGATTGTGGCGGAACTTATCGGTGCTACGACAGGGATATCGCTCTTCATCACCCAGCAATCCCGCTACCAGCATTACGCCAATGTTTACGCCGCCATCGCAATGATCGGCATTCTCGGCCTGGGCACGGATCTGGTTCTAGCCGCGCTCGGCCGAAAACTATTTCCCTGGGATCGCGCCGCATGAGCCTGGCAGAGACCGGCCAGCTGGCTGATATTTCGTATCTCGACCAGTCGCCGGCGGTGCAGAGCCGGTTGGAGCGCATGAAGGCGCGCGAGGTGATCCTGCAGGTTGAAGGGCTGACCAAGAAATTTCAGGCCGGGAAAACCGACGTCACCGCGCTGGACCGGATTTCATTCAAAACGCACCGGCGGGAGTTCCTCTGCATCATCGGCCCCTCGGGCTGCGGCAAATCCACGTTGGTGCGGATTCTGGCGGGGCTGGAGACGGCCAGCAGCGGCCAGGTGCTGTTGGACGGCCACCCGGTAAAGGGACCGGGACGCGAGCGCGGCATGGTCTTCCAGGGCTATACGCTGTTTCCCTGGCTAACGGTCCGCAAGAACGTGATGTTCGGCCTGCAGATGAATAACGTCGGCCGTGCCGAGGCCAAAAAACAGGCCGATGAATGGCTCGGGCTGATCGGGCTGACGAAATTCGCCGACGCCTATCCAAACCAGCTCTCGGGCGGCATGAAACAGCGCGTCGCCATCATCCGCGCGCTGGTCAACCGGCCGCGTATTTTGCTGATGGACGAGCCCTTCTCCGCATTGGATGCGCAGACCCGCGCGCGCATGCAATCCTATCTGCTGGAAATCTGGAAGAAGGTGGATATTACGGTCGTGTTCATCACCCATGATCTGGATGAGGCCGTTTTTCTGGCGGACCGCATCCTGGTGCTGTCGGCGCATCCGGGGCGGGTGGACGAGCTGATCGAAGTGCCGATTGAACGCCCGCGCCGGCCCGAACATTTTACCGCCGCCGAATTCGCCGCGACCAAAGCGAGGCTGGAGGCGCTGATCCATCCACCGGCCAAGCCGGGCGAGGAGGAAGAGGTTTACCCCTCCGTGCCATTATTGGCCGATCTTCGCGATGAGATGGAGTAGCGCCGAGGACAATTGGCTTCGCGAACCGGTTTGCGCGCTTTAAACCAGGCTCTTGTACAATGCCGCGTATTGCGCGGCCGGCCGGCGCCAGGAGACATCGGTTTGCATGGCGTTGCGCTGCAGCCGCGACCAGATTTCGCGCCTCGACCAAAGCCCGGCGGCGCGATTCAAGGCCTGGGCGAATTGGCCGGGGGAGAACTGCAAACCGGTGCCGGTATTGGCGTCCAGCGCTGCCGCATTGGCGTCGATCACGGTATCGGCCAGGCCGCCGACGCGGGCGACGATGGGCAGCGCGCCGTAGCGCAAGGCGCAAAGCTGGGTGAGGCCACAGGGCTCGAAACGGGATGGGATGAGGATCGCGTCGATGCCAGCCTGGACCTTATGCGCGAGGGCTTCGTCGTAGCCGATGAAGCAGGCGATGCGGCCGGGATGGGCGGCGGCGGCGGCGCGAAACCGGTGCTCGAGATCGGGCTCGCCGGCGCCGATAACGACAAGCTGGGCGCCAAGGGCCGCAAGCGTGTCGCGCAAAGGCAGCAGCATGTCGAGGCCCTTTTGCCAGGACAGGCGGCTGATGACGCCGAGCAGGAGCGCATCCGCATTACGGTCGAGGCCGAAATGCGATTGCAGCGCCAATTTGTTGATCGGCCGGCCAGCCAGATGGTCCACATCGAACTTTGCTGCGATCGTATCGTCCGTTGCGGGGTCCCAGATGGCATCGTCGATGCCGTTCAGGATGCCGTGCAGGGCGGCTTTGCGATGCGCAAGCAGCCCGTCGAAGCCCATGCCGAATTCGGGCGTCTGAATTTCGGCGGCGTAGGTGGGAGACACGGTGGTGATGGCGTCGGCCAATGCCAGACCGGCTTTCAGGTAGCCGACCATGCCGTGGAATTCTGCCCCTTCCATGCGGAAGGCATTCGCGGGAAGGCCAAGCGATGGCAGGACAGCGGCGTCAAAATTGCCCTGGAAGGCCAGATTGTGCACCGTGAGGACGGTCGCGGGACGCCTGGACTCCCCGTCCAAATAGGCCATGGTGAGGCCCGCTTGCCAGTCATGGGCGTGCACGACGTCCGGGGGCGGGCCAATGCTGTCGTCAGTCGCGATGGTAGCGGCCATGCGCGCGAGGGCCGCGAAGCGCTGCGGGTTATCTGGCCACTCGGCGCCGTTCGCGGCGGCGTAGGGATTTCCCGGGCGGCTGAACAGATGCGGCGCGTCCAGCACCGCCAGATCGAGCCCCGCCGCGCGGCCGCGCAAAAGCCGGGCTGCGCCACCGAAGTAATGACCGTCGGTCCAAACCGGCTCCGCGGCGGAGAGCGCGGCCAGCACGGCGGGATAGCCGGGGATGAGCGTGGCGGTCTGAACCCCTTCCGCGGCCAGCGCGAGCGGCAGCGCGCCGGCAACGTCGGCAAGCCCGCCGGTTTTTATCAGCGGGAAAATTTCCGAGGTTACGGCAAGGACGCGGATGGTCAGATCAATATCTGCTTAGGTTGAATCGCAAGATTCAACCTAAGCAGATGAAATTGATCGCGAAAAGACCTGGAGCGTGATTGGCGTAAGAGAATCATGCTCTGAGCTCCAGACGATCGATCATAGGCTGGGTAATCAGGACGATACCTTTTTCGGTCACGCGGAAGCGCTCTTTGTCTGCCGCCGGGTCCTCGCCCACCACCAGGCCGGGCGGGATCTGGACATTCTTCTCGACGATGACGCGGGTAAGGCGCGCGCCGCGACCGACACTTGCGTTCGGCAGAATCACCGCACTTTCCACATCGCAATAGGAATGCAGCCTAGCGCTGCTGAACAGCAGCGAATTATGCACCGTGCCGCCGGAGATGATGCAGCCGCCGGAAACCAGCGAGGCAAATGCCTGGCCGCGCCTACCTTCCAGGTCATGGACGAATTTGGCCGGTGGCGTGATCTCGGCATAGGTCCAGATCGGCCAGTCGTGTTCGTAAAGATCAAGTGCCGGCTGCGGCAATGTCAAATCGATATTGGCCTCGTAATAGGCGTCAACCGTGCCGACATCGCGCCAGTAATCCTCCGTCTCATAGCCGGAACGGCGGCAGGAGCGGGTAAAGGGATGGGCGACAGCTTTGCCGTGCTTCACCAGATAGGGAATGATGTCCTTGCCGAAATCATGGCTGGAATTCGGATCGGCTGCGTCACGCTTGAGCTCCTCGATCAGAAATTTGACGGAGAAAACATAAATCCCCATCGACGCCAGCGAGCGCTCCGGTTTGCCGATCATCGCCGGCGGGTCCTTCGGTTTTTCGAGAAAGGAGGTGATGACGTCGTTCGCATCGGCCGCCATCACGCCAAAGCCGGCGGCGTCCGCGCGCGGTACCTCGATACAGCCCACGGTCACATCCGCGCCCTGGTCCACATGCTGCACCAGCATCGGACCGTAATCCATTTTGTAGATGTGATCACCTGCGAGAATAACGATCAGTTCGGGTGCGTAACCCTCGATGATGTCGATGTTCTGAAACACCGCATCGGCCGTTCCCTTGTACCAGTCGTCGCCGGAGCGCTGCGAGGCGGGCAGAATGTCGAAACCCTCGTTGCGCTCCTGCCGGAAGAAATTCCAGCCATTGTTCAAATGCCGGATCAGGCTATGCGCCTTATACTGCGTCGCCACACCGATCCGGCGAATCCCGGAATTTACTGCATTGGACAAGGCAAAATCGATGATACGGCTCTTGCCGCCGAAATACACCGCCGGCTTGGCGCGCTTGTCCGTCAGCTCCAGCAGCCGCGAACCGCGGCCGCCCGCAAGCACGTAAGCCATGGTTTTCCGTGCCAGAGGCGCTGCCGATGATACCAAGAATTTCCCCTTTGTTATGTTGAAGATAGGCGGTTCTTTTTTAAAAAAAAGAACCAAGAAACTTTTGTTACGCCGGAGCCGGGAGTTTGGAACTTCATTGGCCCCAGCTCAATAAAAGCCTATTTGTGTAATTCGTAAATTGAGGGTCTGCTTGGAAATTCGCTCCGGTCAGTCAGTTGGGGCGTGTTTCGAGAACTGGAGCGGAGCGGCCTACGGGCCGTGAGCACGGCAGCGGCCGACCGCCAGGAGCGCAGAAACGCGCCTCAAATGGCCACCGGAGTAGAATTTCCACGCAGGCCCCAGACATGTTGGGCGTATTCTTCGATGGACCTATCTGAGGAGAACCAGGCCATGCCGGCGGTGTTGAGGATGCTGGATTTCCACCAGAGTTCCGGGCGGCGGCGGTAATCGGCTGCCGTTCTGCGCTGCGCTGCGTAGTAGGAGTCAAAATCCGCGCAGAGCAGATAGCGGTCGTCATAGCGCAGCATCTGCACCAGCGATTCATAGCGGTTCGGATCGGTGGGAGAAAAATCGCCTCTGCCAATGGCATTGATGGCGTCGGCCAGGGCCGGCGAGGCGGCGATTTCCGCTTCCGCGTTGAAACCGCGCGCGCTGCGCTTGGCCACTTCATCGGTCGTCATGCCGAAAATATAGATGTTTTCGGGGCCGACATGGTCGCGGATTTCGACATTGGCGCCGTCCAGCGTGCCGATGGTCAGCGCGCCGTTGAGGGCAAGCTTCATATTGCCGGTCCCCGATGCCTCAAGCCCGGCGGTTGAGATTTGTTCCGACAAATCGGCCGCCGGGATGATGGATTCCGCCAAGCTCACCGAATAGTTCGGCAGGAAGACCAGCTTCAGCCGGTCGCTGGTCAGCGGATCGGCATTGATGACTTTTGCAACATCGTTGGCGAGGCGGATGATGAGTTTGGCGCGGTAATAGCTGGCCGCCGCCTTGCCGGCGAAAATTTTCACCCGCGGCGTCCAGTCGACGTCGGGCTGGACCCGCATCGCCTGGTACAGAGCGACGGTTTCCAGAATATTCAGCAGCTGGCGCTTATATTCATGGATGCGCTTGACCTGGACATCGAAGATCGCATCCGGGTCGACGGTGATGTTGGTGTCGCGCTGGATGATTTTGGCGAGTGCTACTTTATTGCCGCGGCGCATTGCGGCAAAGCGCTTCTGAAAGCCCTTGTCGCTGGCGTAGGGCTGCAGCTTGGTAAGGGCTTCGGGGTTATCCAGCACCTCGGGACCGATGGTCTCGACAAGCAGATCCGTAAGGGTGGGATTTGCTTCGTGCAGCCAGCGGCGGAAGGCGATGCCGTTGGTGACGTTGACGATCTGGCCGGGGCGCAGCGCGTTCAAATCCTTGAACACGGTCTCCCGCATCAGCTCGGTATGCAAGGCGGAGACGCCGTTGACGCGATGCGAGCCGAGAAAGGCGAGATGGCCCATGCGTACGCGCCTGCCCTGCTCCTCCTTGATGATGGAGAGGCGGGCGGCCAGCGCGTCGTCCCCCGGGTTGGATTTGCGCAGCCCGTCCAGATGGGCGTTGTTGATCGCGTAGATGATCTGCATGTGCCGGGGCAGCAGCCGTTCCATCAGGGGTACCGGCCAGGTTTCCAGCGCCTCCGGCAGCAAGGTGTGATTGGTGTAGCTGAAAATTGCCTGGGCGGAGGCCCAGGCCTCATCCCAGGGGACTTCGTGCAGGTCGACCAGGATGCGCAGCATCTCGGCAATGGCGATGGCGGGATGGGTGTCGTTGAGCTGGATCGCGGTTTTGTCGGCCAGGCCCGCGATGGAGCCGAAGGAGCGGATATGCCGGCTGACCAGGTTCTGCAACGAGGCGGAGACGAAGAAATACTGCTGACGCAGGCGCAATTCCTCGCCGGCGGGGGTGGAGTCCGAGGGATACAGGACTTTGGAAATCGCTTCAGCCTGCATCCGGTGGGTCTGGGCGCCGGTGTGGTCACCTTCGTTGAAGAGGTCGAGCCTGAGTTTGTCGAAGGGCAGCGCCGACCACAGGCGCAGCGTGTTGACGCGCGCGGCGCGCCAGCCGACGACCGGCATGTCATAGGCCACGGCGATGATTTTCTGCTCCGGATGCCAGATATGATGGCCGTCGGGGGCGGTGACCACGCTGCCGCCGAAGCCGATTTGATAGCGCATTTCCGGGCGTTCGAATTCCCATGGGTTGCCGAAGGCGAGCCAGTCCTCCGGCTCCTCGTGCTGCACCCCGTCCTTGATAACCTGACGGAACAGACCGTGTTCGTAGCGGATGCCGTAGCCATAGGCGGGGATGTCGATGCTGGCGAGGCTTTCCATGAAGCAGGCGGCGAGACGGCCGAGGCCGCCATTGCCTAGCGCCGCATCCGGCTCCAGCGCGCGCAGATCATCCAGATCCACGTCCAGCCCGGCCAGCGCCTCGCGCACCTGCGGGGTGATGTTCAGATTGTTCAGATTGTCGAACAGTAGCCGGCCGATCAGGAATTCCAGCGATAGATAATACACCCGCTTGGCGCCCGAAGTCTGGGCGGACTCAAGGCTTTCCAGCCAGCGCACGACCGCGAAATCGCGCACGACGATGGCGGTGGCCAACAGCCAGTCCCGCTTTGTCGCCATCGACCGCCGCCGGCCGACATGGGAATTCAATTTCGAGAGGATTGCGGCCTGTAGTGCTACGGGTGTGCAGAGCGCCGGCGGCAAGGCAGGGGCAACGGTCGGCAGGCTGGTCATAATCTTCCCCCTTGGATAGTGGCTATCTGTCCATAGCGGATGCTCCTCCAACCTAAAACCGTTACTTGCACTCAATTTAACTATTTGTTCCGGCTGTCGCAGAACCTATCACGCGGGCAACTGAAATACGCCGTCGTAATGGTCAGCTTGCTAATAACATAGCCATTTTCGCGTAAATTTTCATCATAACCAGAACAGCTTGCCCAAATTCCAAATGTTAGGCTGTTTATTTACTGGCATGAATATTTCCTTTCAATTAACTTTATCATCGAATCGCGCCCGCGCTTTTCCAATCAATGGGTCTGACTTGCGCCGTTCCGGCTTGGCGGGCCCACCGGTATTCCGCTGGTTATCTCGCGCACCGGCTATGCGGGCGAGTTGGGTTTTGAAATCTGGGTGCATCCGGATAATGCCATCGCGTTATGGCAGGCGCTTGTTGAGGCCGGCGCTATGCCGATGGGGTTCGCGGCGCTCGATATGCTGCGCATTGAAGCCGGACTGATCCTTGCCGGCCATGAATTCTCCGACGAGACCGACCCGTATGAAGCCGGCATCGGCTTTGCGGTCGCGGATCGCGAGGAGGTTTCATCGGCCGCGACGCATTACGCCGCCGCGCCGCCGCGCCGCCAACCCGCTGCGCAAGATTGTTGGATTGGCCATCGATTCCGGAGAGCCGGTTCATCACGGCGATGCGGTGCATATCCGGCGCGCGCGCGTTGGTGTTGTCACCAGCGCCACGCGGTCGCCGGTGTTGCACCAATCCATCGCCTTGGCGCGGATCGACGCACACCATGCGGCTGAGCCAGCCCGCTCGGCGGCGCCGATAATCGCAACCCGTCCCATCAATTCTCCTCGCATCAATCTGTTGCGACCGGCGAAAATTATGCGGATTTCCGTCCCGGCGCAATGCGTTTTATTGTAAATTGATAGACTTGCCTCAAGGGCAATATTGCGACTTCACGTTTTCTATTGAACTCGCACGGATTTCTCATTAGCATCTGAACGGGGGTAATGCCGGTCATGCACAACGCGGAGTGTGCTGCATGCTGTTGCCTGATCGGCCCAATAATCCTTTGCCCTATGCGCAAACAAAGCGAAGTGCCGGCCGGATTCCGCTGGACTTCACTTTATTCGACATGCCGCCGCATCAGAACCCGGACCCGGTGTCGGATAATTTTATCCTTTGCCTGGCGCTGCGGGGCACGGTGCGGACGGAATTTCAGTTTGGCGATGGCTGGCAGAACGCCATCGTCCCGCCCGGAACCTTCATGCCCATCACCCCGCCCGGCACACTGGGGGAATTGGTCATGGATGCGCCGCACCGGCATCTCATGCTGACGCTGCCGATGCAGGCGGTGGCGGAGATTGACGACGGCCGCACTGGCTTTGGACCGCTGCATAAGGGCGCATTCCGCGACCGGCTGGTGGCGCGGCTCTGCCTGGATTTATGGGATGAAGCGAGATCGGCCAATCAGGCGGGGGATTTGTTCGCAGATTGCGCGAGGGCGGCTCTCATCGCGGCGTTGGCGCGGCGCGCCAGGCAGAATCCGGCGCCTGCGCCAAAACGTGCGGGGTTTACGCCGCAAGGCTGGTCGCGGTTCGCCCGCCAGATCGAAGATCGCCTGGACGAAAATTTGAGCGTTGCCATGCTGGCGGCCGCTGCGCAAATGCGCGAGACGCGATTTCTGCAGGCGTTCCGGCAGCAGACCGGGCTGTCGCCCTATCGCTATGTCCTGCAAAAGCGGCTGGAGAAGGCGGCCGCCCTGCTTGCCGGCTCGCGTATGGGATTGGCGGAGATTGCACTGGCAACCGGTTTTGCCGACCAGGCGCATATGACGACGGCGTTTGCCCGGCATTTTGGCCGCACGCCAGGCGCGGTACGACGGGCGCTGCACTAAGGGGCTGCCGGTTCGGCGCGTGATTTCAAAAAACGCGAATCTACAAGATTGCTGGGCTGAGCCCGGCCAGCATGGCACCGGAAAACAAGGGGCCGAACATGTTCAAGCGCAAACTTAACCGGATCGAGACCATTGCGCTCTCCGTGGCCGTCATTGCGATGATGGTCGGCATATCGCTCAATACGCCGTTCATTGCAGGGACGGCAGGCACCGCCGTGCCGCTGGTCTTCATCATCTCGACCATCGGCGTTTTATGCATCGCCTTGTCCTTCGTCCGGCTGGCTTCCAAGGTCGGCCATGCGGGGTCGGTGTACGGGCTGATCTATTATGCGCAAGGCCGGAATTTCGGGTTTATCGCCGGCTGGGCGATCCTGTTGACCTATGCGGTGTTCGTTACCGCGGCGTTATGCGGGTTCGGCCTGTTCGCCTCCGGCCTGCTAAGGCCGGTCATCGCTTTGCCCTGGCCGGTATATGCCGTTGCCTGCGCCTTCCTGGTCTGGTTCATCACCGATCGCGACATCAAACTATCCACGCGGCTGATGCTGTCCATTGAACTGTTCTCGGTCACGCTTGTACTCATCCTGGCAATTATCATTGTTGCCTCAAAACCATTTAATCCGGCACCGTTCCATGTCGGCGCGTCCGGCTTCGCGGGGCTCAGCCAGGGGTTGGTCTTTGGCGTGCTGACCTTCATCGGCTTCGAAGCCGCATCCTCATTGGGCGAAGAGGCGAATAATCCGGTGCGCGACGTGCCCTTCGCCATCATCATCACGGTGCTGGTGGCCGGCACATTTTTCACCTTCGTCGGCTATGCGCAAACGGTTGGTTACGGGCTTGGCAATATTTCCAAATTCGCCGGCGCCGCCGCACCTTTTCAAGATCTTGCGCCGGAATACGCCGGCTTTGCGATGTCGCAGCTGATCCAGTTCGGCGCGCTGGTCAGCACGTTTGCGATGGCGGTCGGCTCAGCCGCGGCTGCCGCGCGGCTGCTGGTGGCGCTGGCGCGGGACGGGTTTCTGCCGGCCCGACTGGCGAGCGTGAACAGCTATGGCTCGCCGCGCGCCGCCGGCAATTTCATTATGGCCGCAAATCTGGTGCTGCTCGTCTGTCTCGCGATATGGCATAACAATGCCTCGGACCTGTACGGCTATACCGGGACCGTCGCGACGCTAACGGTGCTGATCGCCTATGGGATGATGAACATCGCCTCGCTCATCCGCTTCACCAAATCTGATTTGCAGGCGGGACGCTGGTATATGTTGGTGCCTCCGATTGTTGGGCTAATTCTCGCGGCCTATGCGTTGTTTGCGAATATCTATCCGGTGCCGGCATTTCCGTTCAACTATTTTCCCTATATCGTGATCGTTTATATGGCGATCGGTGTCGTTGTTCTCCTGGCCTCACGGCGGCATGTGCGGCATGTCGAAATGACGCAATATGAGTTTGGATCCGGTACCGACGTCGCGGAGACATCCTGAGTATGAGCGGTGGCATGAGCGAGGCCGGGCAACTCAAGCGCAGCATCCATTGCCCACGCTGCAACAGCCTACACCCGCATTGGAACCGCGCTGTTGCCCCGGCGCTGCACGTGACGCCAGGTCAGAAATTTACCTTGGACAGCCCGGATGCCTCGAACGGTCTGCTCGGCCGGAATTCCACCGAGGCAGATATCTCGAAAATCGATTTCCGCCAGCTCGACCCGCTTTGCGGACCGATTTACGTCGAAGGCGCGGAGCCCGGCGACGCGCTGATGCTGGAGATCCTCGATCTGGAGCTTGGCAATTGGGGCTGGACCGGCCTGCTGCCGGATTTCGGACTGCTCGACGACCAGTTTCCGGAACCTTTTTTTCGTGGTTTCGATCTGGCGCAAGGCTATGCCGAGCTATTCGGCGAACGCTTCGCACTGCAACCCATGCTCGGCGTTCTGGGCGTCGTCCCCGCGCAGGATGGCGATTTTGCCTCCATCACGCCGACGCGCGCCGGTGGCAATATCGACGTGCGCTACATCACCCGGGGCGCGAAACTCTATCTTCCTGTGTTCAACAAGGGCGCGCTGCTTTCCGGCGGCGACGGCCACGCGCTGCAAGGTGAAGGAGAGATTTCCGGTACCGCGATCGAGGCGGCGATGTCGGCCACCATCAAGGTCGAATTGATAAAGCAACGCCATCTTCGGGCACCGTTTGCGGATATTTCAACCAAACCCTACGTGGAAACCGAATACCGGGATTTTCTTGGGATCGGTCCCGATCTTTTTACCGCGGCGCGCGATGCCGTGCGATTTGCCGTGGATGAGATGGCTTTCAGCCTCAAGGTCGAGCCATTCGAGGCCTATGCGGTGCTCGGCATGATCGGCGAGCTGCGCATTCATGAGATCGTCGACAAGCCGAATTGGGTCGTCGGCTGCATGGTCCCGCGCCGCTTGTTCGGAACGTCGCGCTAAGGACTATAAGCGATGCTTCATCGCCTGCGCCAGATCATAATTGATCTGCAGCGTCATCCAGAATCGGGCTGTCCCGAACCCGGCCTTCTCCAGCCTTAGCGCCAGCTCCGCGGCAATTCTCGCTCTGCCGTTTACCACCTTTGACAGCGCTGCCTTTGGCACATTCAAAAAAGCTGAGGCTTCGCCTACCCCAAGCCTGAGCGGTAGAAGCACGTCCTGCTGCAGGGTCTCACCCGGATGCGGCGGGTCCCTCAGCATGGCGGGGTCCGCATTTCAAGATAATTCACCATCGTTACATTCGGGGCGGAGAAGGTGAAGGTGAGATACCAGTCGCCGAACACCCAGATCGACCAATGACCATGCAGCCGCCCGCCCAATGGCTGCGGCCGCAATGCCGGCAGGCTGAGGTCGCGTAGATCCGTTGCTGCATCCAGCGCGGCCAGAATGCGCCGCAGTTTGGGCGAAGGCAGGGCCTCCGCATCCAACAGCGGCCGCCGATAAATGGCTTCCAATCCCTTATGCTGAAATTTAATAATCATGGACGAATCAATTACTGTTTTTTGGCGGCTGCTGCCGCCCGCAACTCACGCCAGGCTTACGGACCGGGCACGCACCCAGTTCAGCCTGGCGCCGCGGTACGCATCGGGGATGGAAAGCGCATAGACGAAAATGCCGCCGGAGAGCCGGCCGATAAGGCTAATGTGCGGCGTTGAGAGCTGCCAGGTGATCATCGCCAGCGATACCATGAACAACTGCATCACCAGCCCCCTGGACTGCCTGCCGCTCAGCACATGTCCTGCGCCCGGCAACAAAATCGCCGCCGCCAGCACCAGATAAGGATTCGGATTTTTTTTCATGCCGCCACCGCCCGGTGCAGATTAAGCGCTGCCCGCAACAGGCTGCCAGCGAGATCGGCGCGCAGCCGGTTTTCGGGAAACACGGCCTGCCGCAACACCGCATATTGCGCGCGCTGCGCCTGCGACACCTGATACACAATCCGCACCCCGGTTTTCGTCACCAGCATCTCCTTGGCGCGGGGATCCTCGAAAATCCGCATATGCCGCGCGATGATCTCCACCGGCGGCATCAGCAATGGCGCATCGGTCGCGATCTGCGAATCCGACGGCCAATCCGCCGGCACCGCCACGCGATGGTCGAGCGAGCTCGCCGGCGAATAGAATTCCGTGCCCTGCGGCCGCCGCATGAAATCGAAAATCCCGCGATAGCGGACCGGCGCCAGCAAGGTCACCTTGATCCAGAGCGATGGCAGCTTGCGCGGCGTGACATTATCCAGCACCGGCTCCAGCCGGATTTCTGCGCCGTTGAAGCAGCCTTCCAGCACCGGGTAACCGAAATGGTCCTGTACCACGCGGTAACGCGAAAACAGCCCCAGACAGTCCGAAAAGAACGCAGCGCGCATCTGCTTTACTTTCCGGCGTTCCTGCCAATGCATCAGCACCAGCCCGGCCAGACCCGCTACGCCGAAACCAATGGCCAGGGGGCTCATCACCCCCTCAATACCCCTGAGGCCGCGGCCAGGGCATGCTGAACTGGTCGCCGCGCCGCACATAGCGATAGCGGTAAAACGCGAACCAGGCCGATGCGACGATGTAGAACAGCATCATCGACAGCAACTGCCGGCCATAGCCCAGATAGATGGCGAAGAAGGTGGCAACGCACAGGGTCAGCAGCACGCCGGCGGGGATGGGATGGAACGGATGTTCGAAGCCGCGGCGGATGCTGCCGATCGGCCATTTGCGGCGGAATTTCCACATGTTGATCGGCATGAAGGTGTAATTCAGCAAGCCGGACAGGATCGAGAAGGTGATGATTTCGGCAAGCGGAATATAGAGTGCGAAGATTGCCGCGATGGGCGTTAAGAACAAAATCGAGCGGAACGGCGTGCGGTATTTTGGATGCACGGCGCCGAACCAGATCGGCAGATAGCGGTCGCGTCCCATCGAAAACCAGGCCCGTGCCGCGTCGTTGATGCAGCCATTGGCCGAGGCGATCGCCGAGAACAAAGTGCCGATAAACAGGATGACCGTCAGCGTGGAGCTGCCGGTGACCCGGGCCGCATCGTAAAGCGGCGCCAGCTCGGCGTCCCAGCCGATATATTCCCAGGGCAGCAGGCCGCAGACAACATACCAGGTGATGGCGGCGGCGATCAGCAGCGTGATCATGCCGGTCATGGTGCCGAGCGGCAGCGCGCGGCCAGGGGAGCGCACCTCTTCCGCCGACTGGCAGGTGCCCTCGATGCCAAGGTAATACCAGATGCCGAAATGGAAGGAGGCGAGCACGCCGAGCCAGCCATAAGGCAATGCGGTGAGCAGCTGGCTATGCAGCAAAACCTCGTGTGGGGCCCAGGGTTTTACGCCGATGAACAGCACCAGGATCGAGAGAAACGCCAGTGCGGTGATGACGAAATTCACGCTCAGTGTGGCCAGCACGCCGCGGTAATTCAGCAGGGTCAGCAAAGCCAGACATAGAATCGTATAAGGCTGCCAGGGGATCGTCACATTCATATTGCCGGCGGCTATTTGAACCAGCTGGCCGGCCACCTGAATGTCGCTGGCATTCAGCATGGTATAGGTCAGCACCATGTAAAGCCCGACATTGAAGGCCATCAGCGGGCCGATGGTGTGCTTGGCCTGTGCGTACTGGCCGCCGGCCGCGGCCACCGTCGAGGTGATCTCGGAATCGATCATCGCGACGCAGGTATAAAGTATCCCGATAACAAAACAGGATATCAGCGCGCCGAAGGCGCCGCCTTTGCCGACACCGTAATTCCAGCCCATGAATTCGCCGACCAGCACAATGCCGACGCCAAGCGCCCAGACATGCACCGGACCCAGCACTTTGAGCAGGCCGACATGGGAGCCGGTCTCGCCGGCAACGGCCGTGGCTTCTCTATCCATCCCTCAAGGTTCCTTCTGTCCGGATTCTGCAAATAATTCGTCAACGCCTTCGCGAGAACTCAAAAGCACGCTTTCCGAATAACGCATGTTGACGCGGATAAAATCCCAGATCAGCCAGCCAAAAATAACGATGGAGACGATCCAGGCGGCATCGGTGAGCAGCAGCCACATTGGAATAATTCCTCTTAAATGTTCAGTCGAATTTTTCCGCGATTACCTGCCGGTATTCCTTCTCGGACACTACGAGCATGAAACCGAAATAGCCGCAGATAATGATGATGGTGAGGCCGACGCCCATAACGTCGATTTTATAATCGAACGGCATCGTAATAATCGCTGCGGCAGTCTCCTTGGTATAACCAAGCTTCTCCCACTGCGCCTGCATCGTCGGGTTTTGCTTCAGGGCATCCCAGCTAAGGCCAGTCCAGTCGCGCGTTCCATCCGCATTGGTGGTATAGCTCACGCCCGGCGGCAGCTTCTCCACGCGCGAGGGCACTGCGATGCCAAGCCAGATCGGTAAAAACAAAACAACGAAGACCAGGCCCAGCAAAAACGTAACGTCGAAGAACTGTCCAAAGACGCCCTGCTTGGGTGGGATATATTCTGTGGCCATCAAGCTGCTCCCAAAATTGTATTTTAGCGGCCGGCATCGATATGGTGGATATCCACACCATAGATATGCGCCTTATCCTCAGCATAATGCTTCAACATCGCGAAGATCGAAGCGGTGTTGAACAGCAGCAGCACCGCGGCCGCGATCCAGCAGACGACCTCCGTCGCGGCACTTGGCATATATTGCCGGACCGCAAACATCACGAAAAGCTCCGTCAACCACAGCACCGCAACAATCGCCGTTGCAAACAGCCTGTCGCGGCTGAACATTGTGTCGATGCGCTCATTGAGGCTGCGTGCCATGGGATCCCCGCTATCAAGAAACCTTTTTTCCTTCAGAGAAACTGACGGGGCAGGCATATGAATTCAAGTGGAATCGAAGACGTAAAAATAGGAATTTCATATAAAATAAGCCGCTTTTTGAAAAAAAGCGACGCAAAAACTTTGTACTCTGGGCCCTGGGCTGTGGCTGCGCCAACGCCCATGGCCCAGATTAACAGAAGTCTTTTTGGTTCTTTTTCTTCAGAAAAAGAACTGCTTCGCCTTTAACCGTGCAGCCGGTAGCCGACGCCTTGCTCGGTTAGGATATGGGCTGGGCGTTCCGGGTCCGCCTCGATTTTGTGGCGCAGGGCGCGGATGTAGCTGCGCAGGTATTGCACGTCCACATCGCCGCCCCAGACCTCGCGCAAAATGAAGCGATGGGTGAGGACCTTGCCGGCGTGGGTGACGAGCAGGCGCAGGATTTCATATTCGCGCGGTGAGAGCTTGATTTCCAGTCCGTCTATTTTGACGACGCGGGCGACGAGGTCGACACTCAGGCCGCCGGTGCGGAAGATTGCGCGCTGTCCTTCCTGTTGCAGCCGGTGCCGGAGTGCGGCCCGCAGCCGGGCCATTAGCTCCTCGATGCCGAACGGTTTGGTGATGTAATCATCGGCGCCTAGGTCCAATGCCGCGACTTTCATATCTTGTTCGCAACGGCTGGAGAGGACGATGATGGGAAGGGCGGATCCCGCATCCCGCAGTTGCCGGATCAGCAGCAGCCCGTGCCGGTCGGGCAGGCCGAGATCCAGGATCAGCAAATCCGGCGGCTCGAGGCGAATGCTCTCCAGGGCCTGGAAGCCGGTCGACGCTTCGCTGACGGAATAATTCTGGGTTTTGAGGCTGACGCGAAGGAAGCGCCGGATCGCCGGTTCATCGTCCACCACCAGCACATGCGCGGGTGCGGTGCTCACGCGGCGGCCGCTGTCAAGACGGGCAGGGTGATGGTAAAAATGGCGCCGCCGCTTGGCTGGTTGGCCGCTTTAATTTTGCCGCCCAGCGCCTCGACGAAGCCACGGCAGATCGGCAGGCCAAGGCCCGTGCCGGGCGGCCCGCCGGTTGCAGCGCGATGGAATTTATCGAAAACCCGCTCCAGCTCGCCGGAAGGAAGGCCGCCGCCCGCATCGGCGAAGGTAATATGAACCTGGCCGCCGGCAGGCCAGGCTGTCACCCGGACCGGCGCACGCGATGCCGCGTATTTCGCCGCATTGTCGAAGAGATTGAAAAACACCTGTTCCAGCAACACCGGGTCCAGATGCAGATCCGGCAGGTCGGGCGCCAGGTCCAGCCTAATCTTCGACGCCGGCAGAATGGATTCCACGCGCCGCACCGCGCTGCCTAAAATATCCGCAAGATCGGTCGGGCCAGTCCGCAATTGCAGGGCGCCGGCCTCCAGCCGCGTCATGTCCAGCAGGTTGCCGATTAGCCGGTTGAGGCTGTTCGCCTCGTCCTGAATGGTGTCGATCAGGGAGATCAGCGATGCTTCGTCCAGCCCCGGCCGGCAGAGCTTCAGGACGGAGGCGCAGCCGAGGATGGAGGCGAGCGGGGTGCGCAGATCATGCGAGACGGAGGCCAGCAAAGCGACCTGCAGGCGCTCACGTTCCGCGATTTTGTCCAGTTCGCAGGCCTTGTCTGCTTCCTTGCGCATGCGGCCGGCGATGTAGCTCACGGTCACCGCCACCAGCGCAAAGACCAGGAGGACCGGAGCGTTTTTGGGATCGCCAGGGGTGAATTTATAGAGCGGCGGCAGGAAAAGCACATTGTAGCTGACCACGCTGCCGATGCAGCCGATGATCAGGGCCGGCAGATCGCAGATAAGGGCGTTGACCAGAATGGCCGGCACGAAAACCAGAACGGAGTCGCCGGCCGGCATCGCATTTCGCATCATCAATGCGCCCAGGCCCGCGATTCCGATGAGCAGCAAGCTCAGGCAGACCGCGAGCGGCCCGGACGCCGGCCCTACGGGCAGGCGGAAGCGCTGGGGCTTGCGGGCAACGATCTCGCTCATTATGGCCGCCTTGTTTCACTTGGACCCCACGAACGAAGCAAGTTTTGGGCCAACTTCAGGTGGCGGAGTCTTCCGTGGCCGGTTAATGTTGCGGGACGCGCGCCGGCGCAGGCTCGCGTTTTCGCACTGGCGGCTTGCCCATCTCTGCCAAACCTGGGCCGCCATCCACCGCCGCCTGCAACAGAATCCGCGTCGTCGCATTCGAATGCTCCGTCAGCAGCTTCACCGCCAGTTCAGCATCGCGCGCCAGCACGGCATCGACGAGATCCTGATGTTCACGCCCGACATCGCGCTTGCCATCGGCCAGCGGCACCGACAATCGCCGGTAGCGCTCGCTCTGCGCATAGAGCTGGCTGTGCAGATGGATCAGCCAGGGGCTCGCGCAGCCATCGATCAGCGCCAGATGAAACGCCGCATGCGCCTCGGCCCATTCGTCATTCGATCGCGCCGGGTCTTCGGCCGCCCGCTCAGCGGTGCGGCCCAGCCGGTGCGCGGCGGCGACCAGCCTCGCCTCCCACTCCACCGTTCCCAGTGCTATGGCGCGCCGCAGGCAGATCTGGTCGAGCTCGACGCGGGTCATTGTGAGGTCTTGCAAATCCGCGGCTGAAATCGGCGTCGCGCGGAAGCCGCGCTGCGGTTCGGCAACCACCAGCCCTTCGGAGCTTAGGCGTGAGAGCGCCTCGCGGATCGCGCCAAGGCTCACGGAAAACCGCTCGCACAACTCCTGAATCTTCAACCGGCTACCCGGCATGATGCGGCAGGTCAGCAGCTCGGCGCGCAAATCGTCATAGGCGCCCTGGGTCATATTTGGCGAGGATTCCGGTTTCGAACGCATTGGTTACTTTCCCTGGGGAGGTTGGCGGGATTGTAGCGGATAATATTCGGTTTACAAAATAATATATTATTTGTTGACTAATATATCCGCTGACATTAGCGATTGCGCCACATATTGCGGAAGAATATCCCATGCGGTTTGCAGTTTTTCAGAAGAACGATGTCGCCGGCCTGGCGGTAGCGGGGGCGGATAATGTTTTCCGGGGCTTTTTGAGCCATGAACCGGGCTATCCCGGCGCGCTTGAGACGCTGCTGCCATCCGGTCAGGCTGAACTGGCACGGGCCGCCGAGCAGCTTGCCGCCGGTCCGGTCATTGCGCTTGCCGACGTCACCTTGCTGCCGCCTCTGCCGCAGCCGGGTAAAATCATCTGCGTCGGTTTGAACTATGTCGACCACTCCCTCGAGAGCGGCTTTGCGGTGCCCGCCTACCCCACGATCTTCGCCCGTTTCGCCTCCAGTCTGATCGGCGCCGGCGCACCCATCATCCGCCCCCGGGTTTCAAACGAGCTCGATTACGAGGGTGAGATCGTGGCGATCATCGGCAAAGCCGGCCGGCATGTTGCCGAGGCTGATGCGCTTTCCCATGTCATCGGCTATTCGCTCTTCAACGACGCCTCGGTGCGAGATTACCAGAAAAAATCGCCGCAATGGACGGTAGGGAAAAACTTCGACGATACCGGCGCCTTCGGCCCGTACTTTGTCACCGCCGACGAACTGCCTCCCGGCGCGCGCGGGCTCCGGCTGCAGACCCGGCTGAACGGCGTGATGGTGCAGGACGCCTCGACCGATGATATGGTGTTCAGCGTCGCGGAGCTGATTTCCATCCTGAGTGTCGCCGTCACCCTGGCGCCCGGCGACATCATCGTCACCGGCACGCCGTCGGGCGTCGGCATGGCGCGCAAGCCGCCGTTGTACATGAAGCCAGGCGATATCTGCGAAGTCGAAGTCGAGGGCCTCGGCATTCTGCGCAATCCCATCGCCGACGAGAACGGCCCGCACGGCGCATGAATAATTCCGGTGACGGGGCTGAAATTGATGGCAATATGCTGACAAATCCGGCGCCGGCCGTTTAACCGCGAACCCAAGGAGCTTGCATATGGACCGCGTTCTTTTCCGCAATGCCAGCGTCTGGGACGCCACCGGCGCACCCGCTTTTCCGGCCGATGTGCTGGTCGAGAACGGGCGCATCAAAACCATCGCCCGCGACCGCGGCGCGCTCTCGGCCGAGGGCGCCACGCTGATCGAGGCGCAGGGCAAAACCTTGCTCCCCGGACTAGTCGAGGGCCATGCGCATATTTCCTTCGGCGGTGCGGTGAATGATTCCGATCTCGGGAACATCCCGCCCGAGGAACATCTGCTGCTGACCATGCGCAATGCCAAAACCCTGCTCGACCATGGATTTACCAGCGCCTACAGCGCCGCCACCTCGAAACTCCGGCTCGATGTGGTGATCCGCAACGAGATCAACGCGGGCCGCCTGCCCGGCCCGCGCATGCGCGCCGCCAGTCCGGAAATCACGGTCACCGGCGGGCTCGGCGACGAGCGTAAAAATCACATGTATTACGAGAGTTTTGGCATGATCGCCGACGGGCCGGAGGAAATCGCCAAAGCGGTGCGGCTGTGCTGCCGCGAGGGCGTGGACAATATCAAGGTCAACATCTCCGGCGATGACCTCAGCCCCACCGCCGATGGCGGCCGCACGGTGATGCGCGAAAACGAAGTGCAAATGGCTGTCGATGTGGCGCGCGATTTTGGCAAAAAGGTGAATTGCCACGCGCGCTCATCGGATTCCGTCAAGCGCGCGGTGCGTTGCGGTGTCGATGTCATCTATCATTGCGAGTCCGCCGATGCGGAAGCCATTGACATGCTGGAAGCGGCGAAGGACCGGATATTTGTCGGCCCCGCCATCGGCATTATCTACGGCACGCTGCATGAGGGTGAAGCCTACGGCTTCACCCGCGATTCCGAGCTTGGCCGGATCATGGAGCGCGTGATCGAGACCACCGCCAAAGTCTATTCCGAATTCCGCCGCCGCGGCATCCGCGCACTCATCGGCGGCGATTACGGTTTCGCGCAATCGCCGCAGGGCGACAATGCGCGCGACCTGAAACATTTCGTCGATCTGCTCGGCTACTCGCCAAGCGAGGCGCTGCAATGCGGCACCCGCATCGGCGGCGAGGTGATGGGGCTGGCCGGCGAGCTGGGGCTGGTGAAGGAAGGCTATATCGCCGATCTGCTGCTGGCCGACGGCGATCCGTTAGGTGATCTCGACCTGCTGGTGCATCAGCGCAATCTGCATGTCATCATGAAGGACGGCGCGCTTTACAAAAACCTCGCGGCGTAGCCGCATGTCCGCCCCCGTCCCCATCGAGGTCGATCCCGATACCGGGATCTGGCGGACCGATGGTCTGCCGATGGTATACTTGCCGCGGCATTTTTTGGTGAATAATCACAACGCCGTGGCGGCGGCGCTGGGGGTTGAAGCCTATCGCGCCATCCTGCGCCCGGCCACCGACAAATCCGCGTTCGACTGGTGCAGCGCCACCGCGCGAACAGGCGATCTCGCCCCCGAAGCAGCATTCCGTTATTATTTCCAACGGCTTTCGCAACGCGGCTGGGGCCGCTTCAGCGTCGATGAACTCGACATCGCCGAGGGCGCCGCGCGCTTCAGCCTGCAATACTCGATCTTCGTGCTCGAAACACCGGCCACGACCCCGGCGCCGCAATGCTACATGTTCGAAGGTTTTTTCACCGGGGCAATGCGGTATCTGCTGGGCGAGAGCGGCTTCTCTACCGCGCTCGAATGCGTTGAGAATCGTTGCGCCGCCGGCGGCCGCCATTCCGAATGTTGCTTCACCCTTTCCGCCGCAGCCTAGGGCGCTTGCGCACCCAGGCTTTGCCACCTTATGCGCCTGGGCCACAAAGGTTCGGATTAGCGGCAGGCTGGCGCTGGTGCGCGACCAAATGATCCCGATCTCACGCTCCGGCGCATCGGGCAGCGCGAATTTGCGCAGGTGCACCCCCTCCGGCCAGGGCGGCATCCAGTTCGGCACCGCCGAGACCCCCAGCCCCAGATTGACCAGCAGCGCGATCGTATCCAGCGAGTTCAGCTCGTAAATTTCCTTTAAGCGCAATTTCTCGCGCCGCAGCGCCGACCATTCGGCGTTCTTCGACAGGTTGAAATGCGGCCGCATGATGATCGCCAGGCCGATTTTGCGGTTCATCGCCTGTTCGTAGAGCGCGTTCGACAAATCGTTGATGATACGAATTTCGACGCAGCAGCAATGGCTGGCCGATCTCGGTCTCCAGCGCCTTGCACAAAGGTGCCAGTTCTCGAATTTCAACTTGAGCCTATTCGACGATTATCGATAATAACACTCAAGACCCAGCAGGTCCTGACGGACCACGAATTTCAGAGGGTTTCGGGCAGTTTAAAACTGGCGACCCGTTCGCTATAGCGCTCCACCAGGTAATCCGACCGATCGCGCAATAGCCAGGTGAAACGCACCAACTCCTCCATCACGTCGACAACGCGGTCGTGTAACGGGCCGGGCAGCATTCTCCCCGCCTGGTCGAATTGTTCATATGCTCTCGGTACACTTGACTGGTTGGGGATGGTAAACATGCGCATCCAGCGGCCAAGCAGACGCAGCGTGTTGACGGCATTAAAACTTTGGCTCCCGCCGCTCACCTGCATGACGGCCAGCGTGCGGCCTTGGGTCGGCCGCACGCTACCGATTTCCAGGGGAATCCAGTCGATCTGGTTTTTGAAGACGCCGGTGACAGCGCCATGGCGTTCCGGACTGCACCAGACCTGACCTTCAGACCAGAGCGCCAAAGCGCGTAATTCCTGCACCTTGGCATGGTCGGCCCCGACGGCATCGGCAACGGGCAGATCCCGCGGATCGAATATTTTGGTTTCCGCACCGAGTAGATCGAGAAGCCGCGCGGCCTCTTCGACAAGCAACCGCGAGTATGATCGCTCACGCAGCGACCCATACAGCAGAAGAATGCGCGGCGGATACGTCGCCCGTGCGGTTGGTTCAAGGCGTTCATGGTCGACCGGCGCAAGCAAGTCGGTGCGTAAAGCCGGCATCGCGGGGTTAGGCTTAAATTCCGTGCTCATGGCGTTCCCAGCAATGGCAACCATAGAACCAGAGCCACCAGTGCGATCAGCAGCACTGGCGGTGTGATCAGCAGGCCAACGCGCATATACTGGCCCCAGCTGATCGTGATGTCCTTCTTCGCGAGCACATGTAGCCAGAGCAGCGTCGCGAGACTGCCGATCGGCGTGAATTTCGGGCCGAGGTCACAGCCGATAATGTTGGCGTACACCATCAGTTCACGGGTCAGCGCGGGGATGGCATGAGACTGCTCGATGGATAATGTGCCGATCAATACACCGGGCATGTTGTTCATCACCGATGACAAAATGGCCGCGCCAAAGCCGGTACCGATGGTGGCTATCCAGACACCATGGCGGCCGAGCCATGCTAGCCCTGCCGCCAGGTATAGGGTCAGTCCGGCATTTCGCAGGCCGTACACCACCAGATACATCCCGAGGGAGAAAATAACGACTTGCCACGGCGCACCGCGCAACACTTTTCTCGTCGCGATGACGGCGCCTCGACCGCCTTGCCCCCAGCGTCCCGCCAAAGCCAGCAGGACGACCGCACCGGCGACCGTCACCACAGAGACTGGCACACCCATTGGAGCAAAAATAAAATATGCCAGCAGCAATATCCCCAGCAGTGGAAAGGCGGCCTGGAAAACCAGATGGTCTTTGATGGCGCTTTCAGGGGCAACGAGTTTTGCCATTGAATAACGTACGGGCACGCTGCGGCCGAAGTAAAACCAAAGAACGCCGAGCGTTGCTGCCAGCGAACAAATATCTACTGGCACCATCACCGCCGCATAGCGGTCGAAAGTGACATGGAAATAATTGGCGCTGACGATGTTGACGAGATTGGAAATGATGAGCGGTAGGCTGGTCGTGTCCGCCACGAAGCCGGTTGCAATCACGAAAGCCAGCGTCTGGGCGGGCGTAAACTCTAAACGCAGTAAAATCGCCACCACGATCGGCGTTAGCAGCAGCGCCGCACCATCATTAGCGAACACTGCGGCGATGAGCGCGCCGAGCACCACGATGAGCGGGAATAGCTTGTGACCGTTGCCGCCGCCCCAGCGCGCCACATGCAAGGCGGCCCATTGGAAGAATCCCGCTTCATCCAGAAGGAGCGAGATGATGATCAGCGCGACGAAGGTGAAGGTTGCGTCCCAGACGATATGCCACACAACCGGCACATCGTGCCAGCTGATGACGCCCGTCAGCAGTGCGACAATCGCCCCGGCCATGGCGCTCCAGCCGATCCCCAAGCCCCGCGGCTGCCCGATGACAAAGACCAGGGTGATCATGAAGATGGCTAGCGCCAGCATCTTAAAATCCTAACAGTCGATTGTTGATGCGGCGATTATTTGACGCGCTGGCCGGCCGAATCGATGACGGCTTCGCCATCTTCCTTGGCAAAAGCTCCGATCTGCGGTTTTGGCAGAATCTCCAATACGATCTCCGATGGGCGGCAGAGTTTTACTCCCATGGAGGTGACGACGAGCGGCCGGTTGATGAGAATGGGATGCGCCATCATCGCATCGATGAGCTGGTCATCGGTCAACGCTTTGTCATCGAGCCCGAGTTCGGCATAGGGCGTGCCCTTTTCGCGCAGCAATTCACGCGGCGTCATACCTGCGCGCACGATCAGGTCTGATAATTCTGCGCGGGATGGCGGGTTTTTGAGGTATTCGATGACATGCGGTTCGATGCCGGCATTGCGGATCAGCGCCAGCGTGTTGCGCGAGGTGCCGCAGGCCGGATTGTGATAGATCGTCACTTTATCATCCGGCATCAGGCGGCGCCTGAGCGTGGTGTTGATGCGCCCTCGGCGCTGCCGATTTCTTGGAGCTTGGAACCGAGCGCCATTGCGTCGATTTTGGCGAGCGGCAAGCTCAGAAACAGGCTGATGCGGGTTTTTAGATATTTGAAGGCCAGTACAAAGGCTTTTTCTTTTTCGATATCCGGCCCGGTCACGGCCGCCGGATCATCGATGCCCCAATGCGCTGTCATCGGATGACCAGGCCAGACCGGGCAGGTTTCAGCCGCGGCGTTGTCGCAGACCGTAAAGACAAAATCCATGACCGGCGCGTCGGGACCGGAAAATTCATCCCAGCTTTTCGATCGCAGCCCGTCAACAGGATAATCGTAGCTCTCAAGCACCTTGAGCGCGAATAGGTTCACTTCACCCTTCGGGTGACTACCCGCCGAGAAGACGCGGAAATGGCCGAGCCCGTCAAGGCGCAAAATCGCCTCGGCCATTATCGAGCGCGCGGTGTTTCCGGTACAGAGGAACATTACATTGTAAACGCGGTCAGACATTGGCCTCTTCCTTTGTGGGGTAGCAGGGGAACAGATCGGCAATAGCGGTGGCACAGGTTTCCGGGTTGCCCCCGCAGCAATCAGCCAAGAGGAACAAGGTCATTTCCCGGAATCGCTCCAGATCGGCGCGGTACACGATCGACCGGCTATAGCGCTTGCTGCGGATCAGCCCGGAGCGGGACAAAATTCCCAAATGGGTCGACAACGTATTGTGCGGCACGTCCAGGATTCGGGAGATCTCGCCAGCCGCGACACCATTTGGCTCGCTTCGTATCAAGAGCTTGAACACGTCCAGACGCGTGGTTTGGGCCAGCGCGCCGAGGGTCAGAATAACTTCTGGATTATCCATATTTCGACAATAGGCGACATACCGACTTATCGTCAAGATACGTCGATGGCACGCACCCTGCGGTCGGCATACGGGCGATCGAGCATTTCGGGAATCGCCGCGTTCGGCATAAAAGCCCCACAAATACGTCCAACGCACGATTTCCATTGCCGAGATCATTTTCAAGCTCGCTCAAGCGGCCGGCAAATTGGCAAGATGCCTCTCGAGGTCGCCAGACTTCGGGTCCGGGCTTGCCCCTTAAATTCAATCTGTCCTGCGGCGGCCGCTTATGGCTTCGCCTGCGTCAGCAGGGAGCGTGGCGCAGATCGGAATGGCGAGAGCTCCTGTGACGCTGACCAGCACGAGTGCGAATGCGAAATCGGAGGCGGCTGCTCGCCGGTGATGGTGAAGTGCGGTCGAGGCTTCGAGAGACATGGCACCGACGACAATACCCAAAGTGAGGGCAATTTGTTGGGCGGTTGCGGTGAGGGCGGTTGCGGCCGACATTTGGCTACGGGTAATATCGCTATATGCAATGGCATTAAACGCCGTGAATTGAAGCGAACGAAAGAGGCCGCCCACGAATAGCAGGCCGCTAATGGCCAGCGTCGGCCAAGCGGCAGTGAAGAGCCCGGAGAGTGCGATGAAGCCTACTGCCAGCGCACCGTTTATTATCAAAGTCGCGCGAAAGCCGAAACGTCGGACGATGGGTTGGACCGCGGGCTTCATTCCAAGCACGCCTATGGCGGTTGCAAACGTGATCAGGCCGCTTTGAAGCGGTGATTTTCCAAACCCGATCTGTAGCATCAACGGCAATAAAAATGGCAGCGCTCCAATGGCGATCCGAAACAGGCTACCGGCAATGATAGAAGTAGCAAATGTGCGAATGCGCAGGAGCGAGAAATCGAGTATGGGCTGCGCGTGGCGGCGGACATGCAGGGCGTAGATCAAGGACGTGGCGATGCCAAGCGCGAAACACGCAAGGGTCCAGGAGAGCGGGACAAGGCCGCGCCCAACGGTCTCCAGACCAGCCATCAGGGCAACCATCGTAAAGCTGGTTAGAAGCAAGCCTATTATGTCGAGTGTGCCGCCGCGGTCCGCTTCCCGTAAATCGGGAATGAAGAGCGTCACGCCCAGCATGCCGAGTAAGCCTATCGGCACATTGATGTCGAATATCCAGCGCCAGGAAAAATAGGTAGCGATAAAGCCGCCGATTGGGGGGCCCAGGATCGGTCCAATCAACGCCGGCATGCTCAGCCACGATATTGCGTTCATCATCTGGTCTTTTGAAACCGAGCGGAGCAGCACGAGACGGCCTACCGGCAGCATCATGGCGCCCCCAATACCTTGTAGGACCCGGGCCGCAACAAGGCACCCCAAAGTTGGCGAAAGGCCGCATAGCACAGAGGCAAAGGCGAAGATTAAGAGCGCGGCACGAAACACACTGCGACTACCGAAACGGTCTGCTACCCAGCCGCTGGCCGGGATGAACACAGCGAGGCTTATAAGATAGGAAGTAAGTGCCACGCTCATATGCAACGGATCGGCACGAAAGCTTCGGGCTATTGCAGGCAAAGCCGTGGCGATCGCAGTTGAGTCTACATTCTGCATGAACAAGGCGCTGGCCACAATAATTGCGGTCAATCGCATGCGATAACCGCTAATGACAGGCTCTGGTTCTGTTGCTGGGTTTTGGAACACGAAATTCGCGAATTAATTCCGCGTCCACTCGGGAGCCGGCGCGGCTTCAGATAGGTCCGACCGGTTCGCCAGGCGGTACACGCAATCAGCTATTTTTTTGACTTTCTCTAAAATACACCGGCAATGTTTGGAACTCCTCCACCATGGGCAGCGGTTCGGATTCGCACACTTTATCGATCTGCCATGTATGAGAGCGGGCCGAGAAATTTGAGCATTTTAATCATTCCAACCGAGCACCCGATCTTTGGACTTGTCCACGGATAGAGGTTCGAAAATGGTGGTTTGCTCCGGTGTTCCTTCCTTTGACCAAAGTGTCGCCGGAACAAAAACCTTGCCATCAAATAATTTACGCGCGTTACGAACTAATGAGGCCTGTTTGACGATCACATTATCGCCAGCTACGGAAACCTCCACAGTCACAAACATTTTTCCTTGGGGATGTTCAATCGCAACCTCATGAACGGCCTTCTTTCCCAGGCTGGCGATCTCATGGGCAACGGTTCCGGGAATGCAGGCGCTGACCGCAAAGTTGGTTCCCCCGGTGACCGCGAATGCGGTCGCCACCGAATAGGGCATGAAATACCGGCCACAAACCGTTCCACCCTCTCTTGGGGGCGCCACCAGGATCGGCTTGGGGGTTACTTTGTCCCGTACATCGCCGAGCCCCATGCGCTCACCGGCGATGATGCGCATCGCTTGCAGCCGCGCGATCAATTCCTTGTCGGCATCCAGTTCCGCTTTCGTTTCATATCCTGTCTTACCGACGGAAGCCGCGGGCACAAACATTGATGGCATGGCCATGTCGACACAAGAGACTCGCACGCCAAGAATCTCCTCGCTCCGCTTACCAGTCGGAAATAGCTTACCGGTTTTGGCGCCCGCCATGCTGGCCATGTTGAGCATGATCGGGGCCGCCGAACCATTGACGCCGTCGATATGCAAATCGCCCGCATAGGTGACTTGTCCGCCTGGTGTCTGAACGCTCGCTTCTATCAAGGATTTGGTATTCACATCCCAGATCCTGACCACAGTTATTGGGTCCGATGCCGCGACAAGCCCTTGTTCGATCGCAAATGGGCCAACCGCTGTCACCATGTTTCCGCAAGGCGGGGTGGTATCCACCAAGGCCTTCTCGACGTAAACCTGCGCGAAAAGATAATCGACGTCAGCGCCGGGATGGGTGGAGCGTCGCACCATCGCCACTTTGCTCGTCACCGGGTCGGATCCACCCATGCCGTCGATCTGCCGCGGGTGGGGCGAACCCATCACGCTCAGCAGCACGCGTTTCATTTGTTCATCGTCCGCAGGCAGATCGTCGCGCAGGAAAAATGGGCCGCGCGAGGTACCCCCGCGCATCATGACGCAGGGAATACCGATAAGTCCGGAAGAGTCAGTTTGTTTATTCCCCGGTAAAACCGGCCGCGGCCCACCGACGCTCTGTTTTACTTCATCGATCGGCGCTTGCATATGGATACCCCGCTGCGCTGCATTTTTCTTTAATGCGCTTTAATTCCGGGCGAATGAGATCAATGCAGAAGCGCTGAGCTTGCTGTGAAAACAGATCCTTTTTCGACCTTCTCAGCAGGTTTAAAGAGTCTGCTTTTGCATGTTAATTGCAACTTTGTACGGTATTGTTGCGCGGCCTGCAGATTCGAAAACCGGTTCTTTATTTGTAAGGTTGTCGCAACCGCGATTGCGCATTTTGATCGATGCGGCGACGGAACCGGATGCCGGATGCCGAACAATGTGAAGCAAGACAGTACAGAATCTTCGTCTGCAGGCTATTTGAAAGGCTTAAAATCCAATTAAGTTTTCCGTTCCGCCGGCACCGGCTTTGCTCGCTCGACCGAAATTGTCGAGCTTCCGAGCGTTCTGCGGACGTTGCTGATCCCGCTGCGAGGACGGAGCAGCAGAAGCGCGACCTGCAGAAGGATAACGAGCGACGCAACCCCCAGAAATACGGCACTGATTGGACGCGTCACGAAAACCGAGAAATGGCCGCCGGAAAGCTCCATCGCCCGTCGAAAACTTTCCTCGAGTCGCGGGCCCAATATGAACCCAAGCAGCATGGGCGCGGGATGGAAATCGAGGAATACCAACAGATAGCCGACAAGGCCGATCGCAATGGTCTCGCTCACCTCAAACATGCTGTTATTTGTGCTGTATACACCCACGCATATGAAAAAAAGCGCGCTTGGGTAAAGGTACTTATAGGGTAGCCGGAGTAGACGGACCCAAACCCCGATCAAAGGCACGTTGAGCAATATTAGAAGAATATTTCCGATCCAGAAGCTCGCGATCAAGCCCCAGAAAATATCCGGATGCTCGCTGATCAGCATGGGTCCGGGCGTGATCCCTTGAATGACGAGTGCGCCCAGCAAAAGGGCCATTGTCGCGTCGCCAGGGATACCCAGGCTCATCGTTGGAATAAAATCCCCTTGTACCGAGGAGTGGGTTGCCGCTTCGGGCGCGGCGACGCCCTCGATCATGCCGCGCCCGAAGCGCTCCGGCGTGCGCGACATTTTTTTCTCGGCGGCGTAAGCAACGAATGATGCGATGGTCGGTCCGGTTCCAGGTATCAGCGAGCACATTGCACCGATAAGCGTTCCTCGCATGATTGGAAACGCGGCACGTTTTAACTCGGCGCGCGTCGGCCGCATGTCGCGAAATCCAATTTTAGCCTTTCTGGCTTCGACGGCTTCGAGGCGATTGATGGATTTCAGGAATTCGGCGAGTCCGAACAGACCTAAAGCCAGCGCCACGATTTCGACGCCGTCATCAAGGTCGGGCGCGCCGAAGGTGAAGCGCGTCATCCCAGTACTGACATCGGTGCCGATGGTACCGACCAGCAGTCCGATCAACGTCATGGATATCCCCTTTAGCGGAGATCCTTTGGCGAGCGTCGAACCCGCGAGCAGGCCGAGCACCATGAGAGAAAAAATATCGGCCGAATTGAATTTCAATGCCCATTGACTGAGGACCGGTGCGAAAAATATCATTTCGGTAATGCCGAAAGAGGCCCCTACAAAAGAGGCCAGCATCGTTATGCCGAGCGCAGCGCCGCCGCGGCCCTGCTGCGTCATGGGAAACCCGTCTAGGCAGGTTACGGCATGGGGCGGATGCGTGGGTAGATTGAGCAGAATGGAACAAATCGCCCCACCATATTGCGCGCCGTAATAAATGCCGGCGATCATGAGAACCGCGCCCACGGGTTTCATGGCAAAAGTCAACGGCAGCAAAATGGAGATGGTGGAAAGTACGCCCATCCCGGGCAGCACGCCGACAATATTGCCGAGCAGGACGCCAGAGAAACAATAAAGCAGGTTCATCGGCTGCAGAGCGACGCCGAAGCCCTGGCCGAGATTTGAAAACGCGGAGAAGAACACGAACTAGATCCTAAAGGCTGGAAGCGGGATTTGCAGCAGATAGACAAACACCGCCGTACCAAAAATCGCGATACATGCTGCCAAAATCAAAGATCCTTTCAAGGTTGCCGTGCGATCGCCAAGTGCCGATACAAATACGCAACAAAACGTGGCTGGCAGTAGCCCGATACGCTCTCCCATCAGAACGAAGCAGAGCATACCCGCAAGAATGCAGCACCAGCCGCGCCAATCCGGCATTCTGAAGGGCAAGCCTCCATCGGCCTGAACGCCAGCACGCACCAGCCCCGTCACGAACATCGACAGACCGATGATGGCGAGTAGAATGCCGACCATGACGGGGAAGAACCCCGGTCCCATTTCCGCCAGGGTTCCAAGCTGATATTGCAGACCGAATCCCGCGAAAAACATACCGAACAGCACCAGTAGGAGCCCTCCCGCGAGGTCACGTATCGCGTCGTTGGAGATTCTGCGCAGTTTAAGCATGTCCCGCCTGCTCTCCGGCGCCTTGATCAGCGCGCCGACTTAGCCAGTGACGGCCATACCCGCAGCGCGGTTTCCCCAAAGATCCATTTCTGCTGCTCGGCCGTCAGGAAGGAAAGCTCGTCGCGCATGATCTGCAGACGCTCCGGGACCTTCCCGTAGTGATTCCAATGCGCGGGATAGTTGGAGCCCCACATGATGCGCTCGGCTCCGAATTTCTCGACGAGCAGGCTCCAGAAGGCTTTCGAGTCGCCCTTCTGCTCGATCAAATCATGTGTCAGATTGGGCGCCACCTTCAAATACAGGTTCGGGTAACGCGCCAGCTCCCTCAACGGGTTGAAATTATCATAAGGTGGCCGCGCAGTCTTCAGCGAGGCGGCCCAGGAATGATCGAGCGCGATCGCCACATCCGGGAAACGGTCCAGGATCACTTTCAGATCCGGCAGGTCGCCGGTGACGATCTTGTTGAAGCAAACGCCGATTTTTAACTTCGTCATGCGTTCCCAAAGCGGGAAGGTCTTCGGATCGCCGTAAATGCCGTCTTGCACCTTCATCAGGCGGACGCCGCGCACACCCTTGTTCTCGACCAGGTCGGTGATCACGTCGACCGCGTCCGACTGACTTTGGTCGATAACGACGACGCTCTTGAACCGGTCGGGATATTTCAGCGCCACATCGATCGCGTAGCTATTGTCGAAATGGTAGGTGTGAAATGCCTGAACCAGCAGCGCGCAGTCGATGCCGCACGCATCCATTGTCGCGACAATGTCTTCGCCCGTGAAATTCGGCCATTTGGCTTGTTCGGCCGGCCCCTGGCTCGGACGCGGATATTCCGAAAGACTCTCAGCCAGAACATGAACATGGGTGTCAATAATCATTTGTTTACCAATCGTTAAACGTTAATCTGAAGCATTCAGGCGCCCAGATATTTTTCAAACCAGTCGAAAACGCGCTTCCAGCCATCCTCCGCGGCGTGCACCCGGTAGGCCGGCCGATCGATATGAAAGAATGCATGGCCGCAATTCTCATAGGTGTGGATCGCGTAGGTCTTGTTATGTTTTTTCAGCTCAGCCTCGATCGCCGCAATATCCTGTGGTGATGGCCGCTTATCATCAGCACCGAAAAGGCCGAGCAGCGGGCAGCTCATATCCTTGGTCAGTGTAATGGGCGCCACCGGCTGCCGCGGCGACAGCGCGTCCGGCGGGGCAATCACATTGCCCCCGTAACAATCCACAGCCGCGTCGATACCGGAGAGGGTGCATGCGGCCAGATAAGCCTGCCGGCCGCCGGCGCAATAGCCGATAACGCCGATTTTCCCGTTATGGGTCGGCAATTCCCGCAGCCAGCCGATGCCCCCCTGCAAATCGCCCATCGTCCGGTCATCCGGCATGCCACCTTTGGCTTTTATGCTTTCGCTATTTTCCTTGGCCGAACCGAGCCCTTCCCGAAAATGCATGTTCGGCATCAAAGCGAGATAACCATGCGCCGCGAAGCGGTAAGTCATCTCCTTTTGTGCTTCATCCCAGCCCGGCATGTGATGCAGCAGAACCACGCCGGGATAGGGCCCTTTGCCCAGCGGCCGGGCAAAATGGGCATTGATCAAATCGTCGTTGTGACCGCGGAGATTTACCGTCTCCGCCATTAAGGCTTCATATGTCATCAGATCAATGCAGTTTGAGGTTGGCTTGTTTGGCGACGGCCTTCCATTGCGCGATATCATGCACAATCACCTGGCCGAATTCCTGCGGCGTCGAGGTCGCCGGCTCGCGAAGGTCGGTACGGAAGAGCTTCTGCACGTCCGGCGACTCCACCGCATCGTCAAAAGCTTTATTCAGCTTGGCGACAACCGCCGGCGGCATGCCGGCCGGGCCCCACACGCCGTGCCAGGCAACATATCCGGAGCCGGGCGCTACGGTGGTGATGGACGGAAGATTTGGCAGTGTCGGCCAGGGGGTGGGGCTGGTGACGGCGACTGCTCGCAGCATGCCGGAGGTAAGCATCGGCACCAAAGCGGGGCCGGAAGCGAACGCGACCTGAATTTCGCCCGACAAAAGCGCTTCTAGCACCAGGCCGTCGCTTTTGTACGGGACATGGACCATGCTGGTACCAGAAGCCTGCTCGAATCGATAGGCGGAGAAGTCCGACGCGCTGCCCACCCCAGGTGCGCCGAAGCTCATACTATGCGGATTTGCCTTCAGGGCTTGCACGAAATTCGCTAGATTTTTTACCGGCGACTTGGCATTCACCGTAATAATCAACGGCCCATGATTAATGAGCGTGATTGGCGTGATGTCCTTAACCGGGTCGAATGAGAGATTATAGAGCGCCGCGATGGTGGTGTAGCTGGAAGCGCCCAGGATGATCGTGTAACCGTCCGGTTTGGCGTTCACCACTTCCTGAAACGCGATGATGCCGCCGGCGCCGCCGCGATTCTCGACGATAACGGGTTGGCCGAGTTCCTGCCTGACTTTTTCCGCCAGGACGCGGGCAATGGTGTCGACGCTACCGCCGGCATCGAAGGGCACCACCAGGCGGATGGGCCTGCTTGGATAATCGTCGGCACGCGCTTGTACCGCGAACAGACACATCACAAGCGCCACTAATATCTTGGTCATTTTACGCATCTTTGTTTCCTTCCCCCGACGCAAATTTTTCGTGGATCCATTTCGCCGTCCCGCGCGAGAACCGCGCGGCAAACCAAACAACCGGTTTCAGCGTGAATCTGATTTAAAATCGCTCGACCTAAGTTTGATTTTACTTTTCTGCAGATTTCGGCAGTTCGTCCCATCCTCGCATTCACCGTTTTCTTTGAGGACAGTTACAATTTACTTGAAAGTGGAACATTGTAAATTGCAAGATTTCGCGGCATTATCGCGATATCCGCAATAATGGGCTGTCTCTTTGGCGGTCTGGCGACGTGGGCATTGCCTGCCACGCCGCATCGTGCGGCGCGCGCGTTCAGGCGCCGATCCATGTAACGTCTTTTTCCGTTTCCAGCGCTTGCAGACGATCAAATGTGGGTGCCGCGTTCTGATAACCATTGGCCAGAAACAGAAATTTTTTCTCAAGCTCCTCCTGGGTTATTGGATTGGCCGGCGTTCCCTTGAATTCAGCGACCCTGCGGTAAAATTCACGTCCATCCCTCAATCGTACGGTAGCCGTGCTGGCGATTGAGCCGTAAACTTCTTCCTCCTCCGCGAGCACAACCTCAATCCGCCGGCACATGGCGCGAATCTCAGGATCCCTCACCACATCCTCGTCATAAGAACCCGGATCGCGCGCATCGCGATAGAGCGAAAGTGCTACCGAAAAAGGCACGCTGTACTGTGCCATCATCCGGTCCACCGGATTGGGGATATTATTTACCCGCACCATACGCTCGATACCCGCAATTGTTATTTTCTCGATCTCGCCTGGCAGGAAGCCGTGTTCGGCGCGCAATTCCTCGACCGCCTGAATCGGCGTTTGAGCTGTAACGTGACAGGCATATTGTTTAATAACCGTAATCAATGTCTCGAACGTCTCGCCAAGCCCTTTGGTAAGGCGGGAGGTGTCTGATTTGTCGCAGAATACTTTGAGAAAGCCGGCCTCGCCTTCCAGAACGCTCACCGGTCCCGTAAAACCCTCTTTGGCGAGGCTGGCGGCCATGACGCCGGATTCCGAGGCCCGACCGAGGTGAAGGCGTTTGACCATTGCGCCGGTACCCGACTTTGCAAATTCCAGCAGCCCGGACGAAAGCGAACCCGCAATGCCCAGCGCATTTAGAATCTGGGATTGATCCAGGTTCATAATACGGCCGGCCGCAACCGCGGCGCCGAAGGGTCCCGTGGTGCCAGGGGCATGAAATCCGCGCTTCTCATTGCTATGTAAGCTGGCATGGCCAATACGGATCATCACCTCGGCCCCGGCGACAAATGCGGTAATCATGTCACGGCCGCTGATCAGACCAGCCGGGCGGTCCTGCGCGACGGCCAGCGCCGGAACAAGCAATGTAGCCCCCGGATGGCAACCCGTTCCAGGCTTGGTAAGACTATCGAGCTCGAATGCATGCGCCATGGCGCCATTGGCGAGTGCCGCCGCCGGAGCCTGAACGGCAGGACCGTTTGAGCCGAGAATATGGCTGGTTCCATTACCGCCGTTGCGCCGCGCATAGGCAATCAGGATCTGACTCCACGGCAATTTATTGCCGTAGATAATCGTCGCCACCGCATCGGTTATGCAGTCCTTCGCGCGCTGAATCACTTCCGGCGGCAAATCCTCATAGCGCAGCTTTGCTGCATATTCCGCCAATCTCGCCGTTTCGTTCGCCATATTACCCCACATTTTAAAGAGCCGACCGAGATTCCGCATGCCGCAGGGGCACCGACCCGCCGGCCAGCGCCCCGGTTCACGAATTTACCAGGTAAATGTTGCACCCGTGGCAATCGCCTGAACCTGCAGGTTGTTGCGTTGAATCGTCGCCGCGCCCGAGGTGCCGGACAGCGCATAGGACGCGCCTGGCTGATGCCGATGGCCGTATTCGTACTGCGTCCACAGATTGAGGTGCGTGTTGAGGACGTAATTGCCGCCGATTGCCAGTCCATATTCCGACAGTGTCGGGGCAATGTTCTTCTTGCCCGGCACATAGGCGCCGGATGTTTGACCGTCGAAGAAGCTGAAGCCGCCGACCCAAGGTCCGTGCGTATAAATCGCATCTACGATATAGGTGAAACCGTTGCGGGCGCCCTTCGGCTTGAACTGATAACTGTCCTCAACGGCACCACCTTTGATGTTGGCGCCAAACAGCAGCCCGCCGACCTTCATCTGTGCACCGAAATGAAATATGCCGAGGTCGTCATAGCCGTAAGGTGCTGCCGATATGGGCGTGCCGCCAGTGTAGCTAACAGGCGAGCTTACCATATAGCCGCCAGAGACCTTGTAGGTGATGCCGTTAATCGTCTGCAGATATTGCACCATCGCATCGACCGTGTTTTTCCGGCGTTTGCCGATATCGGCCGCTACCGGTGAAGAGGATAATGCAGCACTGGTCGAGGACGCGGCGGCATTATTGTTATAGCCCTCCTTCAGGCCGTTCGAATTCGGCTCGTAGCCGATGATGCCGTTGAACCCCGCATAAGAAGGCGAAATATAGACGATTTTATCGGTCGAATATAGAACAGCCGTATAGGCCTCGACAAAATTATTTGGGGTGGGAATTGTCGGCAAAAGGCTCTTTTCGCCACCATCGGTGAAAAATTGCGTGCCGTCACCAAAGGCGACGAGGAGGCCGGCCTGCCCAAGGATGAATGCGCTATCGGTTTGACCCATACGAATATAACCGGCTTCCTTGGTCCCAAGATATCCGTAAGCGTGATTTACATAAAGCCCCTCAAGTCCCGACGAAGAGGATTTCCCAGCGCCCACGCTGGCATCCGTTGAACCGGTCCGAAGTTCAACCGCAACACCGTAATTTAGCCCATTCAAGGTCTGCGCGTCGAAGCCGGGATAAAGACGAAGGTCGCCATCGGTGGTGACCGGATTTAGTTTATAAGTGCCGCCAGGAGTTACCGTGTTACCTTTTGTGGTAATCGTGTTGACACTTGAGCCGTAATTGGCAAGCTCATATTGAAAATACCCCCTCAGATGAACTTCCACCGTCCCAGGCGCGACCGGCTTGAGCGCCTGCGCGTTTGCCGCGCTGTTCATCGCCAGGGTCATGCCGACGCCCGCAACCGAAGCCAAAAACAATTTTTTCATTTTCATATTTCCCCATTTTTATTGTAATTCTTCAAAAAGCCAAATTTCCCAGCCTCTCTAGGTGCCTGACGTAATTTTCCTCGCGAGGTTTTCGGAACAGAGAGGACAACTGCGCGGCGGCCCAGCCGCGCCTCCGTCACTCTCGCCGACGGTCTTAATCGACGTTATTTTAAAAACTTACTGCGTGGTCGCAGCTTGCATTAACCCGTAGCTTTTTTCAGTGACGGCCATACCCGCAAGGCGGTTTCGCCAAATATCCATTTTTGCTGGTCGGTACTCAGGAAAGACAGCTCGTCGCGCATGATCTGCAGACGCTCCGGAACCTTCCCGTAGTGGTTCCAATGCGCCGGGTAGTTGGAACCCCACATGATGCGCTCGGCCCCGAATTTCTCCACGAGTAGGCTCCAGAAGGCTTTGGAGTCGCCCTTTTGGTCGATCAAGTCATGCGTAAGATTGGGCGCCACCTTCAAATACAGGTTCGGGTAACGCGCCAGCTCCATCAGCGGGTTGAAATTATCATAAGGCGGACGTGCGGTTTTCAGCGAGACCGCCCAGGAATGATCCAGCGCGATCGCCACGTCCGGAAAGCGGTCCAGGATCGCTTTCAGATCGGGCAGATCAGCGGTGACGATCTTGTTGAAGCAGACGCCGATTTTCAACTCGGTCATCCGCTGCCATAGCGGGAAGGTTTTTGGATCGCCGTAAATGCCGTCTTGCACTTTCATCAACCGTACGCCGCGGACACCCTTGTTCTCCACCAGATCGGTGATGACATCCGGCGCATCCGGCAGGCTTTGATCAATCACGACGACGCTTTTGAAACGGCCCGGATATTTCAGCGCCACGTCGATCGCGTAGCTGTTGTCAAAATGATAGGTGTGGAAAGCCTGAACCAAAAGCGCGCTGTCGATGCCGCACGCATCCATGGTCTCGACAATCGACTCACCGGTAAAATTCGGCCATTTCGCCTGTTCGGCAGGACCCTGGCTCGGACGGGGATATTTCGCGATATCCTCAGCGAGAACATGCACATGGGTGTCAACAATCATTTTATCACCAATCGTTAAACATTAATCTGAAGAGGCTCGTCTCATCATGAAACAAACTGGCCTCGTAGCGGTTTGAGCAGCGCCTGATTGCATCGGATGGTACGGCGCCCCTCCTCGTCCCTTCTTCTGGAGCGGCTATAATGTCGGCGGGCGTTACTTTTTTGACGATCCAAAATGCAATTTCATGCCGATTGCGACGGAAGTGAAATATCCAATCGTGGTAAGCACCTCCGCGATTCCATTGCGGCCGAGGAGTTCCACGCTGCGATCGAAAACTTCCTGCGGCCCCTCATCCCTGGCTTCCATTGCGGTTTTCGCGAGGTCATAGACAGCCCGCTCACGCGCGTTCTCCAGATGCGGCTGCTCGCCCTTGGAGATTGCGTCGAAAACCTCAATGCCCCAACCGGCTTTGAGTGCGTGCTTTACGTGACTTTCCCACACATATTTGGCCTCCCAACGATTCGCACACATGCAGACAACCAGCTCAACCTCGCGGGTCGAGAGCGAACTCTCATTATTCAAAAAGCTACCAAGCTTCTCCATTACGGCTGCAACTTCCGCCGAATGGATCCAGATCTTGTATGGCGTTGGCAGGCGCCCACGCGCCTCAGCAACCTTCTCGAAAACCTTGGTCTGCTCGGGTGTCATCTGGTCCGGCGGAATTTCTTCAATGCGATTCGTTTTCGCCATTACGCACCGTTTCCTTTTACATCTGATTTTTCTGCAGGCGGCCGATAATATTTGCCGCTCAATTGCGGCGCCGTCGGCGTCAAACCTTTATCCGCGCGTTCATGCCGCAGCTCGCGGCTCCATGTCCGCTTCAGATCATCGCGTATGTTGATCGAAAGCCGGCCAAGCCCTTCGGTTTCCAGCTCCACCAAATCGCCGTCCTGAAATGCGTTCAGCCCGCGATGGTTGGTTCCCGTCGCAAGAATATCTCCCGGGCCGAGCGTATGAATCGCACTCACGAATTCGACACAGCGCGCGATCTTATGCGCCATGTCATCTGTATTGAAATTCTGCCGAAGCTTTCCGTTCACCCAAAGCCTAATCTGAAGTTTTTGCGGATCCTGGATTTCGTCGGCAGTGACAATGAACGGTCCGATCGGCGCGAATGTATCACGGGATTTGGTCTGGTAGAAGGTATTACCATCAGGTGGGAGTTTGCGCGCCGAACCGTCAATGAAGTTGATATAGCCGAATATATGATCGAACGCCTCGGCCTGCGGCACATTCGTCGCGCGCTTGCCGATAACCAGAGCGATTTCCGCTTCACCCTCAAACACTGTGGCGGGGACATCCGGAAGCACCATCGTATCGCCCGGACCGATAATCGAATAAGGTGATTTATGAAAACTATTGATGGGTGCCGGCTCTTTTCGCGTTCCATCTTCCATGTAGTTTACAGCCATGCAATCGATATTTACCGGACGCGGCAGCGGCGGGCGCAGGCGCACAGTTTCCAGCGGCACGCCCTTTCGCGTTTCGACCGCCTGCTGCAGATCGATCCGGTAATCCTCGAAATGCTCGATCAGCCCATTGATCAAGTCATGCGGACCGATATGCGGAATACCCTGTACGAGCGCGGAAACGTCGACCACTTCACCTTGATTATTGAGAACACCTAGCTTGAAATCATCAAAGTAAAGAATCTTCATTCGTATTCACCTGACTTTTTATCAGGACCTCCCTTGAACTTAAGCAAGTACTAACGGCGCAATAATTAACTGTGAATTGCAATCTTCATCATCTTTATTGCTGTTGTCGCAACAATGCTTGTCGTAAAAATGCATTCGCAATTTCGGCAACGACCTGAATGATTGGCTTTAGGTTTTCGAGATACCGAGATCGATCTTCAGATCATTCTCATCAGGAATGAAGGCCGTATGGAAAGCAGCACTCGTCCTCGTTAGTTCGTCCAGTGATTCCGACTCATTGGCCAAATCACAGGGTACCGTTTCATTCGCGTCATTATGCCGAACAAAGCGAAGCCTGGCATCCGACAGCAAGGCAACACCCGCTTCGCGCTGAAAGGCGAATTCCGCCATCAGCCCGACCCAGTCGCCATGTTTGCGGCCTCCATGGCCGGTGTGGAACGAAAAACTGCCGGCGCCATAAAGGATCGGCTTACCTCGATACGTCTCCACCGGCAGAAAAAAATGCGGGCCATGGCCCAGAACGATATCGGCCCCGGCATCGATCGCGGCATGCGCAATCTCCGTCATGTAGCTGAGCACCTCTTTCCACAGACCCCAGTGGCAGGAAACAACAACGATATCGACCTTCGCGCGCAACGCGGCAATCTCATCCTTGAATTCCCGCAAATAATCCGGATCGGTCCAGGTAATCACCTCCGGTGGAATACCCGGCCGGTTCAAGGGCGGAATCTCAGGCCGCTCTTTATGCATGCGAACCCGGTAGGCGGTATGGCCGCGAATCGCCGCAACGCCGGCGGTGTTCTTCGTGGCCTCGTGGTTGGTCGGCCAGTAAACCGCGGTTCGCTGCAGAAAGCCCACCCGCAACCCGTCGCGTTTCACGATGGCCGGCGCGCGCGCCATGGCGCGATTTGGCCCGGCACCGGTCTGCAGAATGCCACAACGCTGTAACCGGTCGAGTGTCGCCACAATCGGCGCTTCGCCATAGGTAACGTTGTTCGCCAGGCCGACGACATCAACACCGGCATCTTGCAGCACCGCAGCGCCAATATCGGGGTCTACAAAAAAACCTTCATTTTCGACGCTGAGCGCCGTTGGCGTATACAGGCTGCATTCCAGATTGAAGAACGATAGATCCGCCGCTTCGAAACGCTCGCGCACGCGCGCGAACGGTGCTGCGGGATCAGTGACGCCCATCAGATTGACGTCGCCGGCAACGAACATCCGCATCAGATCGCTCCCAGGCCGCCAGTAGCGAGAAGGCCGGCGAGCCGGCTGGAAGTCGTCTCTTTTTCCACCTCCATGACGGTTTCGATGATCCGCTCAATCTGAGCATCGCCGATCCGGCGCGCGGTGAGTTTACGGAACTTATCGATTACCGTCGCGGCATCGGCGAAACTGTGCTCACTACCGCGCGGCGACTCGACCGTCTCTTCCAGCCGCGTACCGTCTTTCAGGTTGACTTCCACCCGCACCATGTGGCGATAGGTCTTCCCGCGCGCAGTGATTGCCGGATCCTCTTTCACCGCCACCAGACGCGACACCGCGATACGCCGCGGATCCGCAACCAATGCTTCGGTGAACTGGTCCACAAACACATCACCGTCCAACAGCAATACCGCAATGCAATATGGCAGATTGAGCTGGGCCGAGGTCAGCCCCTCCGGTTGATACGGCCAGCCGACATGGTCGACGGTGACACGCGAGCCGTGCACCACGATCTGCTGGACGTCATCGGCGCCGAACAGGTGATGGGCCTGCATATTGCGCAGCGCATCCAGGGTGGTGTGGTTGCTGCCCACGCAGGAGAAGAATTTCAGCGCGATCCCCATTGTCTCCCAATGCGTGCCAAGGCCCGAGGTCAACTCCCGGCGATCGAAACTGTCCAATGAAGCCGAGAAGGTGGTGCAGAAACCGCCATATTCGTTCTCAAACAGATCGATGATGCCGGTGAACCCGTTTGCCGCCAGCAACGCGCCGTACAGCCCGCTCTGCGCCGCGCGGCCGGCGTGCATGCGCTTCACCATGGCGCCGAATTGCGCAGCCATCAGGCCGGAAGCCTGCGTACCGGCGATACCAAGCGCGTGTACGCCCTGGTCCGCGCTCAGCTTCAAAGCCGACGCGGCGGCGGCGCAAGCGGAGAATACGCCAACTGTCGCACCAGAATGCCAACCCTGGCCGATATGCTCCTGGCCCATGCACTTGCCGACCCGCGGACCGATCTCATAGCCGGCGACGCAGGCGGTCAGAAAATCTCTCCCGGTCAGGCCCGGGTGTAGTTCCGCCACCGCCAGCACCGACGGCAGGGTAACTGCCCCCACATGCAGTACGCCGACCCGATGGACGTCGTCCAATTCAAAACTCTGCACCAGCGCGCCATTGGCCAAGGCTGCATGCGGAGCTGAGAGCATGCGGTCGGTTCCCCAGACCGTGCAACCGCGGGTGGTATCCACCGCCCCCAAAGTATCGATCAGGATTCGGCTCCAGGGCAATGCCGCCCCAAACAACGCACAACCCAGACTGTCCAGAATCAGCAGTTTGATCCGCGCGATGACTTCCTGAGGTATGTCCTCGTACCGTAAGCCCGACACAAAGCGGGCGATCCCTTGCGTGTACGGGTTTGATCGGACAGCCGGTGCATTCATATCTTGCTCCTTCTCAAGCGCTCCGCTTGCCGCCGATCCAAATCGGCGTGTGAAACTGGGTTTCTGCGAAGCGATTCCCCGAGCCCGCGATCACCCGCAATAAATTTCCGCATTGCAGCAATTTGCTTTGCACGGTAACGAACGGGCTTTCCCTGCAGACACCACCCATTGCTGGACAAAATCCCGCTGCCAACCTATGACTGATCATTTTTGTCCATACCGGCTCCCTAATTCCGTCGATCTGCTTAGAGTATGGAACAGGTCAAAGTGAATTGCGGGGTGGCATCATATTGCTGCGTGGGACGCAACAATAACATGGAAGGAACGGGACGATCGACTTTGATGGATTACGCAGTTTCGTCGCGGTGGGTGAGAGCCTTTCTTTTATTCAGGCATCCGAGCGTTTGGGAATTTCAGCATCAGCGTTGAGCCGCCGCATGCAACGGCTGGAAGACGAGCTGGGCACGACGCTATTTCTTCGCAACACGCGCGAAGTCGCCTTGAGTGCCGCCGGCCAACGTTTTCTGCCGCATGCCAGGCACGTGCTGGAGAGTCTTGCCGTGGGCATCAAGGAAATCCGGGATAATGAGCGCGAGCGGGAGGAGCGTGTGGTCCTGGCGGCGTTGCCGACCGTCACCGCGCATTTGCTGCCGAACATCATCAGGCGATTTCATTTGCGGTGGCCTAAGATTCACGTCCGCATCGTCGAGTGCAATGCGAGCGCACTACTGGAAAAAATACGCGATAGCTCGGTCGATTTCGGCTTCACATTTCAGACCGGACGTGAAACGGACCTGGCATTCGATGCCGTCATTACCGATCCCTATTGCTTGATCGCCCCGGCCGGCCATGTGCTTGGAACGAAAGACGCCGTGCAGTGGCATGAGTTGAAGCCTTTCCCGACGATCACTGCCGGAGGTGGCAGCGGCAACATGTTGCTGCTGAAGGACGCACTGCAAACGGTCGACTGGATTTCAGATACGATTTATGAAATCGACCGCCTCACAACCTCACTCGGCCTGGTCGAAGCGGGCCTTGGTATCTCGGTGGTGCCGCAATCCTATATTCCGGAAGGTGCGGAACGTAGGATTGTGGTACGTCCGCTGACAGAGCCCGTCGTCAGCCGAACATTAGGGTTCTTCCGTAGGCGGAACGAACAGTTGACGGAAGCTGCGCGACATTTCCTGACAACTGCCAGAAGCCGGGCATAGCGGCCGGCGTTCTGTCGCCTTACGAAATACTCCTAAATCGTGACAATCACTTTTCATGCTGGCTGTTCCGGGATAACCTCGGTTGCCAGCTCACTGGTTTTTTACGCGAGCGCGGCAACCGGCTGTTTGATCAATGTTTTCCGGACGAAGCAGCCAGGTCTTTCGGCATTGAAACGTAAAGGATCCGGGGTAAAAGTCGAACCCGCTAGGGTTCCTTGATCTATTAGCAGCGACCTGGGTAATCGCGGGTGAGAACTCAAACCGTTGGCCCGCTGCCTGACCCGCTTCAAACGCGTCGGCGAGAACGCGCTTACCTCGGCTCAACACGCGCCGGCTCAAACTGAGTCCCAGTTTCTCCAATTCCTCATCCACCATCACCGCTTTCACCGGCACCAGGTCGCGGTCGGAGGCACTGCGCATGACGGCGTCCCTCGCCGCTCGCATTGCGTGCAGCTTATCGGAAATGCCCTGCGCAAGCCCGGTCTGGAATGAGTTGGTTGCACTGCGGCGCTCACCGACCATTTCAAAATAGATATCGGTGGCGCGGAAAGCATCCGTCTCAGTCTCGAACGCGCGTTCGACCATCTCGTACAGATACTGCGCTGCCGTTACATCACCGCGCAGGCCGAAGAAAATATAGTGCAGTGACGCGCCTTCGGCGCGTTCCGCCAAACGCGGCAATCAAAAAACGCGGCGATCGCCGGGATGCAACTATCGACGGGCCCGGTCCTGCGCCGGTTGGTCTGAATGCCGATCCCCTCGCAGGGCAGCGGCGGCAGGTCCGGGCCGACGATGCGCAGGGCCTCATCCAACAGCACGTCGCGCGTCAGGTAGCCATCGGCCGTGCCAATTTCCTCCATCCGCAAAAGCCGAAAACGCGCCTTGCAAAGTGCCGCGATCGCCGCGGCCTCTTCCGGCGCAGCGCCCCTGCAGTTTTGGCAAGGCGGTCAAATGCCGTCGTGCCGCTGGCGGATGGTTGCGAGAGCAGCAAATCGGCGGCGAGCAGCGCCACGTCCGCCGCCATCGCGATCATTCGATCCTCCGCGAGCCCCTCAATATCCCGATCGCGGCGGGGGAGCCACGTGCGGAACATCGCCTCGCCACGCTCTCGGGGCACAAAACGCGCCGCGGATTCGAGTGCGGCTTCAATTCGGTTGTAAGCATCTTGCGGCGATGATCTGGCGGTAGCTTCGCGCGGCATGAGCCTTGGCGCATGACACCGTCGCGCCGCCGCGAGCCGGAATCGATTGAGGGCGTTCTGCCGGAAAAGGTTGATGTCGTCATTGCTGATCAAGTTTACATCGATCGGACCAGCTTGCCGCCGGCAATGATCGCGCATCTCATTCGTTTGGCGGCCTTCCAGAATCCTGAATTCTACCGGGCTCAGGCTATGCGGTTTCCGACGTTCGACAAGCCGCGCATTGGCTTGGCGACAGGATAATCGCAAAATGAACGAGAGCGACAAAGTTGGCCTCTTGCTAAGGCTTTGCCTGAATACGCCGCCCTCAAGAAAGTGGAGCAGATACTGGCAACGAAAGTCCGGCCAACCGCAGGAGAGCCCCC
>JAMFSE010000044.1 GCA_026225115.1 Rhodovastum atsumiense
GATGCCCTGGGCATTGGCCATGAAGGCGCGCTGGGTGACAGCAACGCCGGCCGGGAAGCGGGTGCTGCCGGAGGAGAATTGCAGATAGCCCAGGGCATTTTCATCCTGTGGCGGCAGGCTGCCGGAAATTGGCGCAACCGGCTCCAGCATTTCCAGCGTTCCGGCGAATTTTAAGCCGAGTCCCTCGGCGGTTTCAGCCACCCAGGCGGCAAGAACTTTGGGGCCGAACAGCGCGTTGGCCTGCGCGGTGGCCAGCATCCGCCGCAAATGCTCAATATAAGGCAGGCGGCCGCCAAAGGCCGCCGGCAGCGGCAGCGGCGCCGGGATCAGCCCGGCATATTGGCAGGCGTAAAAGCCGCGGGCGAAGTCACCGTCATTTTCAGCGATCAGGCCGACCCGGTCGCCCGATTGCAAGCCGGTAGCCAGCATTTTCCGTGCCAACAATATGGCTTGCTCGCGCAACTGCCGGTAGGAAAGCGCTTCTACAACCGCCAGTTTGCCGTCGTAGAAATTGATTCCCGTTGCTCCGCCCGCTGCATAGTCGAGTGCTTCGGCGATGGTACGGAAATCTGCATGGCGTTTTGGGAGGCCGGGATTGGCGGTCGGCGTAGGATTCATCATTACGGAGAATTAAACTCACGCTATATTGCGGCGTAAGGCGGTAACAGAGATGGCGGCGTTTTGCAACGCAACACGCGCCCATGGCTCCGCTGCATAGCCGTCAATACCTTGCAGGAGCGGCTGGGCCGACGTAGGTTTACCCCTACAGCCTTTAAAATTCAGGCGGTTTTCTTGATTTTTTTCTGAACGAGGTAATTAATGGCCAGTCGAAATGGTATCCGCATCGCCATCGCCGGTGTTGGAAACTGTGCCAGCGCGTTGATCCAAGGCATACATTATTATACGCCCGAGCGTTGCGAAGAGGGCGTTGTTGGCCTGATGCACCGGGATATTGGCGGATACCTGCCATGCGATATTGCGGTAGTCGCCGCATTCGACGTCGACGCGCGCAAGGTCGGCGTTGACGTCAATCGGGCGATATTCGCCAAACCGAATTGTACGAAAATCTTTATGAGCGACATCGCCGATAGCGGTGTCATTGTTCGTATGGGGCCGGTGCTGGACGGTATATCGGAGCATATGGACTCCTATGCCGATGATCGCACGTTTCTGCGTTCGGATGCGGTGGAACTCAACAAAGCCGAGATTGTCGCCGAGTTGCGCCGCAGCGGCGCCGAGATTTTGTTGAACTATGTTCCGGTCGGCTCCGAAAAAGCGGCGCGCTTCTATGCCGAATGCGCCCTGGAAGCCGGCGTCGGCTTCATCAACAACATGCCGGTTTTCATCGCCAGCGACAAAAGCTTTGCCGATCGCTTCAAGGCGCGCAACCTGCCGATCATCGGCGACGATATCAAATCGCAACTCGGGGCGACCATCACGCACCGGGTGCTGACCGATCTGTTCGCAAAGCGCGGCGTCAAGCTCATGCGGACCTATCAGATCAATACAGGCGGCAACACTGATTTTCTGAACATGAAGAACCAGGACCGGCTGAAATCGAAGAAAATTTCCAAGACCGAAGCGGTGCAGGCGGTCGCGAAAAAGCGTATCGAGGATGAGGACATTCATGTCGGTCCCAGCGATTATGTGCCGTGGCAGAACGACAACAAAATCTGCTTCATCCGGATGGAAGGCCAGCTTTTCGGCGACGTGCCGATGGATATCGAGCTGCGGCTGTCGGTTGAGGATTCTCCCAACTCCGCCGGCGTGGTGATCGACATGATCCGTTGCTGCAAGCTGGCGCTGCAGTCCGGCATCGGCGGCGTTCTGGAAGGCCCCAGCGCGTATTTCTGCAAGCACCCGGCGGAACAATATAACGACGATGTCGCCTATCAGATGACGGAAGCTTTCATCCGCGGCGCAACCGTAAGGGTTCGCGCTGTCGTATGAACTGCCTCATCGTGGCGGCCGGCCAAGGGGCGCGGCTGCGTGAAAAAGGTGAACTGAAGCCGCTGATTCCAATCAAGGGCACGCCCTTGATTGAACGCGTGATCCAGGGCGCCCGCGCCGCCGGAGTCGATTCGTTTTTCGTCGTCAGCGGCTACCGAGGCGCTGAACTGCGCGAAGAACTGGATAATTTTGCAGTTCGCGAGGGCATTCGCGTTACCCATATCATCAACGATCAATGGGATCGCGCCAACGGGGTTTCCGTGTTGTCCGCGAAGGCGTCGATCGGATCGCCGTTTATGCTGACCATGTGCGATCATCTGGTCGATCCGGAAATTTTCCGCCGGCTGATCGCAGCGCCATTGGTGGCAGATACCGTAACGCTGGCGGTCGACTTCAATCTTGATAGCCCGCTCAACGATCCGGAAGACGTGACGCGGGTCAAATGCGACGGCGGGAAAATCGAGCATATCGGCAAGGTGATTCGCGATTATAACGCTTTTGATACCGGTGTGTTCCTCTGTACCGACGCAATGTTCGAGGCGCTTGAAGCTTCCCAGGCGGAGGGCGACGATACCATCTCGGGTGCCATGAACGTGCTGGCGCGTTGGGGTCAGGCGCGGATTTTCGACATCGGCGATTGCATCTGGATCGACGTTGACGACCCGGCCGCCTTTGCGAAAGCCGAAATCCTGCTGGACGAAGGCCGGCTCTGATCCAACCGATCCGCCGCGACCTTGAGATTGAGGAGCCGACCAACCGCTATTTCATTCATCCGATAGCGGGCTGGTTCGCCGTATGGTGTGCCGCGCGTGGGGTAAAGCCCAATACGGTTTCGCTTACCGGGATGGCATGTGGAATCCTCGCAGGATTTGCTTATTATCATTATCAATACCTTGCCGCGGCCATTATCGGTTTCTGTTTGATGATCGTCTGGCATGTCATGGACGGCGCCGACGGGCAGCTGGCGCGCCTTACCAATACGCAGTCGGAAATCGGCAAGGTGCTGGATGGTATTTGCGACTACGTAACGTTTATAACCGTCTATCTGGCACTCGCGCTAGCGATGGGCAGGCAGGACGGCGTGTTTGTCATTGTGCCAGTCGTGCTGGCCGGCGCCTGCCACGCTGCCCAGTCCGCCGCCTATGAAGCGCAGCGGCAGGATTATGTTTTCTGGGCCTGGGGCCGGGGTGTCGCACCGTTCCCGCTTCGCCCGGCCGAAGGACAAGCAAAACTATCCGGGTTGTTCGCGCTGCTGCTTAGCACTTATGAGCGGCTGCAGCGTTTCATGGGGCGCGACACCGGGCTCGATCAGGTGATGCAAGCCAAACTCGCTGCAAATCCTGCGGCGGATGAGGCCATCCGCGCGCGCTACCGCGCCCGTTTCGCACCTGCGATCCGGCTTTGGTCGATCATGTCTTCCAACTATCGCACCTTGACGATTTTCATCTGTGCGCTGCTGCAAATGCCGATGCTGTTTTTTGTTTTTGAAATTTTCGGTTTCAGCCTGATACTATTTATTCTTGCGCGGCAGCAGGCGAGCCGCGCCGCGCAATTCATGGCCGAACTCAACGCAGTCTGAGGAACGGCACCAGCCGGGTCAGGAATATAACGGCTTCGCCGACCAGCAGCCCTGCTGCCGCGCCGTTTACGCCCCACAGCCGCGCGAAGAAATACATCAGCGGCAGCGACAGCAGCATGCCACCGAGCCTTCCGCGGAATAATTGCTTGGCCCGGCCCAGCGAGACGAGCATGGGCTCAAGCGGCACGTCCCAAATATCCAGCACCGCGGCTGCAGTCATCATCAACAGCAACAGCAAAACGCCGGAATGATGTACGCCGAGCAATACTGACAACAGCCAGGGTCCCGCGAGGCCCGCAATTGCGAGTGCCAGGATCGAGAATATTGCGAGCCCCTGAAACACCCGGAAAACGATCCGGCGCATGCTGTGCAGATCCTGGCTGTCGCGCAGTTTTACGAATTCCGGATATAACGACAGGGTGAGAAGCTGGGCCGGCTGGGACAAAGCTTCGCCGATCTGCGCCGTTACGCGAAAAAGCGCCGCGCTGCTCGGCCCTATTGCAGCGCCTACCAGTAGAATTCCGATCTTGGACGAAAGATCGATCAAGGTTTGGTTGGCGCTGGTGAGGAAGGTGAACTTCCAGATCCCTTCGGCACGGCTCCACCACCGTGCACCTGCAAATCGGAAGGCTTTCAGATTTTCTGTCTGCAAAATGATTCGGCGCATGGCGATTGCATCGATCGAGAAGGCGGTGACGGTTGAGAGATACCAGATTGCGAGAAACGCCGGCAGCCCCCAATGCAGCAACAATCCCGCCAGCGTGCCTGCCAGGCGAACGGCGGCGGCGGCGGTGTCCGCCATCGCTGCCGTTCCGAAGCGATCGGTCAGACGCATCAGACCAAGCGCCGATCCGGTATTCATGAACAGAATGCTGGAGATATAGGCCAAGGCAGCAACAGCATGCCCGCCCCAGCCCAATGCCGGGCCGGCCGTCCAGGCAATGGGGATGCCGATCGCGATGCCGGCGACGGCACCCATGCCGTCCAATAACATGCAGTGACGCAGCAGGGTTTGAAATGCTTCGTCGTCACCATCTTTGAACAGCGCATTGCCGAATTGCAGAAACGGCTGCCAGGATTGCAGCCGTGTCACCGAGCAAACCGAACCGGCGAAGGCGTGAATTAACAGTAGAATGCCAAACCCATCCAGACCAAGTGCGCGGGCGGCCAGCAATGTTGTTGCGAAACCGAATATACCGCCGGCGGTCTTGCCGCCGAGTAGATAGCCGGCATTGCGCAACGCGCGGCCAAGCGGGCCCGCTATCATTCGGGTAACCGCAGTTGGCGGATATTGGCGTAAGCGAGTGCCGCGTAGAGCTGCGTGCTGCGGTGCGCTTTGACATAGTCCGGATTGATTTGCGCCACGCGTGATTTGCCGCGGACCGATGCGTACCAATGCACGACACGGGTTTCCGGAAAGAGCACTTTGTTCAGGTGCACGTTACCGCTGGCGCGAAACCAATGCTCCGAAATTTCCGGCCCGAGCGGGAAAAACACACGCGGTTCCTGGATCGTGAGCGCGGTTCCCGGCATTTGTTCGACAATTTCCTGCAAGAGCTCCGGTCCCAAGGCATAGGGCTGCGTCTGGCGCGCCGGCGGCAGCGAGACCATGGCCTTGAGATATGCCGCGAGCACCGGAGATTTCGGCTCCGCACCCATGATGGCGTTGTTAGCGGCTACGAAATAGGATTTTTCGATCCGCTGGAACAATATCCATCCATTCGGCATCATGCGCAGGAGCTTGCGCGCCAAGTCGAGCGCCAGGACTTTTGACCAGAGCGCGAGCGAGCGCGACTTCAGCACGAACTGCGGCCATACAATGAATTCCGAACCGGCGAAGGCAGGCACGTCGAGCAAGGGGAGCAGCGAGCCAACGGTAATCGTGTCGAGGTCCAGATAAACCCCGCCTTGCAGATATAGGATGGCCACCCGCAGAAGATCGGATCGCATCACCGGGCTTGTAAGCCGCTGGTAGAGTTCCGTCAGCCGGTCTCCAAGATCGAGCCGTGCAGCCGCCTCAGTCAGACAGGCCAGCGGCTCCGTCCGCGCCAGCGTCACGCCGGCGGTGGATATGAGGGCACGGAGTTGCGGGCCGTCTTCCAGCTCATCGGTGTGGTGAAGAATGATTTTCTGCATCTCGCTCCGCTCAGCGGCGGATAAAATGGCGAAAACATAGGCCCAAGGCAGGCGCGGCCCTATCCAGCAAAAATGCACGCAAGCGGGGATCGTCACAAAGCCTGGCCTTAAGAAATCTGGCACAGCTATTCCCCAGCATCCTTTAAAGTCAATGCGGGTGCTGTGAGGGATTGCGGTCCGCTGCTTGCGAGATTCGGCTTTTTGCTTCAATGGCCCGCAAATGCACGTGCTCTTCACCTTCGAAAATCCGTTGCCCAGCAAAGAGGCGGATGCGGAAGTTTTCACCAATACGGCACGCTGCGTCGGGTCCCACCTGACCGAACCGGCGCTGCATGTGCCGGCAGACGCACGGGGCGAAGCTGTGGCGAGCACTTTAACCGGCATGCGGGTGTTGCGAGCCTGGGCGCCATTGATGCCGCCTGCTTTGCGGCATTTCTGCTGCGGCCTCACATTGGTGTTACGCAGCGAATTTCACCGCGCGGATGTCGTTTATACCCGCAATCTATGGGTCGCCTGGATGGCCATAGGTTCTGGCGGCCGCGTAGTGTTCGACCATTATCGCCCCTGGCCCGCGCAGATCCCGCCGTTGCAACCGTTGCTTTACAGGCTTTTCGGCCATCGCAGGCTGCTCGCGAACATCTGCCATTCGGAATACACGCGGCGCAAATATCTCGAGCTCGGCGTGCCGGCGGAAAAACTGTTTTGCGTTCATAACGGGTTTGAGCCAGGCCGGTTTGCGGCGCCGGTTGAGACCGCCGCCGCAAAAGCCGCACTCGGTATTCCGGCATCGCAGAAAACGGCGGTTTATACCGGCCGGGTCAATCATAAAAAGGGCCTCGGCCTGGTGCTTGAAGCGGCGCGCGCCCTGCCGGAAATTCTGTTTATTCTGGTCGGCTCGTATGGCGAGGGCGTCATTGAGGAACAGGCGAAGGCGCTGACGAATGTGCGTATTGTCGCGTGGCAAACACCGGAGGCGCTGGGCGCCTACGTGTTTGCGGCGGATGTGCTGCTGATCCCGCCCTCATTGGAGCCATTGGCCGCGTTCGGATCAACAGTGCTGCCGCTGAAATTGTTTTTCTATCTGGGCTCAGGCCGCCCGATTTTGGCGGGTGCCACGCCGGATGTTGCTGAAGTGCTGCGGCATGAGGGCAATGCCTGGCTTTGTCCGCCGGATGATTTGAATGCGCTGATCACCGGGCTGCGGCGTCTGACGGGTGATCCGGAATTGGCGAACCACCTTGCCGCGGCCGCGCAGACCGACAGTCAGGCCCTTACCTGGGAAGCGCGCGGGACAAAAATCGCGGCAATTATTAATGCTCGATTCGACGCTGAATACAGCAAGCCGGGAAGGTTTCGGTTCAACCATTGGCTGAGCGAATCCTGGCGCTGGATTGTACATATTATTCGCAAGCGGACGTTATTTCTGCCGCCGCGTGCAGGGGCTTAAAAAGCAGCAGCAAAGGCGTGGATCGCCGGGGGCGGCCGCGCCGGGTCAAGCCCGGCCATGACGGGTTTTATTATGGGGCGCGGGCGTTATGTTGCCAGCGCCCGAGGCCCAGATTCAAAAAAGTTTTTTGGTTCTTTTTTTCAAAAAAGAACTGCTTCCCTAAAGCGCCTTATCGTAGATTCTGTAGGTTTTATAAGCAACGCCGCCGAGGCTTTCGTTCATCCGGCGCATTGGCAGGTTATCTTCAAGGATCCAGGATAGTTCGACTTTTTCGTAGCCCATTTTTGCGGCTTCGGTGCGGACTTTGTCGATCAGCAGGAAGGGGAGCAGGCTGCCGATGACGTCGTGGGTGACGGAGCGGCGGATGCCCATCAGCGGCACGCGGGCGGTTTTTACCCCGGCCAGTTTCAGGCGCCACAGCATTTTGGCCCAGCCGAAGGGCAGCAATTTGCCGTTAAGATCGCGGATCGCTTCGTTCAGGTTGGGCAGGCCGACGAGAAAGCCGACCGGCACGCCGGCGCGCTCGACGATGCTGGTCAGGCGGGGGATCAATAATGGTTTCAGGGATTTGGCGAGAAAATCCGTTTCGATTTCGGTCAACGGGACGAAGCCCCAGTTGTCACGCCAGGCGTCGTTGAAGATGTCCGTTACGGTACGGATTTCTTCGTTGTAGCGTTTGAAGTCCAATTGCCGCACGGTGATGTCCGCCGGCAAGGGCCGGTTCAGGAGGCGGCGGGCGCTCTGGGGCAGGTCTGAGGTGATGTCGTAGATATAGGCGTAAACGTCTTTTTCTTTGACCAGCCCCTGTTCTTCCAGCCGGGCGGCGACATAGGGTTTGTCGTGACCCATCAGGAGCATTGGCGGGGTGTCGAAGCCGTCGACGAGCAGGCCTATTTCTTCGTTGATGTTGAGGTTGAAGGGGCCCTGCATTCGCTTCATGCCGCGGCCGCGCAGCCATGCGGCGGCGGTGTCCAGCAGAGCGGCGAAGATCGCAGGGTCGTCTTCCGCCGCAACCATGCCGAACTGGCCGGGCGCGTCGGGGCGAAGGCTAAGCGCCTGATGATCGATCTGGGCGCTGATGCGGCCGACATATTTGCCATCGCGGCGGGCCAGCCAGAATTGCAGATCGGCATGGCCGAAGAACGGGTTTTTTGCGGTCAGCGCGTCACGGCGTTCCAGGTGCAGCGGCGCGATGTATTGCGGGTCATCGCGGTGCAAACCTTCGGGCAGGCGGATGAACTCACCCAGCAGCGTGCTGCCCGCGACGGGGATGATTTCGATTGGCGTCATTTGGCGGCGTTTGGTTCGGTCATGTTGCGGCTGGTATCGCCACCCCGCCGCACGCCGTCAACTTGGAGGCGTCAGCCCGGCGGTTTGAAGGGTGGCGGCAATCTGGATGGCGCCTGCCGGGTGAGCATCCATTCCGGGTATTCGGATGGCAGCTGGCTGATGGCGTTCAGCCGCGCCATCTGGTCGGCGTTCAGCACCACATCGGTTGCCGGAAGGTTATCCACCAGTTGCTCAACCCGGCGAGCGCCAACCAGCACGCTGGCGACGGCCGGCCGGTGCAACACCCAGGCGATGGCGATCTGGGGGATGGTGGCGCCGGTTTCCTCGGCGATGATTTTCATGACGTCGATACAGTCGAAGGCGCGCTCTTTATTGACCGGGGGGTAGCCCTGCAGCGCCGCCTGCCTGGTGCCGGGCACCATGGCGCCGTCGCGGGTGAATTTGCCGGTGAGGAAGCCGCCATCCAGCGGCGACCAAGCTAGCAGGCCGATTTTTTCCTCCTGCAGGCAATGCATTAACTCGCGCTCGATATCGCGGGCGGAAAGGCAATAATAGGCCTGAGTCGTCTCGAATCTGGCCCAGCCGTGTCGCTCTGATATTCCGAGCGCCTTGGCGATCCGGTAGGCGCGCCAGTTCGAACAGCCGATGTAGCGGACCAGCCCCTGGGTGATGAGGTCCTCCAGCGCCCGCAGCGTCTCCTCGATCGGGGTTACGGGGTCGTGCGAGTGGATCTGGTCGAGATCGATATGGTCGAGTTGCAGCCGTTTCAGGCTGGCTTTGACGCCGTCCATGATATGGATGCGCGATGCGCCGCGGTCATTGGGGCCGGGACCCATCGGGTTTTGCACCTTGCTGGAGATGAACAGGTCCGAGCGCGTGAGGCCGAGGTTTTTGATGGAGCGGCCGAGTGTGGTTTCGGCCTGGCCCGAGAGATAGGCATCCGCCGAGTCGAAAAAATTGACGCCGTTATCCAAAGCGTGGCGGACCAGCGCATCGGCGGTTTCCTGCCGCATGCCGCCGGCTTCGGGGTTGCCGCCAAAGGTTCCGGTGCCCAAAGCGATTTCGGAGACATAGGCGCCGGTGCGGCCCAGTTGGCGGTATTTCATGCGTTTTCCTTTGCCTTAAGGGGTCGGTACCATTGCGACGAAAACCCGTTCGGGCTGGTAGATGTCGATATGCATGCCGTCGGGGTCTTTCAGCGCCGCCACCCGGCGCTTCGGCACGGCGTCCCCCAGATCCCATTGCTCGATCGGGCCGATCAGCTTCGCGGCGCCGTAGTCGCCCTCACTCAGCGCGCGTTGCAGAAAAGAGAATGCGATGTCGATGTCGCGCACCTCAATGCCGATGCGGCCGATGCCGATGTTCAGGGGATCCGGGTTGACCGAGCCCGTTTGCGGCGGGTGCAGGATTTTTGAGACATCGAGGTTGAACCGGTGGTCGCCCCAGCCGCGCAGGATATGCGAGTCCCATTGGACGGTATCCGCACCTGGGCCTTGCGAGGTCGGCAGCGGCTGTTTCGGCTGGTTCTTCATCCAGTATTCCAGGCCGAACAGGTCGCAATAGAATTTTACCGTGCGCATCGGATCGCTGGGGCCGGAGACGACGTGGAAAAGCTGCGGCCGCGGGCGCGTATTGGGGAGGAAGGAAAGGATGACCCCGTCGGGGTCGGTGATGGAGACATAGTTGCGCTGGATGACTTTGTTCGACGGCTGCACGCCATGCGCCGCCAGATTTTTCAGAACCCCCCCGGCGCCGTTGTGGCTGAATCCCATTTTCCCCCAGCCGGCGTGAAAGAAAGTGGGATTGGCCTTGCCGCGCGGCGCTGGGTTTTGCCATTCGATCAAATGCACTGCGGTTGGATCGCCGCCGCTTTCATCATCCATCAGATAACCGTCGAAGCTGCCTTGCGCGATGCCCAAAACTTTGAACGGCTGCGGTTTTGCCTGGGTACGTGCGCGCACTCGCAGCGGCGTGACATTTTGATAGAAGCTGCAGGACCGCTCAAGATTGCTGACATTGACTGCGACATAGCCGATGCGCACGAATTGCGCCGCCAGTGCGTCGGCGATTGTATTTTTATTGTCGTTCATTTTTGGCCTCCCCGTGGCGCTTACCAGTAGATCCGCATCTGCGCCGCTTCGGTGCGGGCGCGCAGGGCCTCGGCGCGCTCGGGGGCAGAAATACGCGGCGTGCCAGCAGGCAAATGGTTCGCGACCTCGGCTATTTTCACCTTCGTGGTGATCGGATCGGGCACCGCCTTGGCGCGGTTGAGGCGCAATTGCAGAATGCCTTTGCGATTGCCTGCGGTGTCCAGCCAGTTATGCACGCCAGGATCCTGGGCGGAGACAACAAAGCGGAAGCGGCCGTCCGGGTCGAGCCGGGCCTGCAGATCGTTGATGCTCGATTGGTGATAGACCCAATCGACCGTGCTGAAGCGGTCATCGGCGACGAGTACCTGCCAGTAGCGATAGTCCGCGGGGACTGTGGCATCGATCACCAGCGCTTCGTCTTCTTCCAGCTCGTACCAAGCATCGTAGTAAAGCTGATCGCGGACGCCGCCGCCGGCGAGCATGGCCTGCGATACCTGCAGTTGGTTGAGCAAATGCGTGTCGCGATAATGCTGCGCGTGGCCGATATCGAAGGCGATGATCCCTTCGGCCCATTCGACGACATTGCGCATCCGGCGCGATAATTCGGCGCGCGGCATCGGTGCGGTGGAATCCAGACGGATGATGGCCAGGCGCGCGTCCACTTCGCGCAGCCAATCGCAGGCGCAGCTGCGGATCATCAGCTTCACGCAGCGCGGATCGAGCTGCCACCAATCGCCGTCGTAATTCTCCGGCCGCTCGGGGCTGAGGATGACGCTGAAATAGCCATCCGGGCCGATGTTCAGCGTGTCGAGGTCATGGGCCGGGGGCGGGGCTGGCGGGCTCTTTGCGGCAGGGGCCCCAGCCGGCGCTGCCGGCCGGGGCCGCATCATCTCCCAGCCGCTTTGCGCGACGTCGACGAAACGCGCTGTACCGCGAAAGCCGGAGATGCGGTAGACGCCCTTGGGGTCGACATCCGCCACGCGGTAGACATAGTCCGGGTTGGGTCCGGCGACGTTCAATGCCGGGTTCCACAGCGGCGCCCAGACCGGCTGCGACGGGTTGACGTAGACATGCGAAAGATAGGCGCCGGCGACGGCCGATAGCAGCATCCGGTCGAAATCCTGCAGCGCCTCGGGTGTGGGCTCGTCATTGCCCCATTTGTCGAGCAGCCGGGCGCGGATTGGCCCGAGGCTTTCGATAATTTCCGGCCAGTTGGTGAAGCTCTGGTCCGATTTTGCGTTTTCCATGTGCTGTCCTCAGGTTTTGTCGGCGAGCTTTTCCAGCCGCACGTTATAGGCGTCGGTATAGAAGGCAAATTGTTCGCGCACCGCGCGCTCATCGATGCCGAACTGCGCGGCCGTGTAGACATGTTTGCCGTGCGCGCCAGGACGGTTCTGCGCCGACCAGTCGCGCATCCGCGCCTGTGTTTCCTGCGGGAAGGGCAGGCCGATGAAATCATACACGCGCGCCAGCTCTCCCATCGGGTCAGCAACAAAGACGTGATGATGCACATCGAGGAAACGGTCTTCGCCTATACGTGCGCGGGCATCCATCATTCGGCGCATGCCGATCGCCTGGTGGTCGGCGATATGCGCGCCGTACTCGGCCATCGATACGCGCTCACGCGATCCTGGCGGAAACAAGCTGGTCAACAGGCTTGCCCAGGACGGCAATGTCTTAATCGGATCGCGATGCGTAATCACGAAGCGGGCGTCGGGATAGGCGGCGCACAGATCCTCTAGATGGAAGACATAATGCGGCGCCTTGAACAGCCAGCGATTGGGCGGCCGCCGGGATTGCAGCAGTTTTATGACCCGGCGCTGATAGGCATAGGCGGCACGCATGTCATGCGCGCGCCACCAGCGGTGATAGCCGAGCACCGGGGCGGTGAAACTCTGCGCGCGGAATTCCAGCTGCAGCAACGGCACATCCTCGCTGGTCGAATCCAGCTCGTGCAGATGCATGACCGTCTGCTCGGGCTGTTCCTTCTGCATCGCTTCCATTCGCCGCTGCATGCCCAAGCGCCGCGGATCGTCGTGCTCAGTCGCAAGGTTCGGCGGCGGAACCGGGGCCGCCTGCTCCCATGGCCGGGTGCAGCGGAAGGCCGGCTCGATTGAGAGGATGCTGGCAAACGCGCTGGTTCCGGTGCGCGGCAGACCGGTTATCATCAGCGGCAGCTCCGGCTGCTCGTTTTCGATCTCGGGATGCTGCGCATACCAGTTTTCAATCAGCAGGCGTTGCGACAGCCGGTCGACAAAACCCGCCGTCAGGCGGTCAACGCCGGCTTGGGTAAATTTTTCCGCCTCGTCGGCGATGCATTTGAGAAAGCTTTCAAGCCCCACCATGAAACTTGGCGACCCGAAATCATTCAGCCCAGTTCGGGCCTGCGCCAGATCCATCAGCGCCTGCGGCGCCGGAACGGTCAGCGCGGGCGTCTCTATCAACATCCTCAACTCCGCAATTCTTAGTTTATCAGTACGCGCTCAACTGAATCAAAAAATGCCGCTTCCCGTCATGCAAGCTCACGCCAGGAGAGATTGGGTTCCGTGATCTTATCCAGCGGCCGAACCGTTACCGGGGAATGTCCGGCCGGCTCACCCTTCTCGAACGCTGCAATCTCGTCCAGCAGCCAACGGCGGAGCCTGCCGATGCCAACGTCGCTGGAGCAAAGATGTTCTTTCGTGCGATCCTGGATCACCCCCTGGGCCGCCTGGATCACCAGATCCTCGTCCACCAGGCACCCGTCGAAACCGCTGAAATGGCCTTGCGCCATCGCCTCGCGGTTCTGGCCCCAGCGATGGTCCTCACCCTGATTGATGCGGACCCAGTTGTTCGGATCACGTTCACCCACGGTCATCTGCTTTTCCGATTCCATCCGCGGCCCGTCTTCGTTCCAAAAACCCCAGAACAGCATATGCGAATGGTTATCCCGTGGCACCGCGATAAAGATGGTGCCGTTGCGATCATTGCCGCCGCCGGGCACCAGCGAGGTGAACGGCGCCACATAGGTCGTCACGCGGACATATTGCCGGCCGTCGGACAATGTCCGCAAGGCGGCCGCCTTCATGCCATAGGGCGTGTCTTCCACCTCATAGCGCGGGTGACTGTCGAGCGCGTAGGCGATAGCGCCCTTGCCGCCGCCGAAATGCTTGGAAATCCAGCTTTGATGCAGCGTCCCGACATGCACGGAATCGATCGTCCCCTCGACGCCCTGGAACCAGTTGCTGGGTGAGACTGTGCGCGAAACCCAAACACGGGTGGGATCGAGATCGATAAACGGCAGCGGCGGCCGTGGCGGCAAGGCGCCCTTACCAAGGTATACCCATAGCAGGCCGCCACCCTCGAATGTCGGGTAATGGTTCAGCCGGACGCGCGCGGCGAAGGCCTCGGAGCGCTCGCCTTCGGACGGAACTTCAATAACCTTACCGGACACGTCGAACTTCCAGGCATGATAAAGGCATTGCAGCGCACAGTCGGCATTGCGCGCCAGCACCAGCGAGGCGCCGCGATGCGGACAGTGTTCATCGAAGAAGCCGACACGGCCGTCGGTCGCGCGAAAGGCGACATAATCCTTGCCGATGAGGCGTACGTGTTGCGGCGCGCCGTCCGCCACCAGATTTTCACTGCGGGCGCAGGGAATCCAGTAGCGCTCGCGCATCATGTGACCCAGCGGAGCGTCGCCCTCGACCTCGGTCAGCAACCGGTTTTGCTCTTCAGTAAGCATTTTGTTCCTCCTGGCGGCTTTACTGCGCCAATTTATGAAACGGACGCTTAGCTCTCGCACGGTCAGCGATACGAAAAAAGCAATGAATCAGGGTGTTATCATGTTAATTCTGCATAGTTCAGACCGAAGCGAGCGATTCGCTACTGGTCCGGCGCCAATCCACCGCAAACCCGCCCTCGCTTTTCACGATTTCCGTGATGAAGGTCTCGGCGGACATGCAATCGATGAAGGCGCGCAGGCCGGCCGGAAGCAGGCGATCGCGCCAGATCAAATGCATTTCCATATAGCTTTCCGGCTGCAGCGCCGACATCGGCATGAACACTATGCCTTCCAATCGGGTCTGCAGGCCGGAGGCAAAAACGAAACCGGCGCCCATCCCTGCCGCGACAAGAAAACGCAATTCCGCCGGGTCCTGGATGAATTTGACGATCCGCGGCTCGAAGCCGGCGGCTTTGCAGCAGGCCAGGCAGGCGGCGTGCACGTCCGGGGCGCGGATGGGATCGGCGAGCAGAAACGGCTGGTCCCGGAACATGGCGAGGTCGACCGGTTCGTCCTTCAGCACCGGCCAATCCGATGGGAGCGCCAATATATAGGGCTCGCGCCCGATCACCCGCCAAACAAGGTCACGCCGGTCGCATTTGCTGGTGCCCATGATGCCGGCGTCTATTTCACCGCAGCGGAGCGCCTCGGCCTGCTCGGCAGGGGCCATCAGGCGAAAGTCCAGATGAAATTCCGGATGCACGGCGCGGAAGGCGCGGATGCCCCGGTACAGCATTTGCGCCCACATGGTGTTGCCGTAGCCGATGCGTAATGTTTGCGGTGCGCCGCGCCCTGCCATCTGCGCCCGGCGCAATGCGAAACCTTCGCGGTCGAGAATTGCGGGCGCTTCCTCGAGCAAGGTAGCGCCGGAGGGGGTTAAGGATATCTGGCGCTTTTGCCGGTCGAAAAGTTCTTCGCCGATGATGTCTTCAAGGCGCTTCATCGCCCGGCTGAGCAAAGGCTGCGTGGTGCCAAGCTGCTCGGCGGCGCGCGTGAAATTGAGATTTTGCGCAACCACGATAAAGGCGCGAAGTAGATTGGTATCCAAAATCCTGGCTCCTGTCGCTGCGGGCTTACCGCCCGCGAACAGAACAGGCAGCGCGTCCGCACGTCAATTATGCCGGGATTAGCGCCCTGGATCGGCTTTTGATCCGACCCAGGGTTTTCGCGAACGCCGGAGGTTTTTACTTGGCGGGCGGCGACATGGTGACGGCCAGCGCCTCGCTGATCACCGCAGTGATCCTGTCACCGACCTTGAGCATCGAGAGATGGGCGCGGCGGACCGGATCGGTGACTTCAACCGTCACGATCTGGCCGCCCGACGGGTTGACCAGCTCAACCGTGTAAGCCGTGAGATCGATCCCAACGACGGTACCGGTGATCACCGTTTGCTTAACGACAACGCCGCCCGGCGCATGCACTGGGCGCGCCGCAACCGCATCAACCTGGTTTTGCGGAACCGGTTCACCAGGGGTCGAGACGACAAATGCCACGGAGCGATAATATTTCACATTGACCGTATCGCCGGCCTTCCACAATTCAAGCCGCACCGCGGGGCCTGCAACGACGGTCTCGGTTTCACCCGTTGGGCCGACCAGGGTGACTGCACGCGTCGACGTATCGATCGACTTGATCGTTGCCTGAAAGAAAACAGCAACGCTGGAGGGCACGATGTTGGATGCCGTAGCCGCCACGGCGGACTGAACGCTGTTGCCGAACGATAGCGTCAAACATGCCGCAACGGCGACGACGCCCAGATTCTTGAAAATTGGTTTTACGAAACGCATGATCGGTCCCTTTGTTGTTGTAACGGAATGTAATTCAAAATGGCCTTGCCGCCGAACCGGGTTTATCCCTGATGCGCCCGGTTTAAAAGTGACTTGTTGCGTCTTTCTAACGGGTAACGCTCACTTAAAGCCCAATAGCCGCGCCGCCCAGCCAAGCGTCCAGCCCTGCACCACCAGCGACATCACGACCACAACGAAAACCAGATCGAACAACGCCACGCTGCGGGGCAGTCCGGACAATACGGGAATCAAGGTCAGGTAGATCGGCACGGCGCCGCGCAAGCCAACCCAGGAAATGAAACCGATCTGCGGTAGTGGCACACGAAACGGCGCCAGGCAGATCAGCGTCGCAAGCGGCCGCGCGACGACGATCAGAAATGCCGAAACAACCATGGCGGATGTTATCAAGGCGAATAATTCATGCGGCGTGACCAGCAGGCCCAGCAGGAGGAATAGCCCGATTTGAGCCGCCCAGGAGAAGGCGTCGAAAAACTGTTCGACCATGGCGGTGTTCTCATGGGGCCGGTCATTGACGATGAAACCGGCGAGATACACCGCCAGGAACCCGCTGGTCTCCAGGCATTGCGCCCCACCGAAGATTGCCATCGCGCCGCCGAACGCGAGCACCGGATAAATTCCCGGATCCGCCTTCAGCCGGCGCAGCAGCCATACCAGCAAATAGCCGCCACCCACACCGATCACGCCGCCGCCCAGCAATTCGCGGCAGGTCAGCAATATCGCATGGCTTAGGGTGAATGCGCCCGGATGCAGCACCAGCTCCACGCCCAGGACCATCAGCACGACCGAAACCGGATCGTTCAAGCCGGATTCCAGCTCCAATATCCCGGCCACCCGATCCGGCAGTTTGATTCCGCTTTGCTTCATCAGCGTGGCGACCGCCGCGGCATCGGTCGGCGCAACTGCCGCGCCGAGCAAGACTCCCTGCGCCCAGGGAAGCCCAAACATATGGGCGGCCGCGGCAATTGCTGCCGCGGTGATGAACACGCCCAGGGTTGCGAGGCTGATGGACGGCAGGATTGCCAGTTTCACCACGGCCCGGCGCGTTTTCAGACCGCCTTCGAACAGAATAATCGCCAGTGCCAGGCTGCCCAGGAGATAGGTCGTGCCATTATCGCTGAAGGGAATTCCGGCCCCGTCCTCGCCGGCAGCCATTCCCAGAAACAAGAAAACCAGCAGCAGCGGCGCTTTGAAGCGCGCGGCAAAGGCGCCTGCCCAGATGCTGATGATGGCGAGCAGGCCGCTTAGAAAAATTAATAGATGCGCAGCCTGCACTTCAAACTTCTTCCTCAGCCGTTCAGGTGTTCGCTGCCTCAGCCTCGCGTTTTTTTGGCTTGCGGCGTTCGTTGAGCCGCTGCAGCACGACGTAGAATGAAGGCACAAAGACAACGGCAATACATGTCGAGGCAAGCATGCCGCTGGCGACTGCGATGCCGATGGATTTGCGGGAGTTGGCGCCGGCGCCGGTGGCAAATACCAGCGGCATCACGCCCAGGATGAAGGCAAAAGACGTCATCAGGATCGGGCGGAACCGGGTTTGCGCCGCTGCCACCGCCGCTTCCAGAATGGTTTTGCCTTCCTCGCGCTGCTCGCGCGCGACTTCAACCACCAGGATGGCGTTTTTGGCGGCGAGTGCGATCAGCAGCACCAGGCCGATCTGGGTGTAAATATTATTCGCGATGCCAAGCGCGGTCAGCGCCGCCACCGTGCCAAGCAAAGCCAAAGGCACTGCCAGCAAGACGCTGATCGGAATGATCCAGCTTTCATACTGGCCAGCCAGCACCAGGTAGACCAACAGCAGCGAGAGCCCGAAAATAAGCGAGGTAGCGCCGCCGGCAAGTTTCTCCTGATAGGCGGTGCCGGTCCATTCAAAGCCGAAGCCGGCGGGAAGGATATGGCTCAGCATACTCTCCATCACCGAAATCGCCTGGCCGGAGCTAAAGCCGGCGTTCGATGAGCCATTGATGATGGCAGCGGGATAGGTGTTGTAGAGGGTAATAATCGGCGGCCCGAAATCCGGCTTGAGCTGCGCCAAGGTGCCAAACGGCACCATTGTGCCCTGATCGTTGCGGATGAAATAATTCGAAAGCGATTCCGGGTTCATCCGGGCATCGGCATCAGCCTGAACATAGACCGGAAACACCTGGCCATATTTGGTGAAAAGATTGACATAGGAAGAACCAAGATAGGTTTGCAGCGTGTCGTAGACATCGGAGACGGAAACGCCGAGGCTGCGCGCCTTGGTCGTGTCGATACTGGCGAGCATCTGCGGCGCCTGGGCGCGATAGGTCGAGAAGAGATTCTTGAGTTCGCTCTGCGCATTGCCGTCCCGGTCTACGAGGTCGGAGACCTGCTGCAATTTGGTATAATCGAAACTGCCATCCTGCAATTCGACCACCCCCTGGAAGCCGCCCGAGGAACCCAGGCCCGGAATCGGCGGCGGCACGACCACCAGGATTTTGGCGCCGGTGTCGGCTGCGGCGATTTTGTTGAATTTTTCATAGAGCGGCAGGAGGCTTTCCTTGCTGCCCCGCACGCCCCAGGGCTTTAAGATCACGTAGATCACGCCGGCATTGGCGAGACTGGCGCTATTGTCCAGCAGCGAGACGCCGCTGATCGTAATCTGGTTGGCAACGCCGGGAACTTTTGCAATTTTCTCGCGCAGGTCGGCGAGCACCTGGTTGGTCCGGCCGATGGTTGCGGAATCCGGCAGCTGCACGCTCATCATCAGATAGCCCTGGTCCTCGATCGGCACGAAGCCGGTGGGAATTCGGGTCAGGCCGTAAATGGCCAGGGAAATCAGCAGCAAGCCGCAAAAGACCATCAGCGCCGCGCGTTTCACCATGCGGCCGATCAATCGGACATAGGCCGCTTCCAAGGGATAATACAGACGGTCGAAGCCCCGGAAGACGATGTTTTTCTTCTTGTTTGGGTCAGGCAATTTAAGGAATATCGAGCACTGCGTCGGGCTCAGGGTAAGCGCGCTCACGGCGCTGATTAGCGCCGTCGAGGCGATGACCAGCGCGAATTGCGAATACATCTGGCCGGTAATGCCCGGCATGAAGCCGGCCGGAATAAAGACCGACATCAGGACCAATGTGATGCCGATGATCGGGCTGGTAAGTTCGCGCATTGCGGCGATGGCGCCTTTTTTCGAATCGAGGCCACCGACCTCCATCTTATGGGTGACACCTTCGACCACCACGATCGCGTCATCGACGACGATGCCGATGGCCAGCACCAGGCCGAACATGGTGAGCAGGTTGATCGAAAAGCCCAGCGCCGCCATGGCGGCAAAGGCGCCGATGATGGTGACGGGAATGGTGGTGGCCGGGACCAGCGTGGCGCGGAAACTCTGCAGAAATAGCAGGATGACGATGAGCACCAGAATGCCGGCTTCGAACAGGGTTTTGTAAACCTCGTCGATCGAGGCGGAGACGAAGACCGTGTTGTCAAACGGGATTGCATAGGCGATGCCAGGCGGAAAGGATTTCGACATTTGGGCGACGGTTTTGCGCACCTCAGCCGCCACGGTGAGCGCATTGGCGCCCGGCAACTGATAAATGCCGATGGAGGCCGATGGCGAGCCGTTCAAATTCGCCAGCATGCTATAGTTGGCCGAGCCAAGCTCGACCCTTCCGACATCGCGGATGCGGACCACGCGGCCGGCCGGCACGCCGCCATCCGAGCTGGAGGCGGTAGCGGATTTGATGATGATATCGCTGAACTGGCTGGTATCGGTCAACAGTCCGGGGACATTGACCGTCAACTGGAAGGGTTGCGAACCCGATACCGGCGGCGCGCCGATCTGGCCGGCGGGAACCGCGACGTTCTGATCACGGAGCGTATTCAAAACGTCGGAAGTATTAAGGCCAAACGCCTGCATTTTTGCAGGATCGAGCCAGATGCGCATGGCGTATTCGCCGGTGCCAAAGACCAGCACATTGCCGACCCCGGGCAGCCGCGCCAGCGTATTTTCCATGTTGATGATGGCGTAGTTGTTGAGAAATAATCCGTTATAGCGATGGTCGGGCGAGGTCAGCGTGACGAATTGCAATACCGAGGTGGATTTTTGCTGCACCACCACGCCTTGCGCCTGCACTGCCGACGGCAATTTCGCGAGTGCCGCCGAGACGCGGTTCTGCACCAGGACCTGCGCGAAATTGAGGTCAGTGCCGACCGCGAAGGTGACGATCAGCGTATAAGCGCCGGAGCCAGTACTGGTGGACTGCATATACAGCATGCCCTCAACACCATTGACCTGCTGTTCGATCGGCAAGGCGACAGTATTGACAAGGGTTTTTGCGTCGGCGCCAGGATAGCTTGTGGTGACCTGGATCGTTGGCGGGACAATTTGCGGATATTCCGAAATCGGCAGTGTGCCGATGGCGACCAAGCCCATCAGCACGAAGATGACCGAAATCACATAGGCAAGAACCGGCCGCTCGATGAAGAATTTAGAGATCATCGCTTATTTAACCGGGGGTTTTTGGAGCTGTGATGTCTTGTTCCGTCGGCGCCACCGTCACCCCGGGTGCAGCACTTTGCAGGCCGTCGATGATCACCTGGTCGGTGGGCTGCAAACCGCTGGTGATGGCGATCATGCCGGCATTATCAACACCGGTTTGAATCCGGGCCTGCGAGACGACGTTTTTGGCGTCGACCACATAGACATAGGAACCGGCCTGATCGCTCTGCACGGCTGAATCCGGCAAGGCGAGCTCAGTCACCGGCGGCCCGAGCGGAATTTGCGCGTGCACGAATAATCCCGGGAGCAATGTGTCATCCGGATTATCGAGCACAGCGCGGACTTCGATGGTGCCGGTGGTGGAATCCAGACCGTTCGCGACATAATCGATTTTGCCGGGATGCGGGTAATTCGTCTCCGATTGCAGGCCGACCGCGATCGCAGCACCTTTGACATCGTTGGGGTTGCGGCCATGGGCCTTCAGTGCGGCGCGGACCTGTAGAAGGGCCAGTTCATTGACGTTGAAATAGACATAAATGGGATTGAGCTGGTCAATGGAGGCTAATTGGGTCGCGACGCCGTTGCCGACCAGATTGCCTGGATCGACAAGGTGGCGGCTGACCCGGCCGTCGAAAGGTGCGAGCACGGTGGTATAGCCGTAATTGATCTGGGCTATTTTTTCATTGGCGATGGCTTGCAGTACTTCCGCCTGCGCCTCGTCGCGCTGCGAAAGCCATTGCTCCACCGAAGCCGTTGAGGTTGCATTTTGCTTGATCATGTCGAGCTGCCGGTCATATTGCGACTGCGCATAGATCACCTGCGCCTGCGCCTGCGCGACCGCGGCTTGCGCCTGCTGAAGTTTCGCTTCGTAGGGCTCCGGTTCAATCACGAATAGATTGGTATTTTTTTTGACAACGGTGCCGTCGATATAATTGACCTGGTCCAGATAGCCGGAGACCCGGGCCACCAGGCTGACGGAATTCACCGCCACCGTGTTGCCGGTAACCTGCAGATAGGTCGTCATCGGCATGGACACCGGTTTGCTGGTGACCACCGGCGGCGGCGGCGGCGCTTTATAGGTATTGCCTTTGCCACAGCCGGTAAGTGCTGCCAGCCCCAGAAGACTGAGCAGCGCTAGGCGATGTTTATTTCGCATTCTTATCACCATGTTGGCACATAGGTCTGTTTCACCTGAGCGGAATGATTGGTTGGGGCGGCATGGGCGGCGGCCGCCAGCAGGCCGCCCCAATTGGTGCGGGCGCGCATATCCGCTTCGATATTTGCCGGCACGACATCGTTGTTTTGGGCGATCTGCCAGCCGCCGCCCAAGGCGCTGTAAAGCGCCACCAGGCTCAGCGGCACATTGCCTTGCGCTTCAGCGAGCGAATTCTGAACCTGCAACTGCGCCTGCTCGGCGCTCAAAACCGTGGTGTAATCGCTCTGGCCATCAACGTAGCGGATCATCGCAAGTTTGGTGGATTGCACGGCGGATGTGTTGGCGCCCGTCAAGGCAGTGACGGTGTTCTGCGCTTGCAACAAATTATTGATGGCGTCTTGCACTTCCTGCTGGGCCTGCAGGACCGTGTTCTGATAGGTGATGATCGATTGCTCGAACACCGCATCCTGGGCGCGCACCTGGTTGGTCAGCTGGCCGTAATTGAAAATCGGGATTTGCAGCGAAGGGCCGAGCGTGACGGCGCGGCTGGACCATTGGAACAAATTGCCGAGGGATGCACCGGGGGCATTGCTTGACTCATAGCCAAAGGAGCCGCTGAGCGACAGGGCCGGATATAATTGCGCTTTTGCAACGCCGAGCTCGGCCGATTGCGCGGCAGCCGCCAGCTCTGCCTGCAGCACGTCCGGCCGCTGGCGCAGCAGATCTTTCGGTATGCCGACCGCCACGGTCGCCGGCGCCTGCGGAATGCCGGCGCCGCCGGCGATCAGTGGTGCAACTGTGTCGGGCGTGGTGCCCAGCAGCACAGCCAGCGCGTCCTGTTGCGCGTCCAGCTGGGCCTGCAAAGGCGGCAGGCTGGCCTGGGTAATCCCGAGCTGCGTTTGTGCCTGGCTTACATCCAGCTGACTGGTCTGCCCGGCATTATATTGCACGGTGGCGATGCGCAGGCTCTCGCTCTGCGCCTTGATGTTCGCATTCGCGACCGCAATCTGCGCCTGCAGCGTTCGGATGCTGATATAGTTTTGCGCGATGCTGGAGGTCAGGCTGACAAGTGCTGCGTCATAGGCCTGGATCGAGCCCAGAAAATTGTCGTCATTCGCCTGCACGGCGCGGCGGTACTTGCCCCAGAAATCAATTTCCCAGCTGGCGGTCAAACCCAGCTGGGCGACATTCAGGTAGGTCTCGCTGCCACCGATATTGGATGGCGAGGCGCGACTTTGGCGCTCATATTCATAGCCGCCGGTGATTGCCTGCTGCTGCGGGTAGAGTTCACCCACGGCGGCCGCCAACTGCGCCCGGGCCTGCAGTACCCGCAATCCGGCAACCTGTAACGAAAGATTATTCTGGTAACCGAGCTGGATGAGCCGATCGAGAATCGGATCGTTGAAATTCTGCCACCATAGGGCATTTGCCGCCGCGTTGGCCTGTACCCCGGCACCGGCCGAATATTGCGGCTGGGTCTTGGTCGAAGGGGTGGTAAAATTGGGCCCGACCATGCAGCCGGCCAGGGCCAAAACCGGTAGCATGGCGCTGGCGCGGATCCAGATGGTTGCAGCGAAATCAGCCACCGAGATTGCCGCTATTGCCGGGAAATATAAAGGGTAGCAAGGCCTGCGCCGATGCGCGGCATAGCTGCCGGCAAGCAGCCAAACGCCGCGGTCGCAAATCGCGCGTTGCCCGCCGCATCACACGCTGCTCCATGCCCCTCCCCGACTAAACTTCCCGTAATCTCTCATACAGAGGTTTTTTTGGCATAACAACATGTCGGCCGGGCTAACTACATGAAACCGTTCCGAAAATTCCGCTTCTCGCGTTACACTGGCGTTAAACGAGCCGGCCCGGCAGCGGCGACCGAATATGGACACTGCGTCCAGATTCGCGATATGGAAAGGCAATAATGTCCGGGAATCAAATCAAAATGCATTTTGAGGGCGCGAACCAAGCCAAGATCAAAATCACCGAGGATGACACATTCCTGGCGGCCGTGGCGGCGGAGCTGGGCCTGCTGCCGATGTTACTCTCGGTCGTGCATATGACCGGTGATCTTGGCATCATCCGCGGTCTTCCGACCAAACCGTCCGGCATGGGCGGCGATTTTTCGGGCCAGATCCCGGGCGATATTGCAGCGGAGCTGCGGGCTCGGGCATTAGCGGCGATGCGGCAATGGCGTGACGCCGGGTGCCCGCCTCCTTTTCAGCCCAGCGAAGCCGAGCTCAGCGAAATGATCAATTTTCTCGTGGGGGCTCCGGTGCCGGCAAAATATTTCCAGCCGATCCTGGAAGACATGGGCTATTGGGGGGACGCGCGCGCCATCGGCTGGGACTATGCGAAGGCGAAAGACGCCGCTCCGCTCGATGTTCTGATCATCGGCGCCGGCATGTCGGGCATCGCCATGGCCTACAGGTTGAAGGCGGCCAAGATTCCGTTCCGGATCATCGAAAAGAATGACGGGGTGGGCGGGACCTGGCATGAAAACCGCTATCCCGGCTGCCGCGTGGATATCGGCAGCCACGCCTATTCGTTCAATTCGACGCAGGATTATCCCTGGCCGAACCTGTATTCGATGCAGCCCGAGCTGAAGGCGTATTTCGAACATTGCGTCGACCGCTTCGGCCTGCGCGGAAATGTCGAGCTCAACACCAAGGTGATCGCGGCGCGCTACGACGAAGCCGCGCGGCTGTGGCAGGTCACGCTGAGCCGTGCCGATGGCGGCATCGAGCAAGCGAGTGCCGCGATCCTGATCTCGGCGGTCGGATTGCTGAATATTCCTGCCGAACCCGGCATCGAGGGGATGGAAAAATTTGCGGGCAAGCTTTTCCACACGGCGCGCTGGCCGGAAGGGCTGGACACCACGGGCAAGCGCATTGCCGTCATCGGCAATGGCGCGACGGCGATCCAGGCCATCCCGGAGCTTGCGCGTTCCGCCGGGCATCTGAGCGTTTTCCAGCGGACCGCCAACTGGTGCGCCATTAATCCCAATTATGAGCGTGAAATCACCGCTATCGAGCAATGGGCGTTTACCCATTTGCCCTATTTCTCCGGCTGGCTGCGCGCCAAGGTGTTTCACTGGCACAGCGACCTCACCAACGCGCATATCAAGACCGATCCTGCCTGGCCGCAGGACGGGCTCTCCGTCAGTGCCACCAATAAAGCGATCCGCGACGGCATTTCGGCGCAGGTCCGGCAGCGGCTGGCCACGCGGCCGGATATTTACGCGCGCGTGATCCCCGATCATCCGCCGTTTTCCAAGCGCCCCTGCATCGGCAGCGGCGCGTTTTTCGATGCGCTCGTTCAACCGAATGTGGAACTGATCACCAATGGCATCACGCGTTTTGATGAAACCGGCATCGTCGATGGCGACGGCCGGCATCATGAAATCGACATCGCCGTGCTGGCCACCGGTTTTCAGGTACAGAATTTCATCGGCACGTTGAACATAACCGGCAAGGGCGGTATCGCGCTCAAGGATTATTGGGGCGAGGACGCGGCGGCCTATCTTGGCGTCACCGTGCCGCATTTTCCGAATTTCTTTATCATGTACGGGCCGGGCACCAATTTCGGCTTCAACGGCAACCTGATCTGGCTGGCGGAAATCCAGGCCCGCTACATCGTTCTGTGCCTTAAAATGATGACGGAGGCCGGCTGCGGTTCGCTTGAAGTTCTGGAAGACAGATACCGCGAATATGACGATCGGATGCAGGCGGAAATGGCGAGTTTCGTTACCGCGACCACCCATGCCGGAAACTATTTTAAAAATTCAAGCGGCAAGGTGACCGCGAACATGCCCTGGTATCTGGTGGATTACTGGGCCTGGCTGCAGCAACCCGATCCCACGGATTTTCTGGAAACGGCACGGGCGCCGGCAGATGCGGTGCCTGCTTAAAGACCGCAATTTGAGGAGAGAACCATGAATGTGATCTCACGCCGGTCCGCCATCAAAGCATCGCTGAATTTTGCCGCCGACACCACCGACGGCGGCATCTGGAGCAATGACGATCGCAGCCTGATTACCCAGGATTTGCGCAGCTACGACGTGGAATTGCAGGATGCCCGCCAACTGCCGCGATCCTGTTCAAGAATTGCGACAGCGACGATGGCGCGCCTTTGGGGTGCCTGCACGGCGCGTTCAAGCTGCCGGACTGCCCCGGCACCGGCACGCCGCGCGCCAGCGTGGAGCTGCGGCTATTCGCGTTTTTTTGAGTGCGGGGCTCCTCCATGCCGCGGGATGATCTGACGATTGCGCCGGTGCGATCGCCGCGCAGCGAAAAAACCAGGGCGCGCATTTGCCAGGCGGCAAGAGAGGTTTTTCTGACGCAGGGTTTCGATGCGGCAACCATCGAGGAGATCGCCTTGTCCGGCGGCATCCCGCGCTCCACGCTGTATACGCATTTCCGCGATAAAAACGAGATTCTGCAGGCTATTTCTGATGAATATCTGGCCGGCCTGCGGCGTCTGATTGAACAATTGCCGGCGCCGCATCCCACGCGGGGACAGATTGACCATTGGATCGCGGAACTGGCTGAGTTTGGCGTGCGGCAGCAGGCGCCGACCATCCTGCTGATTCATTTCAGCATGGCGGTAAACGCGCCACCCGCCGCAAAAGCATTTGGCGCCGAGGTGATGCGGATATATGCCGGCCGCCTGCCGGCCTTCGCCAACGCGATACAGCCCGGCCAGGAGATCGAACTTGTGCGATGCCGTGCGGTATTGCTCGAGCTGGGCTGGGCGCTGTGCTACCATGTGGAAAACGGCGGAGACAGAATTTCTCAACTGATGCTTCAGGTCGCTGCTGATCTGTTCGAGCGATTTCTCGACGGATGGTTTTGAGCCTCCGCGGAACCCGTGGTCGCTTCTCAGGCGTTTTTGAACGGAAAACGCAGGGTTAGGAAATTTCTGTCAGCGCGCCTCGCATAGGAAATATCCTTGCAGAAATGCCGCAATAATTTGATTCCGTGGCCGCCCGGCGTGGCTTGATCCGGACCGGCGTTCTCAGGCGCGGCAACCGGATCAAACCGCGGCCCTTGGTCTTCCACCCGCAAAACCGCCGCATTCGCCTCAACCTGCAATTGAACAATGATTTCGCCGGCCTCTCCGGCGGGGTAACCATGCATCGCCACGTTCATCACCGCTTCCTCAAGCGCCACATGCATTGCCTGGAGCATATTCGGGTTCAGGGAAAGACGGTTTGCGGCGGCGTCCAGCCATGGATAAAGACGCGCAAGTTCGTCCACTGCGCTCGTGATCCGCAATTCCTCCGGCGCCTGATCCGGTCTTGCCATCCCGGCTTAGCCGGCGGGGGTAACCGCGGCGATTGCCGCTGCTTCATCCCGGAAAATCGGGAATAATTCGTCGATGCCGCTCACGGTGATCACCTCTTCCACCGCCGGCTGCGGCGACAACAAGACCAGCGTTCCACCTTTTCGCATCACGGATTTGCCGCCGAGTACAATGCTTCGCAGGCCAAGCGAGGCAATGAAACTGACGCCTGAGAGATCAACAATTACGGCCTGGCGGCTACCGCCCATGACGCTCATCGGCATATCGATTTCGGCGGATCCGGCAACATCGATCCGGCCGCTCAGCAAAACTTTTGTAATGCCGTTCGGAAGATCTTCAATAATAATGGGCATCCCGCGCTCCGCTGTTTGGCCTGTTTTCGAGCCGATGAATGCGCAATGTTGCCAGAGCGTCCCTAATGGTACAAGCCAGCCGCGTCCAGCCACGAACAATTATCCTATGACATTCCGATGCCGGTGTCGTAATTTGCTCGAAAGCCGTAGATAAAGAGAAATGGATCCGAAGGAAGACGATAGCGATAGGACCGTTGTGGGCCGCAGCATGATCGCGCGTCCGGTGATTAAATTTGGGCATTTCCTGAGCTATACCGAGAACGGACAGCCTGTGCGGCGGCCGATACCGGCGGCCGGATGCACGATCGGCCGGACGGCTCCGGCGGAAATAACGATTGCCAGCCCGGAGGTCTCACGCCGGCACTGCCGCGTTGAGATCAGCGGCGACTACGTCATCCTGACCGATCTTGGCTCGACCAACGGCACACGTGTCAATGGTAAAGAGATCGAGCGGCCGACCCGGCTATTGAGCGGCGCGCAATTTGCTTTGGGATCTTATCCGATCCGCTATGAACGCCGGGACTCGCGTGAAGTCGCCGAGGAGGCTGAGCTATCGGCGGATTTGCAGCGGGCCGAGGCGTATGTTCGGGCGATCCTGCCGCAACCAATCGCAACCGGGCCGGTTCAGGTGCAATGGTGCTTTATGCCTTCCGCCAGGCTGGGCGGCGATGCGTTCGGATATCACTTCCTGAACGTCGAGGCTTTTACGGGATTTCTGCTGGACGTATCCGGTCACGGAATAGGCGCTGCGATGCACGCGGCGAACGTCGCGAACGCATTGCGCCGGCATGCCTTGCCGGGGGTGGATTTTCAGAACCCGGCACAGGTTGCGGCAGGCGTAAACAGTATGTTCCCAATGGAGGAACATAACGATCTGATGCTGACCCTGTGGTATTTCTCCTATCATTTGCCGAGCCGGCAGTTGCGGTACTGCGCCGCCGGTCACCACGCGTCACTTTTGCTAACCCCCGGGGCACCGGACCCGGCGCCGTTATGGCAGCGTGGCCCGGCGATCGGCATGCTGCCCTCCGGTCAATGGACGAGCGGCGCGTGCGAATTGCCGGCGGGCGCAAAACTCTTTGTCTTCAGCGACGGCGCTTTTGAAATCGTCACAGGCGAGGGTCAGCAATGGGGCATGGAAGACCTGGCGAAAATTATCCTGCAACCGCCGGTCCCCGGCCTCGATGAACCGCAGCGGCTGTATCGCGCGGTGCGGACCGCGTCGCGCCCCGGACCCCTCGAGGACGATTTTTCGGTAATGCTCATTACCTTCGAATGAGCGCCGACGTGGATCGTCGACGGCTACGGCGCGGTGACAACCGGCACCGCCGCCACCTCGGAGCTGCGGCCGGCGGAGGTCGCGGTTTGCAGCGCCTGGCGCAGGGCCGGAAGGTAGTCGCTTGCCGTCTCGTTCTGCGGGCGCAGCGCCGGAAACAGCGGCGATGCAGTCACGGTCGAGAGAATCAGATTCGTGCCGAATGGCGCGCCGACCGGCCAGCTGCCGCCGCCCTTCGTGGGGTCGCCAATCGTTCTGGTCGATCCGCCGGGTTGAGCGCGGAGCGGATCGGAATGCGTGGGGTAGAGGTGAAAGACGTCGCCGTTGTTTAGAAAATAATCGGTCTGCAAATAGCCGGAATAGGCCGGCATTTTTTCTTTTACGGTAATCAGCTGGCCGGCATGCAGAACCGCCGATCCACCGGCCAGCCGGAGGACAAGCTGCGTGCCTGGCAGGTCCCGAAAAGCATTATAGGGACGGACGACATCAAGGATGCTGCAAAACCGGGCATCAATTGTCTGCACGACGGATTGTGGTTTGATGTTCGCAGGGAGTGCGTTGATTGCTGTCGTAAATGCTGCCTGTGGCGCGCCGGTGCCGATCAGGCCGGTGATATAAGAATTATCACTTGCACTGGTGGCGGTGATCAGGCTGCAAGGCAGCGTGCCTAGGTTCGATTGCAATATACTGTTGCGCTGCGCGGCCATCCTCGACGGTGCCTCGCCTGACAGCGCCATTCGCAGCGTGACCGGCAGCATCGCCGGAAACATACGGACACAGCATATCAGAAAGGCGATGGCGCCCGCGACGATCAGCGCGCCGAGCCCCCATAGCCAGACGGGTTTTCGTAAAGCTATGGCAACCGGCGGCACGGCCACCGGCCCGGGTTGCGGCGCGTAGGCAACGGGGAGAGTCCTGGCGGACTCGATTTTTGCCGCCGCGATCGAGCGGGCACTGATCACCTGGGTCGCATTCTCATCGGCAAGAAGGCTCGCCTGCGAACAAATCTTTATATAGGCCCTGTTTTCGAATGCTGCCTGCAAGGCTGAGTCAAATTCAGCGGCTGAGGCGAAACGTTCGGACGGGCGTTTGGCCATGGCTTTGCGCACCACCCCGTCCAGGGCTTGCGGAACTGTCACCGAGAGCGCGGACGGCGGCGGTGGTTCAACGTTGAGCACTTTATGCATGACCGCGGTAAGCCCGCCTGCAAACGGCTTTTCACCGGTCAGCAATTGATAGAGCAAGACGCCGGCGGAATAGATATCAGTGCGGCTGTCCACGATCTGGCCGATGAATTGTTCCGGCGACATATAACTCGGCGTGCCCATCACGGTCCCTGCCTGAGTCAGGCTGCTGCTCTCGATCCGGGCGATCCCGAAATCCGCAATTTTAATCTCACCCGATTCCGCCAGCATGATATTGGCGGGCTTGATATCGCGATGCACCACGCCGTGCCCATGGCTGTAATGCAACCCGGCGAGCAGGCCGTGCATGAGCCGGATGATTTCGGACAACTCGAACCGTTCGTTACGATCGAGCACGTGTTTCAAGGTGGTGCCGTCGACGAATTCCATCACGATATAGGCCATGTCCGGCGTTTCACCGTAGTCGAACACGCTGACGATGTTCGGGTGGCTGAGGCGCCCCGCAGCCTGCGCCTCGCGCTTGAACCGGGCCAGTTCATCCTGCGCTTCAACGTCTTCGGCATCCGGAATGCGAACGGTTTTAATCGCCAGACGGCGGCCGATGATCGGATCGAACCCCTCATAGACGACGCCCATCGCCCCTTTGCCGAGGATTTGCAGCAAATCATACTTGCCAAGGGTTTCAGGCATCTATGCGCCGGTCACTTCGACAACAATCGCCGTTACGTTATCCCGCGCCCGGCGCGCGAGCGCCGCATCGATCAGCCGCTGCGGGGGTGAGGAATTTTCCGTCGCATTCAGAAGCCCGGCGATTTCGTTCAGATCAAGGGTCTTGCTCAGGCCGTCGCTGCAGAGCAGAAAACGGTCTCCCGGTGCGATCTCACCGCCGAGCTGGTCCAGCTCCAGCCCATCGGAATCGGCGCCCACGGCACGGGTGATCACATTCGCATGCGGATGGCGCTCTGCATCCGCCGCCGTCAGTTTGCCGAGATCGATCAGTTCCTGCACCAGACTATGATCTTTCGTGATCTGGCGGAGTTCGCTTTGCCGCAGCAAATAGGCCCTGGAATCGCCCGCCCAAAGGCAAATGAACGCATCGCCCCGGATGATAAGCGCCACGAAGGTCGAGGCGATAACAACCTCGCTACCCCTGGCTTGCGCGTCGGAGCGCAGCTGCGCGTGGACGCCGTGCAGCACCTCGCGCACCCGCTCAACCATTGCAGTCAACGAGAAATCACCGGCGAGGCGGCTCAGACGTTCGACGATCATGCCGGATGCCAGTTCGCCGGCATGGTGGCCGCCGGCGCCGTCCGCCACCACCCATAGACCGAGGTCCGGCCGGCTCAGCAGATTATCTTCATTGTGTTTCCGGACCGAACCGGGGCTGCTCAGCGTCCAGCTGTTCGTTGCCACGATATCACGAACCTCTCAGCAAAACCCTCGGAAAATGAAAGCCGGCCGAGGTTTCGCGAAGCGTAACACACGGATCAGCCGCTGTCATAGATCCCGTTATTCCGGGGCTTTTTCGATTACCTGCAGCAGTTGCGCACGCAGCTCGCTCTTTAAAACCTTGCCGGTGGCACTGCGCGGCAGCGGCGCATGCCGGAAGCTGACACTGACCGGCACTTTGAACGCCGCGAGGCGATCGCGTACCACCTGGCGCAATGCCTCCTCCGTGGCAGCCGAGCCCGGCCGCAGCTGAACGACCGCCACCGGCTCCTCGCCCAGTGTCCGGTGCGGAACGCCGACCAAAGCCGCATCAATCACATCGGGATGCGCGTACAGGGCGTTCTCGACCTCCAGGCAGTAGATGTTCTCGCCGCCGCGGATCAGCATGTCCTTGCTGCGATCAACCAGCGTGACGAAGCCTTCCGCGTCCAGAACGCCGGAGGTCGCCGGTCCGCAACCAGCCTTCGACGATGGCATCGGCGGTGGCTTGCGGCGCCCTCCAATAACCTTTGATCACCTGCGGCCCGCGGGCCCATAACTCACCGATGCTGTCCGCCGGCAGGATTGTGCGGCCATCTTCGGGGTCACGAATCTGCAGTTCAGAGACCGGCGTCACCGGCCCGGAACTGGCGGCGTGGGTTTGATATTCGCGGCCCACCATTGCGAACGTGGCGGCTGTCTCGGTCATGCCCCATCCGCAGCCTGGCGAGGCATGGGGAAAAACCTGGCCAATCTTGTGGACCAGTTCGGGCGCCGCGGGCGCGCCGCCATACATCAGGGTTTCGAGGCTGGAGAAATCGCGCTTCGACTGCGCCGCGTATTCGACCAGCTGCCACGCAATCGTAGGGACGCCGCCGGCCGCGGTAACACGCTCGCGCTCGATCAGCATTGCCGCCTCGGCGACATCCCAGCGCTCCATCATCACCACGCGCGCGCCGCCGCTTAACCCGATGACAAATTGCCCGATCAGCCCGGCGGCGTGGAAAAAGGGAATAGCAATCAGATTTACCCGCGGCGGCAGCGTTGCCGGATCGGGGAGTGGTGAACCGGCGCGGATGATATTGCGCATCGCGGGCAAGGCCGCCGCGGCGATGTTGGAGACGAAGTTGCGATGTGTGAGAACCGCGCCCTTGGGGCGGCCAGACGTGCCGGAAGTATAAAGAATGGCTGCCTCGTCATCGGGATCGAATGACACTGGCGGCGGTGGCGCCTGCGGCAAGTCAGGCCACGCGGCAGGGCGACCGATAACCGCTTCCAAGGAATTTATGCACGGTTCCACCGTTAACCCTTCGCCCCGGGTGACAAATGCGCGCTGCAAATCCGGGCAGTTTTCTAGATGCGGCTGGATACGCTCGAATCCTCGCGCATCGGTGATTGCGATCCTGGCGCCCAAATGGGTGAGGCCATATTCCAGCTCGGCGCCCGTCCACCAGCCATTGAGCGGCGTGGCGATGGCGCCTGCGAGCACGGCGCCATAAAACGCCACCGGCCATTCCGGAAGGTTGCGCATGATGATCGCAACGCGGTCACCCTTGGCCACGCCGTCTTGCCGCAGCCGATGGGCAAGCGTGATCGCCGCTAGGCGGAAGGCTTCATAGGTTATCCGTTCCTGTTCATACACCAAAAATTCGCGTTGGCCGAACGCGGCGGCGGCTTCAAACAGGCAGCCAGTGTCGGTGGCACCTTGGTCCACACACGCATGCGCGTGCCGAGAACATCTGCTTGCGCGATTTCAAAACGCGAGCCGGTCGCCGTGAGTACGGCATGGGCCTGTGCTACCGACATAACCGGCCATTTGTCGCCCGGGACAAGGTTTTGCTGGCTCAATGCATCTCCTGCCGGATCGCTCCCTCCGGAACGTTTGTTCTTTTTTCGAGCCGCCGGTTTAACACGAACCGCCGGGCGGCAAAGCCTTTATTTGAAAACCGGCGCCGGCCCGAGGTCTGATTTGGCGATCCAGTATCCTCCGGCGTAGAAATTTCCCAATCTCCGGGAGTCGATCATGAACGTTTCCGCCGCTTGCCAACACCGCACCTCCATCCGCGCCTTTACTGAAAAATCTGTACCGGAGGCCGTCATTCGAGAGATATTGGAGCTGGCGCATCGCGGAACGCCATCGGGCGGCAATTTGCAACCCTGGCGGGTGTATGCTTTGGCCGGCGCGCCGCTACGGGCGCTAAAGCAAACAGCCGCCGGCACGGCGCCCGAAAAACCGGAATATGACGTTTATCCGCCCGGCCTGCATGACCCCTACCGAAGCCGCCGGTTCGTCTGCGGCGAGGATCTTTACGCAACGCTCGGAATCCCGCGCGAGGACAAGCCGGCGCGTCTGCGCCAGCTGGCGCGCAACGCCGAATTCTTCGGCGCGCCCATCGGCCTGTTCTTCTGTATCGACCGCGGACTCGGGGCGCCGCAGTGGTCGGATGTCGGCATGTTCATGCAAACCGTGATGCTTCTGGCGGTCGAGCGGGGGCTTGATACCTGCGCGCAGGAATATTGGGCGCTTTACCCGCAAACGGTCGCAGAGGCATTGGATCTGCCGGACAATCTGATGTTGTTTTCAGGCATGGCCCTTGGCTACGCCGACCGGACCCAGCCGATCAACCGCCTGCGTACCCGGCGCGAGCCGTTCGAGGCCTATGCGGCGCTGCGGGGCTTTTAGGCTCCGGCGCAAGGGCATGCTTCGCCAAGGAGATGGGCAGCAGCATTTATCCAGCAAAACGACGGATTATTTACTTACCTCATATCGGGTTATACATTGCTGGGGATCGTACAAGCTGTCACTTCGGGGGATCGAGTTTGCCGTGCAATATGACGACAACGCGCCTTGATGGACAAATGAAGTGAAGATTCTATTTCTATCCCACTCCAGCAATAACCCCGATGGCGGCGCATCATCTATCTATCATATGTTGAGCAAAGGATTGGCGGCCAGGGGCCATCAAGTGGACTGCCTTCACCTGGAAGACATGAACCTTCCCAGGCAAAAACTACTCAAGACGGTCGCAACGCGGCTGCTTCTGCCCGGCCTGATTAAACGCCGGGCTGAGCGGGAGGACCTCGCCAGTTACGACGTGATCATGGCATCAAATGGGATGGCATGGTCGCTTTATCGTGAATTGAAGCAGCAGGCAAAACGACCGCTGCTGGTAACGCATTTTCACGGTCTTACAATTTACGACCGGATTGCGAGCATTACTGAGGCCGAACTTGAACATCAGAGGGTGAGTTTGATGTTCCGTTATGTGTGGGGCTCGGCGCCCCATAAATGGGACATGGCGGGCATTGCCCAATCCGATCTATGTGTTGTTCAAAATGTCCGCGACCTTGCCTACGTGGAATCGAAGCTCGCAAAAGGCGCGGCGGTTACGTTAATTCAACCCGCTGTCGAGCAGAGTCTGATCTCGTTATCCGAGGTTATTTCTCCGATAAATTCGCGGCCGGCCGATAAACTCATTACGATGTCATCATGGGGTGCTCGTAAGGGCAGCTTTTATCTGCCTGGCGTCTTTCGCAGGATCCGGCAAAGTTTCCCGAAGCTGGAATTGGTCATCGGCGGCACCGGCATGACCGTGGAGGAATTGAGGCCGTTTTTTGCACCGGAAGATCGCGACGCCATCCGGGCTTCAGGTTTCCTCACCCGCGAGGAGCAGGCCCGGTTGTATAACGAGGCGGCAATATTCCTCTTTCCTTCAATTTCTGAAGGATTCGGGCTGGCTTTGCTGGAGGCCCAGCTCTTCGGCCTAGCAGCGGTCACCACCAATACCGGATATGGCGGTGATTTCCTGACCGATGGCGTTGATGCGCGGATCGTTCCGCTGACAACCGAGCATCTTGCACGCGGCGCGCTGTCCCTGCTTGAGAATAACGCTCTGCGCTGCGCCATTGCCGAGCGCGGCCGGGAGCTTGCCCGAAGATTTACGCTGGACGTTATGGCGGAAGCCTATGAGCGGGCGTTCCTGAACGGCTTGCAGAAACGGAATTCGCCCGCACCCGTGTAGGGTCAATGTTGGCGGCGACCAGCCTGGCGCCAAGCTGAGGCTAGGCTTTGCCGGGATACGCCGACAAATCCCCGGCATAGGCAACGCCCCCCGGCCAGAATTCGGAGCCGCTGATTTTCCGGAAGTAATGCACGGTGCGCGCCAATGAACCGGCGGAAGAACGCGGCTGCATGGCGATCCCGCTGGGTGAGACGCCCATCGCCCGGGCGCCGAAATCGCCAATGGTGAACTTCAGGTCGTCGGTCTGCTGCGCGGTCATCACCAGCTGGTCGCCCGGGCAATAGCGCCGCGGCTCGATCTGGATGTCGGCCAGCCGGCCGCGGATCATGCCGACATGTCCGGGCACGTTGATTACTTCAACGCTGTGCACATTCTCGTACCATTCCTCATATTCCCGGAAGCGGCCGGGGGTATAATTCGCCAAAATAACGCTGATGCCGGAAAGCGGTTTGTCCTGCTGCCAGTTCGGGCCCGCCTTCCAAGGGCCGGTGGCCTCATAACTAAACAACCGCTCGGTGTCGTCATCGGCGATCAGCCCTGCATCGCGCGCTTCTGCAATCAGCGGCCCCAGCGCCGGTAAATCAATTTTGGCATCCGGCAGATCGAATTCATACACGCTCATATACCACCAGGGCTGGGGAATTTCCGACATGATCTGCTCTTTGGTGACCTCGAAGCGGTCGGATTTTAAGAATCCTCTCAGCCGGGCCAGGCTTTCCCTATGCGAACCGTCGAACCATGCAGCGTAATCCTGGATTTTTTCGCTCGGAACGTTGTGCAGATGCAGGGTTACGTACAGTGCCATGGGATTTACTCCTGATTTATGGGTCTGATAGCCAGCATTATACCCAGTTATTGCCGTCCGATGATGGGGACAGGTGGTGATCGCCTGGACGATGTCGCTTGCCAATGCCCGGCCTTGGTCTATCTTCGCATATAAGAAACTTATCGATTGGCATTGGCGCAATGGCGGGGCGTTATTTCGAGGCATGGGAAGTCGGCGATGCCATCGCGCATCGGCTGCGGCGGACCGTAACGGAAACCGATAATCTGCTGCTGAGCACGCTGACCCATAACACCCAGCCCTTGCATCTCGACGCGGAATACGCCGCCGGCACCGAGTTTGGGCGGATTGTGGTAAACGGCTTGTTCACCTTTGCATTGATGATCGGCATCTCGGTTGAGGACACGACCGAAGGGGTGCTGATCGCCAATCTCGGCTATGACGGCGTCAAAATGCCGAACCCGGTCTTTATCGGCGACACGCTTCGCGTCGAGACCGAAATTGTCGCACTCCGGAGCAGTCAATCCCGCTCTGCGGCCGGGATTGTCACCTTCGCGCACCGGGCCATTAATCAGCGCAATGAACTGGTTTGTAGCTGTACCCGGACCGCACTCCTGCAGCGCCGGCCCGCCGCGTGAGCGCCCGCTCCTGGCTGTTCGTTCCGGGTGATAGCCCGGCGAAAATGCGCAAGGCGCTGGGCGCCGGGGCCGACATCCTGATCCTCGATCTGGAGGACTCCGTTGCGGCCGACCGCAAGCCGGCGGCACGCGCTGAGACCGCCGCTTTTCTGACGGAATTCGGCGCAAGCGGCGCGGCGCTTTGGGTTCGGATCAATCCTTTGAGCACCGGCCTGGCGCAGGCCGATCTCGCCGCCGTGATCGCCGCGGGGCCGGCCGGGATCGTCCTGCCAAAGCCGGATTCCGGGGCTGAGGTTAAAGCCGTCGCGGCTTTGCTGGCTGACGGCGAGGCGCGCGTTGGCCTTCAGAGAGAAATTTCCATCCTGCCGATCGCCACCGAAACCCCGCTTTCCGTGTTCAATCTGCACAGCTATGCCGGCGTAACCGCACGACTGGCTGGCATTACCTGGGGGGCCGAGGATCTGTCCGCCGCCGTTGGCGCTGCCACGCCGCGCGCCGGCGGCTGTTTTACGCCGCTCTATGAACTCGCCCGCAGCCTATGCCTCGCCGGCGCGGCAGCCGCCGGCGTGCCTGCGATCGAAACCGTCTACCCCGATTTCCGCGATCTCGACGGCTTGCGGCGCTATGCCGAGTGCGGACGCCGGGACGGCTTTACCGGCATGATGGCAATCCATCCCGGGCAGGTCGCGACAATCAACGCCGCCTTCACGCCGGCACCGGTGGAGGTGGAGCGGGCGTTGAAGATCATCGCGCTGTTTGAGGCCAATCCGGGCGCCGGAACTTTGGCATTGGATGGCATAATGCTGGATGCCCCGCATCTGCGCCAGGCCCGCCGCATCGCCGCGATGCACGCGCATGGCGCCAGCGAGTAGGCGCAGGAGAAATCAAACCTCCCAGCCATCGCGGCGACGATACCGGGCCGGCGGGTCTGCGGCCGTCGCAATTTCAAACCCTATTGTCTTGCCGCTAAACCAAGGAGAAGCCCGATGGGCCAACAGATCGGCCAAGAACAGCAAGGAGATAGCAGCCGACGCTGGACACAACGCCCGGCCGGCGCGAATTGGGGTGATTTCGGTGCAGACGACCAGATCGGCCGATTGAACCTCATTACTCCGGAACGCCGCCGCGCGGCTGCCGCGGAAGTCCGGGAAGGGATCGCTTTCTGCCTGTCACTGCCGCTGGACATACCGCGCGCCGTATTGAACCCTCGCCGCTTCCCGCCGGTCCTGTCCTTCTCCATGCGCGGCGAGGATCCGGCCTTCAACTACCCAATGGCAAAAGTAAATCCCGGCCAAACCGACATTGTCTGCGATGATCGCGTAACGATGAGCCTGCAATATTCCACCCAGTGGGACTCGCTGTGCCATATCGGCTGCCAGCATGACGCTTTCGGTGACGGAAAATTGCGCGCGACCTATTACAACGGCTTCCGCGCCTGCGAAGAAATTGTCGGACCTTACGACTATCTGAATGACCGTACCCCAGTGCCCGGTCCTTTTGGCGCCCGCGCGCTAGGCATAGAACGCATGGCCGAAACGGGCTTACAGGGCCGTGGTGTGATGATCGATCTGCATGCCCATGTCGGACTCGAGCATATCGCCGTTGGCTATGATCGGCTCATGCGCATCATGGAAGCCGATCGCGTTGTCGTGGAGGCGGGCGACATCCTCTGCCTGCGCACCGGTTTTGACCGCGCTCTGCTCGCGCATCATGCCGACCCGGCCTATCCGTTCGAGCAGCACCGCTGCAGCGGGCTCGACGGCACCGATGACCGGCTGCTGCACTTTATCGATGACTGCGGCGCCGCGGCGCTGGTTTCGGATAACGAGGCGGTCGAACTGCTGCCGGACGCAACCTTCGCCGCACCGCATGGCACGCGAATCCCGTTGCATAATCTCTGCCTTTTCAAACTCGGCATACCGCTGGGCGAGATGTTTCTGCTGAGCGCGCTCGCTGACTGGCTGCGCGCAAATCACCGCTCGCGCTTTTTATTCACCGCGCCGCCGCTCAGACTGCCGGGCGCCGTGGGTTCACCCGTCACCGGTGTTGGCACCGTATAGGAAAAATAGATGAATTTCGAACCTTCTGAAGACCAGACCATGATTGCCGAGACATTCGCGCGCTTCCTTGATGAGCACAGCAGCATGGTGCGCGTGCGCGCAGCCCTGCCGTTGGGCCATGACGCAGCACTTTGGCGCGGCCTGGCGGAAATGGGCTGCTTTGGCATGCGCGTGCCGGAGGCGGCGGGCGGCAGCGGGCTTGGCCTGTTCGACGCGATCCTCTTCATGGAAGAGGCCGGCCGCACCCTTGCTTCCGGGCCGCTCGCGGAAGCAATCATCGCCGCGCAAATCCTGGCCGCCGCGAGGGAGGACGCTTTGCTGGAAGCAGTTCTGTCCGGCACCAAAATTGTCACCATCGCGCTGCAGGATGCCGCTGCACCGGTGCAGATTGTCGCCGGCGGCGCCGTGGCGGATTTCGTTCTCGTACGCGACGCCGGCAGTATTTTCCTGGTTACGCCCGCGCCGCATGAAACGCAGGCCAAATCCAACCTGGCCGGCACGCCGATCGCCGCCATCCGGCTGGATAGCGGCGCCGACCGGCGCAGACTGGAAGGCAATGCCACCGATGCTTTTGCAAAAGGGCTGGAGGAATGGAAATTGCTGACGGCTGCAGCCCTTGCCGGCCTTGGCCTGGAGTCGATCCGGCTCGCCGCCGCTTATGCCAGCGAACGCGTTCAGTTCGGCCAGCTGATTGGCACCTATCAGGGCATTTCCCACCCGCTTGCCGATCTTTATGTCGAGACTTTGGGTGGCAGACATTTCCTTTGGAAAACCGTTCGCGACATTGCCGACGGGGCGACGGATGCCGCAGCGGAAATACCGCTCGCCTTATGGTGGGCGGCGGGCGCTGCTGGCCGGTCCGTCGCGCAGGCGCTCCACACATTCGGCGGCTACGGATTAACCACCGAATACGACATCCACCTGTATAACCTGCGCGCCAAGGCCTGGCCGCTGGTGCATGGCGACCCGGCGCTGCTGCTCAACGAAGGCGGTCAGCGGCTGTATGCGAATGCGCCCGCGCCCTTGCCGGATGCCGGCGAGGTCTCGATTAATTTCGATCTCGGCGAGGAGGCGCGCGTGCTGGCTGCCGAGGTGGACGCTTTCTTCAAGGAAACGCTGACACCGGAACTGCGCGCCAAAGCGCATTATTCCTTCGCCGGCCACGACCCCGGGGTGCATCAGAAACTGGCGCAAGCAGGGCTGCTGTTTCCTTCCTGGGCAAAGGAGAACGGCGGCCGTGGCGCCAGCCCCTACGCCACCAGCGCTGCAATGGGTGTGTGGGAGGATTACAACTGGTCCAGCCATGCCGCCGGCACCACGCAAATGGTCGGCGCGATTATCCGCGCCTTCGGATCCGACGAGCTGAAATCTGAAGTGCTCAGCCGCATTGTCGCCGGCGAGGCCATATGCAGCCTCGGCTTCAGCGAACCCGCCTCCGGCTCCGACGTATTCAACGCCAAAACCCGGGCGACGCCGGAGGGCAATGGCTGGCGCATCGACGGTCAGAAGATGTTCACTTCCGGCGCCAATATTGCCGATTACGTCCTGATGCTGACACGGACCGATCCGGATGTGGCCAAGCACAAGGGCCTGACGATGTTCATTGTGCCGTTGAAGGCCAAGGGCATCGAAATTCAGCCGGTTTATACGTTTCAGGATGAGCGCACGAACATCACCTTCTATGACGGCGTGCATATTCCCGACAGCTACCGGCTGGGCGCGGTGAATGGCGGCGTCAAGGTAATGTCCGCGAGCCTGGAGATGGAGCATGGCGCGAGCTGGATCAAATCGCAGCGCCATATGCTGCACGAGGCGGAAGTTTTTTGCCGCGAGACCAACCGCAACGGACAGGCGATGATCGAGGATCCGAAAATTGCCGCGCGGCTGGCGAAAGTATTCGCCGGAAATGTCGTGACCGAGGTGATCAACTATTATTCGCTCTGGTCCAGCGTCGAGCGCAAACCGCATCGCGGCCAGGGATCGATGTCGAAACTATTTTCATCCGAGCGCTTCCGTACGGATGCGGCCGATCTGCTCGATCTGCTGGCGCCGGAATCGCTGTTCACTGATGACGGGCCGGCCGCCTATATCAATCTTTCCTATCGCCACGCGCAAGGCACCACCATCTACGGCGGCACCAGCGAGGTGCATCGCAGCATGGTGGCCGAGCGGGCGCTCAACCTGCCGCGTACCCGGGCCTGATGGAAAAATTATGACCAGCGCAGCACATATGCTGATTGAGGAAGATGGCCCGATTCTCATCGCCAGCCTCAATCGGCCGGAGAAGTTGAATGCCATCAGCCGCCAGGTATTGGAAATTTTCGAGCCGGCGCTGCATAGATTTCGCGACACGCCGGCACTGAAAGTGCTGCTGATCCGCTCATCCGGCCGCTATTTCTCGGCCGGCGCCGATCTGCGCGAAGCCGGTGGCGATGGCACGTTCCCTGATACCGGCTCAGTGATACGCGAGACGCATCGGCTGGGGTTGAACGGCATGCACCGCATTTATGACGAGATGGAGCATATCGAGAAACCCATCGTCGTTGCCCATCAGGGGACATGCGTCGGCGGCGGGTTGGAGATATCGCTCTCCTGCGATTTTCGTCTCGCCTCGGAAAATGCGCGCTACAGTTTTCCAGAAGGAAAATTCGGTGTGTTGCCGGCCTCCAACGGGGTCAGCCGCCTCACCCGCATCGTCGGCACGCATTGGGCGCGCTATCTGGTGATGGGCAATGTGATCGCCGACGCCAACAAGGCGCTCATCATGGGGCTTGTGCATGAGGTGTGGCCGGAGGCAGGATTTCAGGAACGCGTTCTGGAATTCTGCCGCCATCTGGCAGGCAACAACGGCGAACAGATGGGCACCGCCAAACTCGCCATCGAAATGGCTTACGACGTCGGCCTGGACATGGCGCGAAATGTGGAACGCATGGCCAACAGCGCGCTGATGCTGGCGCCCGATTATATCGAGGGTTACAAGCGGCACATCGGCACGATCGGCAAGAAGGGCTGACGTTCGAAGCGATCAGCCTCGATTTTATTTTTGCTCCAGCCAACTTCGCGCTTGTGCGAGATCGGCCGCAGCGCCACGGCGCAGCAGTCCGATATCGCTGCTGATGGTCAGAAACTGCATGCCCTTTCTAACCAGCGCTTCCGCGTTTGCCGCGCCAAGCGTCGCAACGCCGGAAATCTTGCCGTGCTGCTTGGCGGTGGCAATGACATCGTCGATTGCCGCCAGCACTTGCTCCGGCATCACCAACGCTGGGCCCAGGCCGAGCGAAAGCGCCAAGTCCACAGGCCCGACGAACAGGCCATCGACACCAGGCGTTGCGGTGATGGCATCCAGGTTTTCCAGCGCCTCTGCGGTTTCGATCATCACGAAGCAGAGCGGCTCGCGCTTTTCTCCGGACGCGGCGTAATAATTGCGCACCGGTCCGAAAGAACGGATGCCACGCGGCGGGTAGCGGGTGGCCTGTGCGGCGATGCGCGCCTGTTCCGGCGTTGAGACCATCGGCACAATAACCCCGGCGGCGCCCAGATCGAGCGCCCGCATGATCTGCATTGGATCATTCCAACCGACGCGGACCAACCCCGGGGTGCCGTTCAAATCGAGCGCCTGGAGAAGATGCAGGGCGTCATCCATCGTGACCGCGCCGTGCTGGCAATCAAGGATCACCCAGTCGAAACCCGCCTTGCCGAGCACTTCGACGGCGACGGAGTCTGCGATTGATATCCAACTCCCAAAACTCGGCCGGCCGGCCGCCGCGGCTTCACGTATCTTATCCATGCGCTCCTCCTATTGATTGTTTTTGTTCCTGACCGGCGACATTACTGGGCTTTGGCCGAGATTGCGTGCAAAAATTTCGTTTCCTGATCGCCCGCGTGATAAAGTCACTGCGCGCGACAGAGCTGACCGTTATCACGCTTATCAGTCAGGCTAAAGAAGGCGAGGAATATGGCGGATATCATCGGTTATACCGGCAAGCGCGCCGTGGTCACAGGCTGCGCTTCGGGCATTGGGCGCGCAGCGGCGGCGCTGCTGCTGGAGCTTGGCGCTGATGTTCATGGGCTTGACCATCAAGCCTGTGATCTCAAGCTTGGCAGCTTCACCGGCGTCGACCTCGGCGACCCAGATTCCATCGACAGTGCCGTTGCAAACCTCGACGGACCGGTGGATGCGCTGTTCAACTGCGCCGGGCTGGCGCCGACCCGAAAGCCTATGGAAATTTTGAAGGTGAATTTTCTGGGAACCCGCTACCTGACTGAGCAGGTTCTTCCGCGCATGCGGGCCGGCGGCGCCATCGTCAGCACGTCTTCAAATGGCGGCCTGGGTTGGCGCAAGCATCTGCCGGAAATTAACGACCTGCTGACGCAGACGGGATTTGACGATGGTATTCGCTGGTTCGAACAGCACGGTGAAAAATTCAGCAACGCCTACAGCTTTTGCAAAGAGGCGCTGATTGTCTGGACGATGCAGCAATCCGCCATTCTGATCAAACGCGATATTCGCATCAACTGCACCAGCCCCGGCACCGTGCAAACGCCGATGCTGGACGAGATTGAAATGGTCGTACCGCAGGCAGCGATCGATGCCGTGGCGGAGCCGATCGGCCGGCGTTCGGCGCCGCATGAGCAAGCATGGCCGCTGGTGCTGCTGAACAGCCCTGTTTCCGGCTATATCAACGGCGTCGATCTTGCGGTCGACGGTGGATTTGCGGCGATGCTGAACATGCGCGCTTAATAGATTTTCAGGAGTGCAGGGCATGGTTCAGGATCAGTTGGCGGTTATTACGGGCGCCGCCGGTGGCATGGGTTCGGCGGTCGCGCGGATTTTTGCCCAGCAAGGATGGAGGCTGGTGCTATGCGATCTGCATCCCACGCCACTCGCAGCGCTGGCAACGGAGCTTGGCGAAACGCAGTCGGCCATTGTAGCGGGCGATGTTACCGCTCCGGATTACGCCGCCCGGATTCTCGAAGCTGTTGAACGGCCAGGATCGGCGCGCTGGTGCATGCCGCTGGGGTTTCCCCGACCATGGCTGATGGCCGGCGCATTCTGGCGATCAATTTCACGGCGACGAAAACGCTGGTCGAGGCGCTGCTGCCAAGCATGGCGCTGGGCGGGACAGCCGTGCTGATCGCATCGAATTCCGGACAGATTTTCGCCCGCCCGATCGTCGATCGGACGGTCCGAAAACTGCTCAAGGGCAAGCTCTCCCCACTTGCCCGGCTGATGCTGCGTAGCCCGCGAACTGCCTACCCGCTCTCCAAACGCGCGGTGCAGCTTTACGCCAAGGCGATGTCACCGGCATTTGGTAGAATGGGTGCGCGCGTCGTTTCCCTCTCACCGGGCATTATCGATACCGAAATGGGGCGGCAGGAGGATAAGGCCGGGCCAGAGATGCAGAGAATGATTTCGGTCACGCCGCTCGGGCGTACAGGAAAGGCTGAAGAAATCGCATCGGTTGTCGCATTCCTTGTCTCACCTGCTGCCAGTTATATTTCCGGCACCGATATTCTGGTCGATGGCGGAACGATTGCCGGCATCGAGGCAGCGGGCGGAGCGATGAAAGTCATGAGAAAAAGTTGAGGCGGCCTGCGGTGGATGCGCAATATGTTGCGTTGGGCAGTTCCTTCGCCGCCGGCATTGGCCTCGGGCCACGCGCGCCCGGGAGCCCGTGTTTATGCATGCGCAGCATTAACGGCTATCCGCAGCAACTCGCCCGTCTGACCGGATTGCGGCTTGTTGATATGAGCTGTTCGGGCGCCACGATGCGGCAGGTGTTGCATGGAGGGCAATATTTTCAGGGCCCGCAGCTGGACGTGTTGTCTGTTGAAACGGAGGTGGTGACGCTTACGGCAGGCGGCAATGATGTCCGCTATGTGGGTGATCTGGCCATGATGGCCGGAAGTAAACAGCACAGTGTGGCCGGCTGGTTTTTGCGCCGCGTTTGGAAAGGCCCAATGCCTGCCGAGCAGCGTAAATTTTCAGAGCTTTCGTTGAACTTGCGCGAGACATTAACGGAGGTCCGCCGCCGTGCGCCGCGCGCCCGGATATTTTCGGTAACCTATCCCAGCATTTTGCCGTTAAAAGGGACTTGCCCGGCATTGGGCCTCAGCGAAGCAGAGGCTTTGATGATGCGTGACGTCGGGGCGGAACTTGCCGAGATAACCCGTAAAATTGCCCGCGAGGGCGGCGCCGAGATTATCGACATGGAAATGCTGTCCCGCGATCATCACGCCTGTTCGCCGTCACCCTGGGTGAATGGCTGGAAGAAAAAAGATGGTGCCCAATTCCATCCGACATTGGCCGGCGCTGAAGCAACGGCAAGAGAGATTGCAACGGCTCTAGGGTATTAAGCCAGAGTTTTCGAGCAACTCCGGTCCAGATCAGTGAAGTTTTTTTGCTTCTTTTTGTTCACAAAAAGAAGGCCTTCACTCCGGCTTCTTCGGCACGTTGGCGAGGCTTGGGACATTGGTGGGGTCCATGCCCCAGCCGTAGAGGCGGAAGTTTTGTGAGTGGCACAGGTGGTGCAGGGAGAATGCGGAATCAATCGCGTTCGCTTGGCCCTGGATGTCGAGGGTTTTGTTCACGGCTTCCTTGGCCAGCTTCAGCGCGAAACTCGGCTTGGCCGCGATTTTCTTTGCCATCTCCAGCGTGAAGTCTGCGAGATTGTCTTTCTCCACAACATGATTGACCATGCCGAGCCGCCACGCCTCATCTGCGCTCCAAGTGTCGGAGGTGAAGAGAAATTCTTTTGCCTTGCGTGCGCCAAGCTCCCAGGGGTGGCCGAGCCATTCGATGCCGGAGACGCCGAAGGTGACGACCGGGTCGGAGAACACTGCTTCTTTCGAGGCGATGATGATATCGCAAACCCAGGCAAAGATCAGCGCGCCGGCGATGCATTTGCCCTGCACGGCGCAGATTGTCGGTTTGGAAATATTGCGCCAACGCCGCGCAGTTTCGAGATAGGCTTCCTTCTCGGCGGCGTACCAGCCATGGGTGCCCGGCTCCTGAAAGCCGCTCCAGTGGCCGACCCTGTTTTTCTCCGCCTGCACGCGGGCCTGATAATCCTCAACCGAATCCGCGATATCATGCCCCGCCGAGAAATTGCGCCCATCTGCGGCAAGGATGATCACCTTGACGGTGTCGTCGTAGAGTGCGCGCGTAAAGGCGTCGTTGACTTCGAAGATCATCTGCGGGTTGATGGCGTTGTGCTTATCCGCCCGCGCCAGCACGATGCGCGCCACATGCGGCGCCGGCTCCTCGTAGCGGACCAATGCTTCTGTCATTTGGCATCCTTTTCTATTTCGCGGGCGCGAATGCGCAGAATATCTTTTTTTACCTTGCCGGACGGCACACGCGGCAGGTCATCGACCAGCACCAGATGCTCCGGAAATTTCTGCCGTGCCAAACCGGCGCCATCGAGGAAACGGCGAATTTCGGCCAGGTCGATCGTCTGCCCGGCGCGCGGAATGATGAAGGCGCAGCCCTTCTCGCCGGTCGTGGCACTCGGCATCGCGACGATCGCCACCTCCGCCACGGCGGGGTGATTAAACAGCAGGTCCTCAACCTCCTTCGGGCTGATGTTCTCGCCCGAGCGGATGATAATGTCTTTCTTGCGTCCGGTAATAACGAGGTAGTTCGCGTGCACGCGGCAGCCGAGATCACCCATGCGGAAGCTGCCGTCGGATTCGAAATTTCCTTCGTTATCGGCGGGGTGCAGATATCCCACGAACAGGCCGGGGCCGCGGGCCAGAATCTCGCCCTCCTCGCCATCCGGCAGATCGGCCTCGCTTGATGGATCGACGATGCGGACTTCGGTTGGATAGAGGATAGCGCCGTCCGTTTCGGCGCCCAGTTCGGCTTCCGCACGGCTGCTGATGCCAAGGGTTACGCAGGTCATTTCAGTGGAGCCATAGGCGCGGAAGAACAGGCAATTCGGAAAGGTCTCACTGGCCTGACGAACGAGATCCGGGGAGACGGTGGTGCCGCCGCAGAAAAACAGCCGCAGCGAAGACAGCATGCCAGGTTTGCCCCGCGACATGTCGAGAAGCTGTTGCAAAAACGGTGTGGCGCCGCCGCTGACCGTGCAGCGGTTTTCCTCGATACAGCGAATGCCGTCCTCGGCTGCCCAGACATCGATCAGCACACTGCGCGAGCCGCGGACCCAGGGCATGTCGAAGGCCCAGAAGGCGCCGGTGATATGGCTGACCGGGGACGGCATGAACACCACATCATCGGGGCCAACACTCCAGGCGTCGCCCATGGTGCGCACCCGATGGTCGAAACCGTAATGCGTGTGAAGCACCCCTTTCGGCTTGCCGGTGGTGCCGGAGGTGTACATCACCATCATTACCGCGGATGGGTCTACTTTTGGAAGTTCTGAGGCTGGCGCTTCGGAAAGTGCCTGCTCCCATGTCAGTTCGCCATTGCCGCGCAGCACCACCACATGCGCGAGTGCCGGCAAATCCGGGCGCAAAGCTTTGATCATGGCGGCATGGTTATGCTTGCGAAAAACCTCCGGCACGAAAATCATTTTGGCGCCGCAATCTGCCAGAATATAGCCGAGTTCAGATTCCCGGTAGATCGGCGGGATGGGATTGATAACAATGCCAATCATGCGCGCCGCCAGCGCCAGCACAGCGGCTTCAATCCAGTTGGGGAGCTGGAAGGCGACGACATCGCCGGGTTTAAGCCCGTGATGCAGGAAAAACCCAGCCAGGCGCAGCGCCTGTTCCCAGGCCTCGCCGCGGGTAAGGTGTTTGCTGCCTTCGATCAGCAGAATGCGCGACGCATCTTCCGCAACCGCGGCGCGCGCGGCATCCACCAGTGTCGCATCTCGCCAATGCCCTTCCGCGCGGTAGCGGGCGGCGACTTCATCAGACCAGCGGATACTCCAGCCGCTGGGATCCGTCTTTGTGCCCCAGCTCAATCGTGATCTCCGAGTGCCGCCAGATCACGCCGGGTGGTGCGCCGGCCAAGGGGCCGGAACACGATCGCCATCCATTTTTCCGGATCGGCATGCGGCAGCGCGGCCAGCACGTCTTTAAGCGCCGGCACTGCCTGTTCCTCGTCCTGCAATTCGAGCAGCAACCCGTGGGTGTATTTCCGGCAATTGCCGCGGATCTGCTCGTCCGCCAAAGTCAGATACTGCGCCGAAATCACCCCCGGCAGGTCGGCAAGTTCGATCAACCCGCCGCGCAGCAGCGCGCTGGCGAATGCGTCATCCGCACGGGGAACCGCATTGTAGAGAGCAAAAATCAGCGTCTGCCGAGTTTCGCTGTCGGCAGCGATGCGAGCGGCGCTGCGCGCTTCCGCACGGCGCCACATGGTGGGCGGCTGCACGGTATCCATGTTGATCGCTGGGCTGATCGGCATTGCCTCGGTGCCTTTCACCTTCGCCAGTTCGGAAAGCGTGTAGGCTGGATTATCGAGCTCCCAGATGACCATGTAGTCGTGCTTACCGGCCGGCCAGGGACCGGGTGCCCGCTTGAAGCGCTGGCCGGAAATTACCCCTGGCGTTTCCACGCCATGCAGCATGTGGCTGCCGCCGTACCATTCGTTGAATTCGGCTTCCATGCCTTCAGTGGGATTCGAGAGCACCAGTTGCAGCGCATTCGACATCGTTTCACGCTCCTAGGTTAACGCGCTGACCGGTTTGTCCTGCGGTATCGATCGCATCGAGCAGGCGGTGCAGCCGCACGGCGAAGCCGAAATCAGGCACAAGATGCGTGCCATTGCGGATATCGGCGGCGAATGCCGCCCATAGCTCGGCCACGTTCACCGGGTCCGCCGTTAGCCCGGCTGCGGCCGGTTCCGGCTGGGCGGCCGAGGCCGGTTTCGTGGTGACGGTCAGCGCCGCGCATTGAAAACCACCCGGGTGATGGCCGGAGATGGTGAGCGTACCCTTGCTGCCGCGAAGCTCAAAGACAAACGGCGTATCGCCGCTGCCGCCGACGACTTCCAGCGACGAGACACAGCCCGAAGCGTGGCGTCCGATGACCAGTACGTGGTCGACGCAAGGCTCGGGCACCGGCTCATCCGTGCCCATCACCCGCACATTCTCACGCGTAACGGTGTTGCGCGCATCCACCTCGGCATAGGCGCCAACCACCGCCTCGATGGCGGCAAGCGTGTGGCCGCCCGGAATGGCCGATAGGGTGGCGCCGTTCCGCTTGTCTTCGAGATACGTATAACCAGGGAAAATCCGCGGGCCCCAGCCGCCGCTAGCTGAGACAACACGCAAACTCAGCGGCCGGCCGATAGCACCCGCGCGCACCAGTTGCGCCGCATGGCGAATGGCGGGTGCCAGCGGTCCTTGCGTGCCGATGGCGACATGCACCTTGGCCGCGCGAGCGGCGTCCGCCATCTCCTGCGCCTCGGCGAGATTGCGGCCGAGCGGCCATTCGCAATAGACATGCTTGCCGGCGGCCAGCGCCGCCAGCACGATGGCGCGGTGTTCCGGCACCCGCACCGTGACGGCAACAATGTCGACATCAGGATCTCCGGTCAGCTTTGCCGGATCGGTGTAGGCCTTTTCCGTGCCGAACATCGCAGCAGCGGCGGATGCCGATTCCGGCGTACGGTTCAGCACAGCGCCGACCTGCAACCCCGTCAACGCGTTGATCGCGGGCAGATGCGCCAGCTGCGCCCAGCCACGCTCCGCATTTGCGCCGGCAAATCCGATTGTAAGCGGTTTTTCCATCATCGTGCCCTCGGTAGCCCTAGCAATCTGTCAGCGGTGATCTCGCGCTGGATCTCGCTGGTGCCGCCGGAGATGGTGAACACCCAGCTCCACAAATAATCATAGGTCCAGGGATGGGCCGCGCGGTCACCGTTGAATTCCAGAAAATCCCAGCCGATGATGTCGCCCACGGTTTCAGACAGGCTTTTATGCGTGGCGGTCACGATCAGCTTCATCAGCGAGCCTTGCGGGCCCGGTTGGCCGGTGCGGTCGCTCTCGGTGATATGTGCCAGCGTCATCGCGCGGATGGCCAGTGCGTCGGCTTTCAGCGATGCCAGTTTCTGCGCGATACCGTCATCCTCGATCGCGAGCTTGCCGCTCTCCAGCCGGGTCTTACCGGCCAAATCGATGACGCGGTTGACCCGTTCGTAAAGCTCCAATTGATCGCCGATGAAGCCCAGGCCACGCTCAAATGAAAGCGTTGAGAGTGCGGTGGACCAGCCGCCATTTATCTCGCCCACCACATTCGCCTTCGGGATCCGCACCTCGTCATAGAACACCATGTTCACATGCTCGTCCTGCAGCATGGTGCGGATCGGCTTGATGTCGATGCCGGGCAGTTTCATGTCGCAGATCAGCCAGGTGAGGCCCTTGTGCCGCTCGGAGCCGGGATCCGTGCGGATGAGCAGTTCCTGGTAGTCGGCATGCATCGCATCGGTGGTCCACATTTTTGAACCGTTGACGACGATGACATCATCTTCCACACGGCCGCGGGTTTTCAGCGCCGCCAGATCCGAGCCGGCATTGGGTTCGGAGAAGCCCTGGCACCAAAGCGATTCGCCGGAAAGGATGCGTTGCAGATGAAATGATTTCTGCGATTGCGTCCCGCGCGCAATCAGCGTTGGCCCGGCATGCATCAGCGCGATATAGGTGGTGTTGATGTAATGCGGCGCCCGGGCGCGGCCGAGTTCCTCATACCAGATCACCTGCTGCAGGCCAGACAGGCCAAGGCCGCCGAACTCCTTCGGCCAGGCAACGCCGGCCCAGCCATGCTCATACATTTTGCGCTGCCAGTCGCGGTCGAACTGCGCGGAGGCGGGGCCGTGCGCCGGGCGCGGCGCTGTTGGGACGTTGACGGCGAGCCAGGCGCGGGCCCTGGCGCGAAATTCACGGTCGGCGTCTGAATATTTCAGGTCCATATCAGTCCTGCACCTGGGCTGTCAGCAATTGGCCCAGCAGCGCGCGCTTGCCGCCAAATAATTTACCCAGCAGCATCGCCTGCTTCAGCAGCAGATGCGCGTTATGCTCATCGGTAACGCCGATGCCGCCATGCAGCTGGATATCCGCGTCGGTATTCATCAACGCCGCCTGGTTGCACAGATGTTTGGCGGCATCGAGATGGGTGCCCGCATCTTCGCGCCCCTCGGCCAGCGCCGCAGCCGCATACCAGAGCTGGCAGCGCGCGGTCTCGGCGCGCAACGCCATATCCGCGCAAGGATGGCGCACAGCCTGGTAGGCGCCGATTTTGCGGCCAAAAGTCTCGCGGATTTTGGCGTATTCGACAATCAGATCGAGCGCCGCCTCGGCGATGCCAAGCAGCATCGCGGCGGTGCCGAGCTCGCCCATTTGCCAGACATGCGCGCCGGTTGCGGTAGCCAGCACCGCATCGGGCAAATGCGGCAACAGCCGCATCGAGCAGGCGGGCGCCAGCGCGGGGCGTTCAACGGTTTGCGCGCCGGCAATTGATACGAGGCGGGCGCCGGTTTGCGTCACCTCAAGCGCGCACCCCGCATCGCGCGCGCCTAACAGCCGCGTCTCAGAGCCACTCGGCACCGCAAGTGCCACCGCCCGCTCACCGGCCAGCAAAGCCGCGCGCAGCTGCGGATCATCGGCGACCATCGCGGCCAGGCATTGCGTCAGCACATCGATCGGGCCGGACATCCTGCCGACCTCGCGAAAGAACAGCGCATGCTCGACCGGACCAAGCCCGCTGCCGCCATCCGCTTCCGGCAAGGTAAGCGCAAACCAGCCCATTTCCGCCACGGACTGGCGCAGGGCGGCGTTCATATCCGCGGAATCGGCCGCATGCAGCCGCTCGATCGGCATCGCATTCGCCATGAAATCAGCGGCGGCGTTGGTGATCTCTATTTCGTCGCCATCGGGAGCGAGGAACATGGTTTTATATTTTCTCTGTCAAGACAAACTCAAAGCAAACGACCCAGCTTCTTGGGTATAAAACGCCGCGTAGGGCAAAACCCGCGTACAACAGGCCGCCGGGGCGATATGTCAGCCTGCGGCAAGCGGTATTTCAGCTACGCCCTTCTCGCCCGGTGTCAACGCGAACAAGCCGCCATTGGCGTCAAATCCGGGCATCTCCGGATTGATCATCATTTTCGTGGAGGTGACGTAGAGCGTGCCCAGATCCGGCCCGCCGAAGGCCGGTTTGGTCGGATTCGAGAAGGGCAGCGAGACAACGCGGTCGAGCGCGCCGTCCGGCCGGTAACGCCGCAGTTCGCCAACGCCAACCACCGCCAGCCAATAGCCGCCGGCTGCATCCACGGTTGCGCCGTCGATGTGGCCTTTGTCGTCCGCGGCAAGTTCGATGAAATTGCGGCGATTGGCGACGGCGCCGCTTTCGGGATCCAGGTCGAAAGCCTCCACCTTCCGGTTGGGCGAGCTTGCTGCGTACATCGTCCGTCCATCCGGGCTGAAAGCGAGCCCGTTGGCCACGGCGATGCGGTCGATCACCGGGGTTAGATTTGCGCCATCCAGCCGGTAGAATGATGCGCCCGCCGCGCTGCGGTCGGCCGGGAAATGATGGTCGTAGCCGCCGACCCAGAATCTTCCCCGGCGATCGCAATGGCATTCATGCAGCTTGATTTCCGCCGGCAGGCAGGATTTGACACGCAGGGTCAAACCACCGTTGCCGACATCAAAATCATAGAGCCCGTCGGCCAGAACCACCAGCAGACCGCCGCCGGCCTTCGGCACGAAGCCGCCGATCCGGCTTGGCATCGGCCAGCTTTCATGCGCGCCGGTCGCCGGCGCCCAGCGATGGAGCGCGGCAGGTTTTTCACAATTGACCCACCACAGCGCCTGTTCGGCTGCCGACCAGATGGGCGTCTCGCCGAGATAGTTATCGGCGTCGAAGACGCAGGTGACATCGGTCATTGTTCTCTCTCCAGGCAGAGGCTTAGTTTTTAAAGTTGCTGCCGCCATCGACATTGATATTGGCGCCGGTCATGTAGCTGTTGGTTTTTGAGCCGAGCCACGCGATCGCCGCGCCATATTCATCGACATAGCCAATGCGCTTCATCCAGACCAGCTCGCCTTCGCCCTCGCCGAACATCTGGTTCTGCATCTTCAAAGCATCGAAGGGGCTCAGCGGATCCAGGCCGGTTTTGGCAAAATAGGAATTGATGACCTCACCCCAATTGCCACCCTCCACCATGATGCTGCCGGGCGAGAGCACGTTGACCAGAATGCCGTGCGGGGCAAATTCCTTGGCATTGGCATAGCTCATGGAAACCATGGCCGCCTTGGTCATGTTGTAGACATGCAGCATGGGGCCGGCGGAGGCGGTCGAGGTGGTGGAGACGTTAACGATCCGTCCCCATTCGGCCTGCTTCATCAAAGGTAGCGCTGCACGCGTGGTGCGCACATAGCCCAGTGCGATGAGGTCATAGGCCTGGGTATAAACCGCTTCATCCTTGAATTTTTCAAACACGCCATGGGTGCCGACGGAATTGGCGGCGTTGTTGATCAGCACGTTGACGCTGCCCCAGGCCGCGCCGATAGCGGCGAAGGCGGCGTCGATCTCAATGCTGGAGAGCATGTCCGCCGCGAAGGTCAAAACCTCCGGGCTGCCGGCTTCACGGCATTGGGTCGCGGTCTTCTCGAGGCCCTTCAAGCTGCGCGCGATCAACGCCAGCTTCGCGCCCTCGGCGGCAAATTTGCGCGCCGCCGCGCGGCCGATCCCGCGCGATGCGCCGATGAGCACGACATGCGCGTCTTTGAGACCAAGATCCATTCCGCCCTCCGCTTTTAAATTTTGTTGTTTTGCCGGACGAATTTTCGACTTGTCCGATGCCGTTGATCAGGCCTTCAGCGGCGTGGGTTGGAACGCCGCAAGACGCCACTCCGCACCGGTCAACACCCACACCGTGAGTACGCGGTTGTCGAGCTGTTTCGGGGCGCCCTCGACCGTGACGTTCGAGGTCATGCGTCCTGTCATGAGGGCTACGCCGGGCTTGAGTTCAATGACCTGCTCGTCGCTCCATGTGATCGACAGATAGGTGATGCGGCCGGCGGCCATCTTGGTCGTGTAGGCGGGTTTGTCGTCGACCTGGCCGGTGGCGTGGCTGAAGGACAGACGCGGGTCCAGCAATGCTTCCAGCGCCGCCGCGTCGTTTCTCAGCATGGCCGCGCAGCGATTCTGCTCAGCCGCACGAATGGCGGTTCCCAATTCATCTGCCATTACAAATTCCGCCCATAATTGCCGTTCAGCCTGCATCTTAAATTTGGCGCCCCTGGCCGTCAACGAACGCTCGGCAATACCACACGGGCGATGCCGCCTAATCCTGCATCTGCGCCACCAGCGACGAGCGCTCAGTCATGCCGTAGGCGGTCTCCCCTTCCCAGGTGAAGCGGCCGATGGATTGCAATAAAGCGACCGCAAAATGCGGTGTCGGCGGGGTCGGCGCCGCCATCACAAGCTCGCCCTGGATCCGCGTCAGCCCCAGCCGGGATTCCAGAACCAGGCTCAAATCCTGACCGCTGTATTCCAGCCGGCGCAGCCACGGCGCCTCGACCACCCGGGCCGGTATCAGCTCACCGCTGCCCAGGTAGAGAAAACCTTCGTTATAGCTCGGCTTGCCGTCGGGACGCGACGGATAGGAATTGCACCCAAACCCGCGACCGCTTGGAAATATGGCAGTCTGCCAGCAATGGCCCCAGAAATCCGCAAAGCGGCGAACGCCCTGGCGGCGGACGCGCAGGCCGCCGCCGTTAAACGGATGCTCCACACCATCGACTTTGACATGGCCGGTTACCCGCATCAGTTGTTCGAAGCGGTCGCCGCCCATGAACTGTCCCTCGATGGAATCGGGCGATAGCAGGCGCCGGGCTTCCTCCGACATTGTGCCCTGCTCCCAGAGCGGCAGAGCGGTTTCGCAATCGAATTCATATTCTAGCGCGACATGCTTGGTGCCTGGATCACCCTTGACCAGGCTTGCAAAATTCGTGTCCAGCGCGGTGCCTTTGAAGCTGGTGCGGTAGCGCCGGTAGGGTTCGATGGTCTCGAATTGCATGGGTCCGGCGCCAAACAGGCTGCCCGGTCCATTCGGGCCATTGACGCCGTGGGCCGCACCGTTTTCCCAATTGCGCAGAATGCGGCCGTCCCGGAAGGTGAGATTCAGGTGCATCTCGTTGCTGTCCCAATGCTCGGCCACCGCTTCAGCCGCCACACGGGGAAATCCGATTTCGCCGCGATCGTCCCAGATCCACATATTGACCGCATCCCGCATTCCCGGCGTTGCAGGCGGTTCGGTCAGAACGTAATCGCGCGCAGCATCAAGACCATTGCTGAAATCAATTGCCATTTTTTCCTCCTGGGTGCGCATTGCGGCCAAACGGGGCCGGTTTTGTCTACTGCATTGCAAGGCTTATTCTGCCGCCACGCCGCAGCGTCAATCACGCGGCCCATCGGGGCGGCCTATTATGGCAGGATTTGCGGTTGCTGGCCGTTTTAGCGATCTGCCGGTACTTCGGCGGGCCGCATCCCCGTTGCCCGCCGAAAGGCGTGGGAGAAGGTGCTGGCGCTGGAAAAGCCGAGGCTGAGTGCCACCTCCGCCACGCTTGCGCTACGCTCGGCCAATAGCCGCCGCGCCCGCTCCATCACCGCCTGCTCAGCCAGCTTGGCAACCGTCAGCCCGGTCTCGGTTTTGACCGCGCGGCCCAGCTGGCGCACCGATATGCCGCAGATCCTGGCGAGCTCCGCGCGGTCCGGCGGTGGCAAATCCGATTGCAGCCGCTCGTTGATAAGCCTGAGCTGGCGCGGGGCGAGCCCGCCGGCGTGGCGCGGAGCCGCCACATCCAGATCGAAACGGCGGATCAGCGCGATGGCGAGCGCACCGGCCAGCCGCTGCACCATCAGCGGCGCCGCGAAACCGCCTTCGCGCAATTCCCGGTAAATTTTCGACAATAGCCATTCGATTTCCGGGCAGTTCAGGCTCAATCCTTCCGCCAGCCGGACATCGTTCCAGCTTGGGGGCTGGGTCAGCAGGCCTTCGATCATTTGCCGGTCCAGCAGGCACAGCATTGCCCGGTGCTGCCCTTCGCCGGAGCTCGAGCGCACCAGCCGGCCCGGCGGTACGAACATGATCCGCCGCAGGTCACGGCCGACGCAGGCGCCGGTATCCATATAGGCGGCCCGGCTGGTACCTGGGCGCCGGAACAGCGGCAGGTCCAGCAGATAATGCTCCCCGGTCCATAAATCCTCGGTGCGCAGTTTCCAGTCGTAGCGGCGCACTTCCACCAGCCCGCCTTCGAAGACCAGGCTGTTTTCCACCTCGAAGCTTTCGAGTGCGCTGATAGCGCGCCCGTCTATGTGAGCTGCCATGACTGCAATGTCTTATACCGATATATCCGGGATTTAAATGCAGCTTTAAGAAATCCGGCCATAAACGGCGGGGCTTGTCTTGATTCGCTGCGCAGCTGCGGTCCAAGCTTGCCGATCATAAACGGGATGGGAAACGCTTCGATGGATTATGGTTCGGCACTGCTCGCGCAGGCGCGTGCGGCCACCTCGCTCGACGATTTCGGCGCCGACAGTTTTCGCGAAGGATTGCAGGTCCTGGTGACCGCAATGAATGGACAGGCGCGGCTGAGCGATCAGGGCCGGGCAATGTTCGATGGGCAGATCGTCAACCTGCTCTGCAGGCGGCTGGAAATCGAGCATTGGTACCGGCTGCATCCGGAGATCGATGCGCAGGAGATCATCGCGCCCCTGATCGGGCTTGGATTGCCGCGCACAGGCTCCACGGCGCTGGCCTGCATGCTGGCCGAAGATCCGGCGGTGCGATGCATCCGCACCTGGGAGAATTCCGAACCTTGCCCGCCGCCCGAGACGGCGACCGAGCAAAACGATCCGCGCATCGCCCGGGAAGCGGCGAAGCTGGAGATGCAGTTCCGCATGATGCCGAAGATGCAGACACTGTTGCCGCTCTCCGCCACCGCACCAATCGAATGCCATTTCATCATGGGCTACGACTTCAAATCTCAGCTCTTCCAATCGATGGTCAATGTGCCGGATTATGTGCAATGGCTGAATTATGAAGCCGACCTGACGACGACCTATGAATACCTGAAGCGCGTGTTGAAGCTGCTGCAATGGCGCTGCCCGCCTGACCGATGGCGCATTAAAAACCCTGGCCATATGCTTTGGATCGACACTTTAGACAAGGTGTTTCCGGATGCGCATTATTGGATGACCCATCGCGACGTCGCCGCAGTGATCCCTTCCGTCACCGATCTGTATCTGGAGATGAGTCACGGCTTTACCGAGCATTCCAATCGCGAGCAGATTATAAAAACCAATATCGAGACGTGGGAGCTGGGAATGCAGCGGCTCATCGCCTTTCGCGATGCCGGCAATCAGAAGCGCTTCTTCGACATTCATTTCGCGGCTTTCCAGGCCGACCCACTGCCGGTCATTGCTGATCTGTACCGGTTTCTCGGCGAAGATTTTACCGATGCGACGCGCGGCCGGATGGAGGCCTGGCGCCGCAACATGCCGCGCGACAAACATGGGCAGCATGAGGCCGATAAAACCGGCATCGACCTCACTGCACTGCGGCAGCGATTTGCATTCTACGCGGACCGGTTCATGCCCGCGGGCTAACCGGCAATATTGCCCGCATTGGCCGCATGCTTGGCGGCAACATATCCAAAGGTGAAGGAAGGACCGATGCTGGAGCCGGCACCGGGATAGTAGCGTCCCATTACCGATGCCGTTGTCGTACCGGTGGCATAAAGACCCGGGATCGGCGTGCCGTCTTCCTTCAACACGCGGGCATTTGTGTCGCATACAACCCCGCCATAGCTGCCGACATCGCCCGGCACCATCGGCACGGCATAGAACGGTCCTTTTTCCAAGGTGCCAAGGGTGGGATTACCCTTCGCAACGGCGTCGCCCAGCCATTTGTCATAAGCGCGATCGCCACGATGGAATTCGGTGTCACGGCCGGCCCGCACGTCGGTATTGAAGCGGTCCAGCGTCGATTTCAGAACGGCCGGGTCAAGCTTGCACAATGCCGCCAGTTCGGCGACCGTATCGGCTTTTTTAAGCCAACCCGATTCGTACCATTCCTTAGGCTTTTTCGAGCCAGGCAACGTGCCGCAGAACATGTAGGTATCCATGAATTGCTGGTCCATGATCCACCAGCTCGGGATCGCCGGCACTTTCAGGTGGTGCTGGCGCATGGTCATGCAGAACTCCATGTAGGAGCCGCCTTCATTCATGTAACGCACGCCGGATTGATCCACCAAAATAGCATGCGGTTTGGCCAGGTCCATCTGGCCGCCGATGCCGCCCAACTCCAAGCCATTTCCGTTCAGATTCTCCCGCCCGGGCGGGATCGACATCTGGTTGCCGACCATCTCATCAAGCTGACCCGTGGCAGCGCCCATAGACATCAGCTCGCGGATCATCTCCCCGGTATCTCCCGGGGTCGTCGCGGTCCATTTGGTCGAGGTGTTGGGGAGGTATTTGTCGCGCATTTCCTGGTTCTGGGAGAAACCGCCCGCGTTAACCAACACCCCAAGCTTCGCACCCACGCGCCATTCACGGCCGTTCTTGGTGGTCACCACGCCCTTGACCGCATCGCCCTCCATGATGAACGATTTCACGGCGGAATTGACCCGGATATCGACTTTTTCCCGCAAGGCCGCCTTCAGCATGCGGCCCTGCAGCGCTGCACCTGCCGTCACCCAATGCTTGCCGGTCAGCTTCGCCGTAAAAGCGCGGAACATCACGGTGGCCAGCATCTTTTTTCCTTTCCACGAGCGTTTGAACGTCGGGATCCAGAAGAATTCGTCGAGCGCGCCGGCAAGTTGCAAAAAGTTGGGACGCAGCTTGCTGGCCCACTCCTTCGGCAGCTCATTGACGTTGAAGAGTTCCGCAACGACGGTGCGCCCGGGTGCAGAGCCGCCTGCCCTGTCATCGTAATAATCCGGATAATAGGGAATGCGGCGTAGTTTGATGCCCTGCTTGACCAGAAAATCCACCATTTTCGGGCCTTCACGCAGATAGGCGGCGCGGCGCTCGGGCGAGGTGCCGGGCGCATCTTCCGATTGGCCGGCCGTTGCCTCCATATAGGCTGAGGCTTTCTCATAGCTCTCCTCAACGCCGTCCTCGGCCATAAAGCGGTTATTCGGAATCCACATCACGCCGCCGGAGCGCGCGGTGGTGCCGCCGACCAGATCGGTTTTTTCCAGAATAACGACGCTCTTATCCAGGCTGCGCATCATCAAAGCGGCGCACATCGAACCGCCGCCACTGCCCACCACTACGAAATCGAAGACCTCGTCGAATTGCTCGGCGTCCATTTAATCGTTCCCTCTATTCTTGTTCTTGGTCCGCAGGAAATCAGGCAGCCGTCTAAAAGCCGATATCCAGGATCGGCGCATCAAACCCGCTGTTGACGATCTGCGAGGCTTTGGCCAGCTTTTCCTTGTCCAGCCCGGCCAGATAACCATCGATCAGCCGCTGGTAATTGCTGATCATTCCCTCTTTCTCATGGGAAAGCCGCATGTGCTCGAAGCCCTGCGCATGCAGGCCCAGTTGCTGCAGCGGCAGATTGGCATAATCCTGCTGCGGGATTTCCGGATAATCCTTGCTGTCATAGGCCAGAAATACCGGTTTGGTCACGCGCGGGCGGGGATCGTCCTCGGCCATCGGCGCCAGCGACCAGATTTCAAAATAACAGGTCTCCGGCGTCAGCGGCCGGATGCGGTAGGACGACATCGCGGAGAAGAACGGCAGTAGAAAATAATGCGGGAACATGAATTCGACATAGGTGAAGCCGTTCTTCGCATCCGCCTTGTTGATATCGAATACCGGCAGGCCTTTTTCCAGGCCGTCCTGGTAGATGTCGTCCTTCACGCGGGCATAGAATGAACCTGCTGCTTCCATCAGGTCATCGGGCAACGGCATGTCGCGTGAGCGCTCGGCGATCGCGACTTCGCTGTCCAAAATCATTCCCGCCATGCCGCGGCCGTTCACCTCAAAAAATTTCAGCGTGCCGTCGACGAATTCGCGTGTCGTCATCCCTGTGGACGAGGGGACCATATCCTTGTCGATGCCGTAAGGGTTCATGCCCATGGTGGCGTTCAACTGCGGATGCGTGCGCATCACGTGATAGCCTTCCATGAAGGCTTCCATGGCCAGCTTCCAATTGGTCGGCAAAATGGTCGCGTACCACCATTCGGCCCTGAGACTATCCACGTTGCGGTCAGAAAGCTTGGTCGCAACCGGTCCCAGCGAATCCAGCAAGGACGGCGCTGCGTCGTCAAAATTGATGAAGGCGGAGCCGCCCCAGGTCTCGACCCGGACCGGCACCAGATCAAGCTCGGCTTTCGCCAGCACGTCGGGCGTAAAAATCTGCTTGCCGAAGACGAAGGTATTCTCGCCGTCCATATTCCAGCGCCAGCCATGAAACGGGCAGATGAAGCCGCGGCTCTTGCAATTGCCGCCCTCGGAGATCAGCTGCACGCCGCGATGCCGGCAGGCATTGGCGAAGGCCTTCACCCCGGTTTTGGTGCGCACGATGATGACGGATTTGTCGAGGTTGCGGTATTCGACATAATCACCGACTTCGGGAATTTCCTCCAGCCGGCAGGCCATCTGCCACACATGCGGCCACAGGCGCTCACGCTCTAGCTCAAAGAACGCCGGATCGTAATAACGCTTCGCCGGAATGCGTTCCCTGTCCGTAACCCGCAAAGGCACGGATTCCAGTTTCGCCGCGTCGCTTGCACTCATCCAACGTTCTCCTCGGCCTAACGGCCAATGCTTTGATCAGCCTAACGACAGGCTTGAAATTAGTGGAATTTTCCGCATCTTCCGCCCGTCTAACCACACAGGCGAGAATTTCCAGCACTCATCGTCCCGGCGAAGTTCGCCGCGCTCAATCTCCGGCGCCGGTCAGCGTGCCGGTCATCCAGGCACAAGCCCGCCGGAGTGCGGCCTGTGTCCCCTCCGCTTGCAGCCGCGGCCCGATGATCTCAAGGTCGAAATAGCCCCGAAATCCGGTTTTGAGGACCAGCGGCAACAGCCGGTCCAGCGGGATCACGCCGTCACCGGGCACGGCACGGCAGGGCAGCGCCCGGTCGCCGTAGACGTAATCACTCACCTGCACCAAGGCGATCTGATTGCCGGCCAGGCCTATTGCGTCCTCGATATCGGAATCGGTCCAGCAGGCGAAGAGATCGATGCCGACGCCGATCCCGGCTAGCCTTGCCAGCGCGACCGTATCCGTAAGCCGGTGCGCGATCGAGGCGTCGGCGTATAGATGCGATGTTGGCTCCAGCGATAATTTTACGCCTGCCGCATCAGCTCGGGCAGCACAGGGGGCGATCACCGCCGCGAAGCGCTCGGCGGCCTGCGCCCAGTTCAATGCGCCGCGGCCGCCGCTGGTCATGGTAATCGTGTGGGCGCCGATCGCTTCGGCCAAAGCAATCGTCGCATCCAGACGCGTGACAGCGGCAGCGGCTTCGTCAGGCGTTGCGTAGGCAAAGGCGCGGTGGGTCAGCGTGGCGCCCGCAAGCCCGGTGTCGCGGAGCAATTTTTTCGTAGCCCCTGCGCCGGCCTCAACCACCTCATCCAAAGTCAGGCCGATGGCCGGTGCGCCCAGTTCCGCCACCTGCGCCACATGCGCGGCAAGCGGCCCGGGGGCAAGGCAGAGCGTGTTAATGGAGATCGCCTTGTGCATATCGGCGGCGCTGGGCTTATGACGCTTTGAGAATTTCGAATTCCGCCTTTTCCGGCGTTTGCGTCCATTCCCAATATTGCAGCAGCGGCCAGGGCGTATTGGCAATGACCTTACCGGATTTATTCTTATACCAGCTGCCGGCGCCGCCATGCGACCAGGTAAAGCGCGCCAGCGCCGCATCCATGCGCGCGGCGTAATCGGCATATACCTCCGGCTTCACCGAGATTGCATCCACATGCTCCTCGACCATCCAACGCAGGCAGCCGGAAATATAGCGTGCCTGGCATTCGGCATTGAAAAACAGATTGCCGTTGAAGCCGAGGTTGGTGCCGGGCCCGTACATTAGAAACAGATTGGGAAATTCCGGCACGGTGATGCCAAGATGCGCCCGCGGCTCGTCCCCCCAGAAATCCTCGATGCGCTTGCCGCCGCGGCCGATTACCTCCATCGGCGCCAGATATTCCAGCGCCCGGAAGCCGGTGGCGTAGACCACGATATCGGCTTCATGCAGCTCGCCCTTGCCGTCGATAATGCCGTTCTTCACAAAGCGGGCGACGCCATCGGTGCAGAGAGTCGCGTTGGGCTGGGAAAGTGCCTTGAAAAACCCGCCATCGCCGAGATTTGGGCGTTTCACATAGGGTGGGTATTTCGGAATCAATTTTTCCTGCAATACCGGATCATCGCCGATCGCGGCTTTCATGCCGGCGGTTAGGTTGATGCGGGAGGCTTCGTTTGCGGCACTCACCGCTTGCGGGCCGCCGGTCCATTCCGGGTCGATCTGCATATGCGCGGGCGTGCCGTCCAGCGCCCAGTTGTATAGAATGACGCGGTACCAGCGGGCATAGCCCGGCAGATGGTCGATGGCCCATTGCTCGCCTGGGCTGATGGCCCGGCGGTATTCCGGGTGCACCAGCACCCAGGTCGGGGAGCGCTGAAACACGGTGAGTTCGGCGGCATCGCGCGCCAGTTCAGGCACCAGTTGCAAAGCGGTGGCGGCGGTGCCGATAACGATGATTTTCTTGCCCGCATATTCCAGCCCTTCGGGCCAGCGCGAGGTGTGAACCCGAACGCCCTCGAAGCCTTCCTCGCCTTCGATGCTGGGAATCAGCGGCCGGTTGAGCTGCCCGACCGCGCTCACCACGGCGCGGAAACGCTGGGTCTCCTCGCCGGATTGGGAGCGAAGCGTCACCAACCAATTCGCCGCCGCTTCGTCATAGACGGTGCGGAGCACTTCGGTTTCGTAGCGAATATGCGGCGCGAGCCCAAGCCGCTCGACCGTTTCGGTGAAATAGCTGCGCAGCACCGGCCAGGGCGAAAACAAATCCGGCCAGCGCTGGTCACGAATGAATGAGAAGGAATAGCAATGGCTGGGCACGTCGACCCGGGCGCCGGGAAAGCGGTTTTCAAACCAGGTGCCGCCAGGCCCGCTGTTCTTCTCGATGATGGTAAACGGCAGCCCCGCCTGTTTCAGCCGGTAAGCCATGGCGATGCCGGACAGGCCGGCGCCGATGATCACAACCGGCATGGCCGCCTTATCCGCTTGCGTTACCGCCTTGTTCCAATGAAAATCCCGGGCATCGCCATCGAAGCCCAGCTCCTCGGCCAGCAATGCCTCGTAACGGGTGTCCAGCGGCGTGCCGACCAGAATGTCGATCATCAGGCGGAGTTCATCTTCGGCCGGTTCAAACGGCGGCGGAAAGCCGGCATCGCGCCAGGATTTAATGGCGGCCGCTGCATGCGCGCGAAGTGCCGTTGCGCGCTGGGCGGGAATGCCGCCGGACAAATCGGTGCTGTATTGCGGCCGCTCGGTGCGCCCGGCCTCGCGCAATATCTCCGAACTGCCGGTCACATGCACCACCGCCATCAACAGCGGCATCAGCCCGGCTTGGGCGACAGCGGCGTCGATCTCTGAATCGCTGACGCCGGCGGGGGTTTGGAAATCCGTCAGACCCGGTACGAAATGATTTGCGGGCCTGTCCATCAGCGCGCGAGCTCGGCGGCGAAGGTTGCGTCGGGCCCTGTGGCCAGGCTGGTAATGCGGGAGAGCACCGTGCCGCGGTGCAAAGCGGGCGTTCCCCAGGCGAATTTCAAAGCCAGAGCGCGCTTGAGGAAAAAATGCAGATCAACCTCCCATGTCATGCCCATGGCGCCGAACACCTGCAGGGCGCTGCGCGCGGCGAGATCCGCCGCCTCGCCGGCGGCGATTTTGGCGTGTGCTGCGCGGGCGCGCGCCGGCAGCGAAGCCAGATCCAGCTCCGCCGCCGCCGCATAGACAACCGGCCGCGCGAATTCGATTTTCACCTGCGCCGAGGCCAGCAGATGTTTCACCGCCTGATAGCTGCCGATCGGCTTGCCGAACTGGTTGCGGTCTTTTGCATAAGCCACGCCCAGATCGATGCAGCGCTGGCCAAGCCCGATCATCTGCGCGGCCGCGAACAGCGCGCCACGCTCCGCCGTGAGGCCCCAGCTTGCAGCCACGCGCGTCTCCGGGCCGGGCGCCCAGTCAACACGGAACAGCCGCCGGAACGGATCAACACTTTCCTGCCGCGTCAGCACAACCGCCTCCGGCGCAAGCAGATGGACCTCATTGCCATGGCCAAGCAGCAAAGCAGCGGCGATATCAGCATCGGTCACGAACGGGTTGGCTGCATGGCCGACGGCGATGATCTCGCCGGCGGCCGCGCGCGCAAGCCAACCGCGATCATCGTGAAATTCCGCCAGCAGCGGCACCGCCACGCCTGCAAGCTCGACCAGCGGCTCCGGCAAACCGGCGTAACCCGCAGCTTCTGCAATGGCGATGAAATCACTTAGCCCCAGGCCCAGACCACCCGCCGCTTCCGGCGCCAGCATGCCGGGAAGTCCCATCTCCGTGATCGTCGCCCAGCGCGCGGCATCCAAGGCCTGATTTTGCTCGAGCATTTTGCGCAGGCCGGCCGGGGTGCAGGTTTCCAGCAGCATGTCGCGCGCGGCCTGGGTGATGGTTTGCTGGTCTTCGGTGAAGGCGAAATCCAATTGCCTAGCCCCTCGGCAGGCCGAGCATCCGCTCGGCGATGATGTTGCGCTGGATCTCGTTGGAGCCGGCATAGATGGGCCCGGCCAGGGCGAAAATATAATCCTCGAGCCAATCCCCGACATCGCCGGCATCCGGCGCCTGCGGCATCAGCTCGGCGCGGGGCCCGAGAATCTCCAGCGCCGTCTGCGTCATTGCGATGTCCATTTCCGACCAGAAGATCTTGTTGGTCGAGGATTCCGGGCCGATCTTGCCGCCGGCGTTCAGCCGCGAGCACATTGCGTAAATTGCCAGCGCATAGGCTTCGGCATCCATCCAGTTTTGCGCCACGCGCTCGCCCATTGACGCCGGCAAATCCTGCTTATGCGCCTCATACAACGCCACCAGTTTTGAGGCGGCGACCTGATAGCGCGCCGGTGAGCGCAGCAGCAACCCGCGTTCAAAACCTGCGGTGGCCATGCAGACATTCCAGCCCTGGCCTTCGTCGCCGAGCCGGTTGGCGACCGGCACGCGGACGTCGTCCAGGAAAATCTCCGCGAACACCAGTTCGCCATCCATGCGCGCGATTGGCCGGCGGGTAACGCCCGGCGCGTCCAGCGGGAACAGCACCAGCGACATGCCTTTATGCCGCTCGCTTCCCGGCGCCCGGAACAGTCCGAACGCCCAATCGGCGAACACCGCGCGGCTCGACCAGATTTTCTGGCCGTTGAGAATATAATGATCGCCATCCAGCGTGGCTGTGGCACTCACGCCGGCGAGGTCACTGCCCGCCCCGGGTTCCGACCAGGCCTGCGCCCAGATGTCCTCGCCCGCCGCCATGCGCGGCAGGAAGCGCGATTTTTGTTCCTCGGTACCGAATTCCATCATTGTCGGCCCGAGCAGGAAAATACCGTTCTGGTTGACGCGGGTGGGCGCGCCGGCGCGGTAATATTCCTCTTCAAAAATCAACCAGCGGATCAGGTCCAGATTGCGGCCGCCCAACGCTTCCGGCCAGGTGACCATGCCCCAACGGCCATCGTTCAACTTGCGCTCCCAAAGCCGGTGCGCCTCGAACCCTTCACGCGTCAGGTCGAAGGAAGCCAGCGGTTCCGCGGGCACGTTTTCCGCCATCCATTTGCGCACCTCGGCCCGAAATGCGCGCTGCTCATCGGTGTATTCGAGCTTCACTCGCCCGCCTGTTTCTTGTTTTCTGCCGCCATCGCCTTTGCATCCAGCCCGGCGATGGAATTGCCTTTGGTGAGATCGTTCTGCGCATGCGCGAAATGATGCATGTGGAATACCGCATCCATGGCGCTGCGCTTGCCGCGCAATTCCTCGACATGGTTGACCGCCTGCTTGGTAAGCCAGGCGCCAAGCCGCGGCTGCGCCGCCAGCTTGGCGGCAATCGCGGCGGTTTCCTCCCGCAGTTTTTCGCGCGGCACAACCCTGTTCACCATGCCGAACTGCTCGGCGCGGGCAGCGCTCATGCGCTCGCCCAACAGCAGAAACTCCTTGGCGATGCGCGGCGGCAATTCAAAGGCATGGGCAAAATACTCGACGCCCGGAATGCCCATGCGGACCACCGGATCCTGGAAAAACGCGTCCTCCGAGGCGATGATGAGATCGCACACCCAGGCCAGCATCAGGCCGCCGGCGATGCAGGCGCCCTGCACCATCGCCACGGTCGGCTTCGGCGCATCGCGCCAGCGCCGGCACATGCCGAGATATTGTTCCTGCTCGCGCGTATACAGCAGTTCGGCCGCCGGTTTGTTGACGTGCTCGCCAAACATCAGCCGGCGCTCGAAGCTTTTTTGCACATCGCGGCCGGGGGTGCCGATATCATGGCCGGCGGAAAAATGCTTGCCCTCGCCCGCCAGCACGATCGCATGGATGGCGTCGTCATTGATGGCGCGCTGAAACGCATCGTCCAGCGCGTAGGTCATCTGGCCGTTCTGCGCGTTGTTGAAACCCGGCCGGCTTAGGGTGATCCAGGCGACCGGACCGTCGGTTTCGTATTTCACCGGCATTTCGGTCTCGTAGACGATATCGACTTTTTGCGGTTCGACCAGGTCGGTCATGCTGCTTCCTCCATTGCCTTGGCAGGCAGGTTTAGCAGCACCAGCGCATCCACCGCTACGGCGCCACGGCCAACGGGGAGGATGAGTAGCGGATTGATCTCAATCTCGCGCAAAGCATCGCCGCCGGCCAAAGCTGCGTCGCATAATGCTGCGATGGCCTGCGCCGCTGCCGCCACATCCGCCTTCGGCGCGCCGCGATAGCCGTCGAGCAATTGGAAACCTTTCAGGCCTCGCAGCATCGCTTCGGCACCTGAAGCATTCACCGGCAGCAGCCGATGCCGCACATCCTTCATCAACTCGGTCCAGACGCCGCCAAGGCCCACGGTCAGCATCCAGCCGAAGACCGGATCGCGCGTGACGCCGGCAAGGATTTCAACGCCGCCGGTCAACATCGGCTCCAAAGTAACACCTTCGATCCGCACGCCGGGCATGGACTGCGCTTTGGCAACCATCTCGGCATAGGCAGCGCCAACCTCATCGGCATGCTTCAGCGCAAGCCGGATCAGCCCGTGCTCGGTCTTATGCGCCACATCCGGACTGACCAGCTTGGCAACCAGCGGAAAGCCGATCCGAGCGGCTGCGTCCTCTGCCTCTTGCCGGCTGTGCACGATCGCGTCGTGGACCACCGGCACACCGAAGGCGGCCAGCGCTTCCTTGGCGGCGGTTTCAGTCAAAGCAGGTTCGCCGGCCGGGAATTCAGGCCAGTTGGCGCTAACAACCGATTTATCCAGGGATGCCGCGGCAGTTTTTTTCCAGGCGCCATAGGCGCAGATTGCCCGCGCCGCACGGTCGAAATCGTCGAAATAAGCGATTCCAGCTGCGCCAAGTTTCGCCCGGTCGCCCAAAGCAAAGGTGTCCACGACAATGATCTGTTTGCGCGCCTCGGCGGCGGCACGCTCCAGCTGCGGTATCGCTCGATCCAGGAAGTAGCCAGGAAGGAAGACAACCAGCACGTCGATGTTGTCCGGGCTCAGGGCCAGGTTGACCGCCTCGAACAGAAAATCATTGGCGTTGACGAGATTGCCGGTGAGATCGACCGGGTTGGAGACCATGCCGAAAGCAGGAATGCTGGCGCGCAGCGGCGCCTGTACGGATTCCGGAAAACTCGGCACGTCGCCGCCGTTTAGCGACAATGCATCGGAGAGAATGGCCCCCGCGGCACCCGAAACACTGAGGATGGCACAGGCACTGCCGGCAATCTTGCTGCCGAATGTGTGCAAATAGGCCAGGTCGGCAAGACCGCCCAGTTCGCTCACGCGCGCGACACCGGCGGCTGAAAACGCAGCGTCATAGGCCGCCGTATCGCCCGCCAAGGCAGCCGTGTGCGAGCGCGCCGCTTCGGCGCCCTTCTCGCTGGCGCCGACTTTGTAAACCGTCAATAATTTGCCAGCGGCGCGGAAGGCGGCGGCGGCTTTCAGAAAAGCTGGGCCGTCGCGCAGCTCCTCAATATAGCACAGAGCCGCGTTGGTCGCGGGATCTTCCGCCAGAAACGCCAGGTAATCCGAAAACTCCACATCGGCTTCATTGCCGGTATTGATGACATGGCTGAAGGCGACGCCGGCGCGGCGGGCCATGCGGTAGACGGTGGCGCACATATTTCCACTCTGCGTCAGCAGCGCGGTGCCCCCCGCCGGGTCGCCCGGCTGAAAGCTGGTGCCGAAGGTGGTGAAAACATTATCGCCGAAATTCGCGTTGCCCATGCAATTGGGACCGGCGACGCGCATGCCGGTGCGCTTCGTAAAACGGCTCAGCGCCTCCTGCCGGGCTATCCCCTCTGCCTCATTGGTCTCGGCAAAGCCGGCGGCGAATACGATCGCCGCCGGAATACCGCGGGCATGGCAGCGCTCAAGGTTGGGCAGCACTTCGTCCGCGCCGATCGCCAGCAGCACCAGGTCGACCGGCTCCGGGACGGATTCGATATCCGGAAAGCAAGGGCGCCCCTGGATTTCCGTGTTTTTAGGATTGACCGGAAAAACCTTCTCGAAGCCCGCGCGCAGCAGCAGGTCCATGGGAATGCCGCCGACGCGCGTCTTGTTCGAGGATGCGCCGATGATCGCGATCGAACGCGGTTTCAGCATCGCGGCAAGGCTCATTTGGCAGACTCCCCGCTTTTCTCCAACGGGCGGAATTCATATTCCGCGGGCTCGAAAACCTCGGTCATATTCCGGTAGTCGACCAACCGCCAAGGCGAGTTCTGGGTGACGCGGCCGGCGGCGTTCTTATACCAGTTATCGACACCCGGATGCGACCAGACCATCTTGTTATGGGCGTCATCGACCTTGTGCTGATATTCCCAGAACGGCTCCGGCCTCACATCCAGCGAGGCGCTGCCGGTTTCCACCAACTCGCGGATTGCCTGCATGATGTAGCGGATCTGGCATTCGGAATGGAACACGGCGCTGCCGCCATGCGCTAGATTGGTGTTCGGCCCATACAGAATAAAGAAATTCGGAAAACTGGGAACGGTGATGCCCAGATGCGCGCGCGGGTCATCCTCACCCCAGCTGTCGCGGATGGTAACGCCGTTCCTGCCCTCAATATGCATCGGGGTCAGCATCCGGCGCGCCTGGAAGCCCGTCGCCATGACCAGCACATCGACTTCATGCCGCACGCCGTCGGTGGTCACCACGGCATCTTTTTCGATATGGTCGATGTTGGTCGTGATCAGTTCCACATTCGGCAGCACCAGCATGCGGTACCAATGATTATCGCGCAGCATGCGCTTGCCGTACGGCGGGTAGTTCGGCGTCGCCTTGCGCATCAATTCGGGGTCGTGATTAACTTCCTCGGCGATATGCGCCTCCAGCTGTTCGCGAACCTTGGCGTTGGCGGCATTCAGCGAGCGTTTCTGATCCGTCCAATCCGGATCGCGCTGCAGCATCGCGTGGAAACCGTCCGATGACGACCAAAACAGCTGGAACCGGAACCATTTGGCGTAGAATGGGATGTTTTTCAGCACCCATTTCTTGTCGTCGGTGACGCGCTCGAAATACAGCGGATTGCGCATCGCCCAATGCGGCGAGCGCTGGAAGATTTTCAGTTTGCCGACAATCGGCGCAATGGCCGGGCCGACCTGCATGCCGCTGGCGCCGGTGCCGATCATGCCGACGCGGGCGCCGGCGATCTTCGCCTCATGGTCCCAGCGCGCGGTATGGAAGGCCGGGCCTTCAAAATCGGCAAGCCCCGGGATTGTCGGCATCTGCGGCCGGTTCAGCTGGCCGACCGCGCTGACCAGCACATTTGCCGTCAGCGTCTCCAGCGAATTATCGGCTTTGCGAAGCTGGACGCGCCACAAGGCGCTGCCCTCGTCCCAGTTCGCCTGGATCACCTCTTCATTGAAGCGGATCTTTTTATCGATGTGGAACTGTTCGGCATTGCGCTTGATATAGTTGAAAATCTCGTCGCGCTTGGCGAAGTGGTGGTCCCAGTCGTGATTGATGTTGAACGAGTAGGAATAGAAATGGTTGGCGGTATCGACGCCGCAGCCGGGATAGGTGTTTTCATACCAGGTGCCGCCGACGGAATCGTTCTTCTCGAGAATGGTGAATGGGATGCCGGCTTCCTGCATCTTGATTGCCATCGCAATACCGGAAAAACCGGCGCCGATGATGAGCGCCTGGAAATGCTGCAGCGCCTCAGGCGGCTCCTTGCGCCAATGCACGGTTTTCGGGTCGTTATCGGCGAGGTCCATTTCCTCGAGCACCAACGGATAATATTCCGGTGGCACGTGCTGGCCGGTACAGACATCGAGCATCTGCGCCAGCAGATCCATCGGCGGCGTAATGGGGAGCGGGCGCCGGGCCCTCACGTAATCGCCGAGCATGGCGACCACCGCCTCGCGCAATTCGGCTTTCAGATCTTCCGGCGCATCCTCATGGAAGCTCCAGGGCCCCTTGATAAACGGCCGGACTCGCTCAAGCCATGCGGGATCGCCGCCAAGATGGATCAGCACCATCAGCAGCGGCGCGACATCCGCCGCTTTCAGCGCCTCGCGTAGATGTGCAGGGTCGCCGACCAAGGCCCTCAAAGCCTGATGTTGGTCCGAACTCGTCATGGGCAAGCTGCCGCCTTTCGTCTGATCTGCGCTGTTCTTCGGCAGCGTTCCGCGCCGGATATGCCCTTTTTGCGCGGCGGCGCATTGGCGCAACCGCGATCGGCAACCCGTTCAAGCATAAGCGGCGGCGAGGAACGGGCAAATTTTTCCCCGCAATGCATCGCCCCCACGACTTTTACCCGGCGTTGCCACGGCCATCGCTGTCCGCCAGCTCCGGTTTAGCGGCCAGTGCGGGTGGCGGCCCTTTGGTGCCGAATGGCCAAAGTAATAATCTCGGACTCAGCCACCATCAAGCGTTGAATATAGGCGGGCTCGTCAAGAATGCCGGAGCGCATGACATTAAAGTGGAAGGCTCCCTTGGTCATTACGGTGGCCAAGCGTTCGAACGTCGTCATGATGACGGTCGCCACATCGGCACAGCGCGAGTTGAGGTCTTCTATCCGCCCATCCATCTGCAGAATGAGCGCATCCATCAACGGACGCGATACGCCCTGGCGGTATTCAAGAAATCGGGTGTCGCCCGCATCCGCAAAGCTGTTTCTCAGATGCAGGATGCGCATATGGCTGTGCCAGAATTGATAATGGGCACGGAGAAAATCCAAGACGCTCTCCTCAAGCCGTTCATCCGGCCATCGAACGAACATTCTGTCCATATAGCTTGCATTTGCCGAAGCCATGACCCGATTCAAACAGGCGAGCACCAATTCACCCAGATCGGGGAAATATAGATAGAGATTTGGCATCCGAACCGAAACTTCACGGGCAACGGCTGAGAGCGTGATCGTAGAATCGGCGGATGATTCGATCAGCCGCAAAGCCGCCAGCAGGATCCGCTCTCGGGTCTCCTGACCTTTTCGGCCAAGAATTTGCCCCTGAAGATTGCGCTCGGGCGGCCGTTTGGCTTTACCCTGCTGGGCCATATTCGCGACTTCGGTATCCATCTCACTCTACGTTAATTCGGCCTCTTGTCTCATGCCAACGGGTCTCGCCTTGCAAGGCGAGACTGATTTGTATCGTCATGACGATTGCGAATTTTGCCGCCGGCCCAATAAACCGGCGGTTCGCCGTATTTAATGCGCTGGCTGGAGCTGCGTTCGGCAGGTCTTCCGGAAGCTGCCGGGTTCAGGCAGCCTCGACAAACTCCAGGAACTTGTCTGCCAAAACGTCAATAAGCAGCGGGTCTGACGCCGGCCCCATGCCCCGCGCGGCATGGTTGCTCTGGTCCAGAATCTCATAAACCAATAACCAGGCCTGAAGCCAGCGGCGGCGTTCCGCGGCGGGCTCGGCGCTTACCGCAAAGGCCGGTATTGCCTGCCCCAATCCGGCGATGATACTGCCGATTAAAGCATGCGCGGCTTCCGTGAAGCCGCTCTCCACGACATTTGCCTGAATGAAGACCTGCAGCAGATTACGATTCGCACGATCGGCGGCGAATAATTCCGAAAGCCAGACACGGACCACCCTGAGTTCCCGGAAATCGCCATCCCGGACGCTTAGATAGCGCGGCATGGCGGCAGCGGCATTCTGGTTGAAGAGCGCGATCGCCAGCGCCGCCTTGTTTGCAAAATGCCTGTAGAAGGTAACCCGGCTGACAGCCGAGGCCGCCGCGATCTCATCAACGGACACCGCCAGATAGCCGCGCTCCCAAAAAAGCCCGGCTGCGGCGGCCAAAAGCTTCTCGCGGCTGTCCTTCTTGCGCAGTTGCGCGAACGCGACCATGCCTGCGACCTTGGACGAAGCGGCGCTACTCAAGTGCAGCGCCGCTTCGCGGTCTAATCGTACCCTCGCTCATTCGGCGGCTATGGCCTCCGCAAAGCTCTGCTCCGGGCCGACGAAGGCGCCGGGGAACCGGCCGGTGAAGGCGCCATTATCAAACGTCGGCACACCGTTCACCAGGGTCAGGCGCATTGGCGCCGCGGCACGGGTATAGCGGTAGGTGCGGCCGCCCTCGCCGTCCCACACATCCCAGATTTTCTCTTCAGGGCGCCGCTCGATCTCGGCCAGATTGAACACGGTGATATCCGCTGCCTTGCCGACCCGGATGAGCCCGCGATCGTGCAGGCCAAAGAAATCGGCGAGCTTACCGGTCAGGTTGTGCACGCCCTCTTCAATCGTCAGCACGCCGCGGTCGCGCACGAAATCCGTCAGCAGATTGATGTTATCACCGGCGCCGCAGAACATTTTTCCATGCGCCCCGGCATCGGAAATATTGCCGATTGCATTTGGATCCTTCAGCAATTGCAAAACCAGATCCTCATCACGCTCCCAGGACTGCTTGTACACGACGGACTCGGCGCCGTTATTCAGCACCCATTCGGCGAGCGCATCGGAAGGATGTTCGAATTTCCCCTGTTCGATGTAGTCGGCAAGCGTCACGCCGATCGGCCCGTATCCGGTTTCGCTTTCACGGAAAGTCAGCGCATCCGGCTTGTGCAGATAGGAATGCGAATATTGCGCATCCCAGCCCTCGCGTGCCCGCGCCAGCCACGCCGGGTCGGAAAGCATCTGCGCCTTGGTCTCCCAATCCTGCGCGTCGACAACTTCCTGCCAGACCGGGTTGCCATTCTGGGCAAATACCAGCGAGCGCTTGAAATTGATGACCGAGGTCGGCGAGATATGATGAAAGCCGGTGTAGAAGGGCAGACCCTCTGCCTTGAACTGTTCGTGCAGCTCCGCTGACCGGCCGCGCACCTTGGCCTGGAATTGCAGCGTCGGTAACCCCGCCCATTGCAGCCGCACGCCGGTTTCCTTGGCGATGCGGCCAAACCGCTCAACCTGCGCCGGGCCCGTCATGCGCATGAAATGGTCAACGATGACCTGAACCGTCGCGCCATCGTAGCGCCCGACGACCTCGAACAGCGCCTGATACTCGGCATCATTCGCGCGCTGCGAAGGCAGCGGCCGCTCATGCCGGTCATGGTCAAGTTGATTGGAGGACAGGCCCATGGCGCCGGCCCGCAAGGCGTCATCCAGCAAAGCGCACATCTGGCGAATTTCGTCTTCCGTTGCTTCGCGATTCCAGGCTTCCTGCCCCATCACGCATAGGCGCAAGGCGATATGGCCGCAGAACGAGGCGAAATTCAGCGGCAGCTTCACTTGGCGCTGCATCGAAGCCTTATATTCGCTCCAGGTAGTCCAGTCCCATGGCACCAAGGCCTCCATCGGCGCCTGGGGAATGTCCTCAAAGAAATTGAAGATATCGATAATATCGGCCTTGTCCTCGGCGCGCGGGGAGGCCGGTGCCATGGAGAAACCGCAGTTGCCGTTAATCGAAGTGGTGACCCCGTAGGCTGGCAGCGGCTCCATATTCGGCGCCCACCAGACCCCGCCATCCCAATGGTTATGGGTTTCGATGAAACCCGGCGCGACATAGCAATCCGTGGCGTCGATCACGCGTTCGCCCCTGGCGGGTTCAATACCCGGCCCGACTTCGACGATGCGGCCGGCGCGGATCCGGACATCGGCTTTTGAGGCCGGTGCGCCGGATCCGTCAACGACGGTGCCACCCTTGATCAGCAAGCGGAATTCCATGGTTTCTCTCCCGGAGATATTGGTGTCTACTTGTGTTACACCTTATAACAGACGTTCGCAGACAGTTGCCATCAACTTCGTGGAGACGATGTTTCAACGCCTAAAGCCTTGAAAAATCAATGGAGACTTTCCGGCGTTGGAGTCAACATCCTAATCATGACAGGTCCGGCATGGACAGCGCAATCGCGCGATCATTAAAGCTGACGACTGGGCGGGAGATAAAAATATGAGTGAAAGCCTGGCGCAGCGCCTTTGCCAGATTATCGGCGAGCGAAACGTGCTGACGGGGGAGTCCATCGGCGAGCATTACCGCATCGATATATCGCGCAAGTATAAATCCCAGCCTGCCATTCTGGTAAAACCGCAGACCACGGCTGAGGTCTCCGAGATCGTCAGGCTGGCGGCGGCCGAGAGCATGCCCATCACCGTCATCGGCGGGCAGAGCGGCACGGTGGGCAGCGCGGTCCCCGTGGATGGCGGATTGGCGATGTCATTGGAGCGGATGAATCGCGTCATCGAAATCGACCAGCTCTCGATGACGATGACGGTGGAGGCCGGCTGCATCCTGCAAATCGCGCAGGAGACGGCCGAACTGGAGGGAACCTTGTTGCCGCTCGATCTCGGTTCGCGCGGGTCGGCCACCATCGGCGGCGTGATCGGTACCAATGCCGGCGGCAATCGGGTGCTGCGCTGGGGCATGATGCGCGACATGGTGATCGGGTTGGAGGCGGTGCTAGCCGACGGCACGATCATTTCCTCGCTCACCAAAATGCTTAAGGATAACGCCGGCTATAACTGGAAGCATTTGCTCATTGGCAGCGAAGGAACGCTTGCGATCGTCACCCGGGCGGTGCTCCGGCTGCGGCCGTTGCCGACGTCTCGCCAGACAGCCCTGGTCGCCACCGCAAGCTTCGAGCAGGCCATCACGGTATTACGCCGGCTGGAGCTGGAACTTTCCGGCCGGCTCTCTTCCTTCGAGCTGATGTGGTCGAATTTCTTCGAGGCAATGACGCAAGCCCAGCTCCCCCAGAGACCACGCCCGATGGCGCTTGGCCACGCGTTCTACATCATCGTCGAGGCCATGGGCGGCGACGCCGAATATGACCTCGCACGTTTCGAACAAGTGCTCATGGCAATGATCGAGGAGAATGTGACGGTAGATGCCGTGATCGCGCAATCGGAGCGCGAGCGCGAAGCCATCTGGGCGGTGCGTGAGGACCTTTCGCCTGGCCTGACGCCGCTGCGCCCCTTTGCCTCCTACGATGTCAGCATGGGGGTCGGCGACATGCCGGCTTTTGTAAGCAAGGCGGAAACCAATATGGCGCGGGATTTTCCTGGCGCCAAAATGTTATTCTACGGCCATGCCGGAGACGGCAATCTGCACGCCATCGTCAGCACCGGCACGCTGGACGCAGACATCCAGCATGGCTTCGACGCGGCGATTTTCGATGCCGTACGCGATGTCGGCGGCTCAATCGCGGCCGAGCATGGGATCGGTATCGCGCGCGCCGGCTTCCTGTCCTGGACCCGCTCGCCAAGCGAGCTGGCGCTAATGTCCGTTCTGAAAGATGCAATCGACCCCAGGCATATTCTTAACCCGGGCAAGATTATCAATGTTGCCGGCTGAGGCGCTGCGATGGAATCTCGGGTTAGCGCTTCAAACCGCGAGCTGCGCCGGCTTGGCGGGCGAGTAGTAGCTGTGGGGCTCCGTCGCCGCACATCTGCAAATGCCTTGCTTCATCTCGCCGATCAAATATTTTGCATCGATTTCGGAGTCATCGTCAAAGAACACTCCGAGTGCCAGCGGACCGCGAATTCTGGAGCGTGGAAGCAACACCGCCGCCACCTGCAGACCCGGCTGAAAGCCAGCATCGCCTATAGCATGACCCTGAACACGAAACATGCCGATACTGTCTTTCAATTTCGCGATATCAAACCTTTCCCCTGGCTCCGCTTCGGCGTTCAACCGCCAGAGCAAACGCGCCACATGGTCAGGCGCGCTGGCTGAGAGCAGGAGCAGACCGACGACGCTCGCCCATGCCTGTTCGAACACCCCGTATGATATTTTATTGCTCAGCGGCAGGTCGCCATGAGACAGGCGGAAAATTTGAATCTGGGTACCGACCATGCCGAACAGCGCAAAACTTTTGCCGGTGATTTCTGCCAGATTATCCATCAAGGTGAACAGCCCGCCATCACGAATCATCTTCGGTTGGGCCGATGTGCCTAGCGCCGCAATCCGCGGCGTTGGCGTGTAGGCGCGCGACCTGGGGTCCTTATACAGCAGTCCCATTTCGACCAAGCTGGAAAGCAATTCGGATGTGCTGGACTGCGGCCTGCCGTAGCGGCGGACAATGTCCATCACCGTCGCCTTCTGGCCGTTGTCACAGAAAAACTCAAATATTTCAAAGACGCGTTTGGCAATTTTGGTCTTGTTCGGCTCTAGCACTGCGGCCATCCGTTTTTCTCCCCAAATTACTCGTTGCTCGCTTAATCCACCCAATTTCTGCAATCGTCAAGAAAAAATTATGACATGTAATTTTTGATTAATTTGTTGCAGCGCAGCATCCATTCGATGCCGCAAAGCCGGGAGCCGTGCCACCAGGCTCAAAATCACGACTTTCGGTATCGCGATGACGATGCTTGCCTCGATTTCTGTACCGAACTCGGGGTCATGCGTAAGCGGTGCTTCTATTGTATAGAGATGCGCGCTTCCGCCGTTGCATGTCCACAGCAGGCCGCGCAACTGACAGGACCGATACGCCGCATGGACGCAATGCCGAGCCCTGATCTTCCGAAACCTACTTCGGATCTGGCGCAGGCCGGGGCTGACCTGAGCAAGCATGGCGCCTGTATCGTCGAAGCCGCGCTTGATCCGGAAGTTTTGGCAGAGGTCCGTGACGCGCTTTACCACATCGCCGACGGCGACAAGAAACGCGGCTGGTCCGAGAGTTATCAATACGGCGCCGATGACCACATCAACCAGCGGATATGGAACCTGCCGAGCCGCGACGCCGTTTTCTGCGACCTCGCCGAACACCCGCTTGCCATGCATTTCGTGAAGGAGCTGCTCGGCTGGCCGGCTTTGCTCTCCAGCATGTCCGCCAACATCACCGGCGCCGGCGGCGCCAGCATGGTCCTGCATGCCGACCAGGGCTATATGCCGCCACCCTGGAGCCGGCCTCTTGGCGTGAATGTCGCCTGGTGCGTCGATGACTTCACGGCAGCCAACGGTGCCACCTGCGCGGTGCCCGGCAGCCATCTCTGGAACGGCAAAGGCCAGGGCCAGCACATGGCCGACAAGCTCGTGCCCATCGAGGCGAAGGCGGGTTCGATCATCGTCATGGAAGGCCGCTTGCTGCACACCAATGGCGTTAACACCAACGGCGTGCGGCGCGCCGGGATTTTCTCCTGGTACACGCTGCCGATTTACCTGCCGCAGGAAAACTGGGCGCTGTCGCTCAACCCGATCGTCCGCCAATACGGCTCTGAGACCTTGCAGACCTTGTTCGGCTTCCGCCCGCGGGTGCTTGGCCGGATCAACGGCAGGGACAGGATCTAAGCAAATGGAGAACAGCATGAGCCAAGATACGCCCGCCGGCTTCACCATTTTTCGCGCCAAGGACGCGCCGGGTTTGATGCAATCTGGCGTCATGGCAATGGCGCCAATGACGGACACCCAACGCGCCGGCCTCAAAGGTGCTGTCGCCGCCGGCTATATGGATGGCGACGAGGTACAAATTCTGACCCAGATGCCAGGCTACAGCCTTGCCCATGCCTGGCTGAAAAAAAGCTACCCGCTGGCGCTGCACAGCCATGACTCCGACTGCATGTATTATATCGTCGCCGGCACGCTGAAGCTCGGCACCGAGGAGCTTGGACCCCGCGACAGCTTCTTCGTCCCTGCCGGCGTGCCCTACACCTACAAGCCCGGCCCGGAAGGTGTCGAAGTTCTCGAAATCCGCCACGCGCCAAAGTTCAATTTCGTCAATCTATCGAAAACCGAGACTTACTGGACAAAGGCCGCCGAGACCATCGCAGCAAACCACGAAGATTGGAAAACAGCCGTACGGCCTTCAGAAAAAGTTTAGCGGGCGTTTTCTCCGCCGCGGCTCAGCGCCAGCTGAAACCGCCATCGACCGGCAGCGCGGCGCCGGTGGTGAATCCGGAATCCTCCGTCGAGAAGAACAAGGTTGCGCGCGCCACATCTTCCACGACACCGAGCCGGTTTAACGCCACCCGGGCGGCGGCACGCTCCGTATGTTCCTGGTTTTCCCAAAGATAGCGCGTCATTTCCGTTTTGATCACACCGGGACAGATCGAGTTCGCCCGGATATTCGGACCAAGGTCCAACCCAAGGCATTTGGTGAACATCAACAGCCCGGCCTTGCTGGCCGAATAGCCGGCGGTGCCGGCCATCGGCATCAGGCCGCTGACCGATGCAATGTTGACGATGGTGGCACGCGCAGCCTGCTGCAGAAACGGCAATGCAGCGTGGATGATGTTGAACGGACCGGTCAGGTTGACCGCCAGCATCCGGTCAAAACTCTCCGGCTCAAGTTTCGCGAAGGGGGTAATATCGAGAATGCCGGCAGCGTTGATAATTCCATCGATCCCGCCCAGCGCATCGGCGGCTTTGGCAACGACATCCATCACCATCGCGCGCGCGCTGACATCGCAGCCAAAACCGTGAGCCTTCAGCGTAGCGGCGATTTCCGTAATGCCGGCTTCATTGCGGTCCAGCAAAGCCAGGCCGGCACCTTCTGCCGCGAACAGCTCGGCAATCGCCTGCCCCATGCCGCTTGCAGCACCCGTAATCAGAATCCGCCTGTTTTCAAGTTTTCCGGCCAAGCTGCCCCCCATTTAAATTATGATGTTGCCGTTGCATCGAACGGCGGCAGCAATTTCAGCGCCGCCATGCGCTGCATCCAGTGGTGCAGACTATCCAGGCTGTCGCGGCAAGCAGCGAAGCCGGCCTGGCGAAGCTTGATCGTGCTTAACAACATCGGCAACGGGCGTTCAACCAGCGGCGCGCCCAGCAGCAAATCGATGTAGTGATGGGACTCGCCTAACAGCGCCGGTAAATCATGCACCCGCAAGCCATGGCGCTCGGCCAGCGCGGTCCAAGCTTGCCGCGTCCGCGCCTCGCCGAAAAAACCGGCGAGGCTCGCGGGCGGCTCGCCATTCGCCTGCAATCCAAGCGACGCCGCCAGATGCGGCCAGTCATGCGCCAGCACCAGGACGTCGCCATTCGTGATATTGAAAATCTGGTTCGCTGCCGATTTTGATTCCGCCGCCCAGGCCAGCGCCTCCGCCAGCAAGCCGGTATCGACCATCTCGCGCATGCCCGCATTTTTGCCGGGGTAGGCGAACGGCATTCCGAGTTCGCGCGTCAGCGCCGCGTAGGCGCCGAGGGCGGCCACCGGATTCATGGCAACACCGGCAGCAGCGCCCAGCAGCACCTGGGGACGAAAGATGGTATAGTCGAAGCCTCTCTCTGCACCCCGAAGCCGCAAATGATCCTCATGCAGCCAATAGAAATTTGGATGCGCGTCGCGGGGCTGGCTCTCACGGCAGGGCAGCGACACATCGTGGTGGTGTCCGCCATAGGCTTTGGCCCCCTGCAGCAGGCTGACATGGCGTAGCGCCCCTGCTGCCGCCATCTGATCCAGAAGATTGGCGAACATCCGGCCATTTTGCGCGATCAACGCCGGATCATACCACCCGCTCACCAGCCCCGGCGCTTCGGCAACCGCAGCATAAACCAGATGCGTGACCGGCGGTAGCGCCGCGACCGCGGCGGCGCAGGACGCGCCGTCATTCAGGTCAACCGCGGCATGTTCAAAAATAAGGCCATCTGCCACCACCGGTCTGCGCCGCGACAGGGCCGTCACGCGCCAGCCCAGCGCTGCGAAATGTTCGACCGCACCGGCGCCGATCACACCGCTTGCCCCGGCGATCAGGATATGGCGCTGCGCCGGCATTGGGTTACCCCGCTGCGCCGATCTGATGGCCGACCAGAATGACCATGCCGGTCTTGTCCAGCGCATCCGACATCGGCATCTCCTTTGAGCCCGATTTTTCACGGATCTGCTCGACGGTCGCGACCGGATCGTCGGTCTCAAGCTCATAGATGGTGAGCAGCGTCCAGCGCGGCGCATCGATCGTGTAGACCTTCTGATAATCCGTCGCGAATAATTTTGCGCTGATCACCGCGGGCTCGCGCGCGACATCACCCAGATGCTGGTCGCGATACCAGCGGACAAATTCCTCCTCCTGCCCCGGCTTTGCCTGGCTGAGAACGATGAATTGATAACGTGCCATAAAGCTTCCTTCTCAGGCGATCGCGCCGGCGGCCTTCAAGGCTTCGATCCTATCCCATTCCATACCGATCTCCAGCAGAAACGTCTCGGTATGTTCGGAGGCCTGCGGCGCCCGCGTGCTGACCACCGCTGAATGGTCGAACTGCACCGGATTGCGGACCAGCTTCATCGGCGCCCCGCCATCGCCGGCGTCAACTTCGAACAGCATGTCATTGGCCAGCGCCTGTTCGTCTTTGGACAGATCGAGCACGCTCTGCGCCGGCGCCCATTGGCCGGTATAGGTCTTCAGATGCGCGCGCCAATAAGCGAACGGCCTGGCGCCGATGGCGGCGGCAATCAGCTCGCTCGCAGGCTGCCAATTTTCGATGATCTTATGCGCGTCGGAAAAGCGCGGATCATCGGCGAGCTCGGGCAGGCCAAGATGGGTGAACAGATCCCGCGCGTATGGCCCTGGGGTCAAGGTGCATAGATTTATCGTTTCGCCATCGGATGTGAGGTAATTGCCCAGAAACGGATTGCCCGGCATGGCGCCCGATACCGGCATCCGCGCCCGCGGCGTCACCCCGGATTCAATGGCAAGGTCGATCGCCGAACCGCAAGTCCAGGCGGCGGTGCTCAACAGCGAGACATCAAGCTCAGTCGCCTCCCCGGTCTGAGCGCGATGAAACAGGGCCGCGGAAATGCCGCCGGCGATGAACATGCCGCCAATCGAATCACCGAAAGCGGCAATAGGTTGCATGATCATGCCACCCAGCGGTTCCGGCGAGACCGCATGGGCAATGCCGCCGCGGGTCCAGAACGCGGTGCTGTCAAAGCCGCCGGCATGGCGCTCCGCCCCCTTATCGCCGAAAGCCGAACCGCGCGCGTAAATGATGTTTGGATTGACCGCGCGAATATGCTCGACATCAAATTTGTTCTTCTGCCGAACCGACGGCAAATAATTGGTCAGAAACACATCGGCGGTCTTGGCGATCTCGTAGATCACCTGCTGGCCTTCCGGCGTGGAGATGTCCACGCCGACGCTGCGCTTGCCCCGGTTCGGATGCTGCATCATGCCGTTGCGCTGCGGGTCGATCGGAATGCCGCCGACATTGATGAAGCCGCGCTGAGTATCGCCGCGCAGCGGATGTTCGATCTTGATGACATCCGCGCCCCAATCCGCGAGGACCGCGCCGGCTGCCGGCACAAAGGTGAATTGCGCCACCTCTAGAATACGAACACCCTTCATTACCTGAGTCATGACAATCCGGCCCTGTACGATTATGGAAACATGACGAAACGCCACGCATTTTGCCGAAGTTAAAGGCTGGGTCTCGTCGCGGACAGCAGGGCCGGCCAGTCATCGCGGCGGCGATGCGCAATTTTGACGGTCAAATAGTTAACCATTTGCACCGCCTGTTTGCACTGAAACCGTGGTTGGCGCCACGTAAACATACCGGCATGTTCAATCGCTGGGGCGATCAAATATTGCGGAATTTGCCGCGAAACCTTCGGCGGCCCCATCAGTTTTGCCTGCGCATCCGCGAGGTAAATGCTCAAATTAGAAACGGCTCGATTAGGAAACGTCGATTTAAGGTCGATTTAAGGGTGATACGTTCGGCAATTTGCTGCGGCGCAATGACAAAAACCTGTCATGTGGAGCAAAAGCGATGCCGGATTCTTCTTAGTACATCGAAGAATGTTCAAGATATGCTTCTGATAGGGAAAACAAAATGAAAAGACGTGAATTCGGCCTGCTCGCAGGCACCAGCCTTGCAACCGCTGCAGCTGCATCGCCGTCCGCGGCGCTGGCGGCGGCTGATGCAAGCCTGCTCACCACCACGCTGACGCCATTTGGC
>JAMFSE010000045.1 GCA_026225115.1 Rhodovastum atsumiense
AAGCGTAACCCCAGCTGGAGGATAAGCCGAGCAGCCGACCAATACCCAGAACCGCCGTTACTCTGCGGAGTAACGGCCACCCCACTGAAGGACGGCCGTGAATTTTCCCGATTAAATCAACAATATCCGCCCAATGCGATCATATCGAGCCACGGCGTTTGTCCCGAAAGCGGGGATTCACGAACTCGCGCCTCGCGGCTGGGCGGCTAGAATGTTTTCAATCCATCTGAAGCATTCGAGACGAGTCGCGCTTGCCGAAACGGACGCATAGTCCGCGCAGCCTGGCCTGCCCAGCGTGGCGCCATCTTCACGACCCGCTTCAGATACAATCCTCCGTTAACCGTTTTTGAATATGCTGAATGAGTTCGAGCCCTTCTTCGGTGTTTGAGTAACCTCAGCGCGTATCTCCAGATCCAGGATGCGATATACAAATGAATTTTCTCGATAATCGATCAATTCGCACCAAGTTGATCATGGGCTTTAGCGTTATCCTTCTTTGCGCCGTTGGGCTGGGTGCATTCTCCGTCTCTCGCGTTAACCTGCTGGACACGGACGGGAGGCTCTTAGAAGATAATAGCCAAGGTAATATGGGCCTGAGCTTCATGGCGCGCGACGCGGAGACAATGGCACGGCTGGCGGCACAGACCTTGAGCGCCAAGAGCCCGGCCGATCTGCAAAAGATCGTCGCGACCGAGACCCAGATCCAATCCGAATATGTTTCCCATTGGGGCGCCTACAGTCCAGGCATGGACCCTGGCAACGAAACCCGCTTCGGAACGGGTTTCAACAATGCGTGGCTGCAACTAGGCAAAACGGTCTCCCGGATCATGCAAGCCAAGCAGGCGGGCGATGCGCAAACGGAAGCATCGCTGATCAACGGTGCGCTTGCCACCGACATTGCAACCTTCGACCAATTCATGAATTCCGATCTGGCGTATCAATCCGCTCAGACCGTCTCTTATGGAGCCGCCGAGGATAATGCGAGCGAGACAAGCATTCACGTGGTCTACGCTGTGCTTCTGGCCATGCTGTTATCCACCCTGCTGGTCTGTTGGTTGATGGTTAAAGGGATTGCCGGACCGATCGCCGCGATGACCGGGGTCATGCGCCGGATGGCAACGCACGACTTTGCCGTGGATATACCCGGCACCGGCCGCGGGGACGAACTCGGTGCTATGGCTGAAGCTGTTGAAATTTTTCGGGAAAATGGCCTGGAAAGGACAAGGCTTGAAGCAGCTGCCAAGACGTTTCAAGGGCAACTGGAGGCAAGGCTGGAGGAAGTGGAGTGCGTGGCTCAGGCCGCCGGCATTGATCAATTGGCGGTGGTCAAAAACATGAAACTCGGATTGATGAAACTGGCCGAAGGCGATCTGGTATTTCGCCTGGCGGACTGGTTTCCGGTCGAATACAAGGGCCTGCGGATGGATTTCAACCAATCGATTGAATCCCTGCGAACGACCATGTTATCGATTGCCGGAAATGCCCGTGAGATCCATGCGGGTTCCGTGGAAATTACTCAGGCCTCGGACGATCTGGCGCGCCGGACGGAACAGCAGGCCGCCACGCTGGAGCAAACAGCGGCGGCGCTCGATGAGATTACCACGACTGTCCGCAAGACCGCCGCCGGAGCCGTTAACGCCGCCGCAATCGTCGCGGCAACCGCAAGCGACGCCGATCGTTCTAGGGAGATTGTAGAAGAAACGATCCAGGCAATGACGGAGATCGATCGTTCGGGCACGCAGATCGGAAATATCGTTGGTGTGATCGATGAGATTGCATTTCAAACCAATCTTCTGGCGTTGAACGCCGGGATAGAAGCTGCTCGCGCCGGTGATGCGGGCCGCGGATTTGCCGTTGTGGCAACCGAGGTTCGAGCCCTTGCCATGCGTTCCGCCACCGCCGCCAAGGAGATCAAGATTTTGATTTCGGGCTCCGCGGAACAAGTGGCGGCCGGCGTGCGCCTGGTTGGAGAAACCGGGTCAGCGCTTGGCCGCACGGTTGAACAAGTGACGCGGCTGAATGCGCTTGTCGACGAAATCTCCGCCTCGGCGAGAGAGCAGGCGACGGCGTTGGGCGAGGTGAACAAGGCCGTCAACCAGATGGATCAGGTCACGCAACAAAATGCGGCGATGGTGGAACAGGCTACGGCGGCAAGCCACGGCCTTGCACACCAGGCAGAGGATTTGGCTGCGCTGGTGGCAAGATTTCGAACGTCTGAGGATACGCCGAGCGGCATCATGGCATCGGCAGGAAGTCACGTTCCCGCATCGGCACGCACCCCGGCCAAAGTTCCGGCTCAGAGTTTTTCACGGCCGGCGCTCGTTCGTCTGGTTCCCGCCAGCGTCGATACGCGTTAGGCGGGGGGAGCCACATGGCAAGCGGCATCGGCGTTGGCCTTACTTTCGCGTGCTATTTGATATTAGCCGCACCGGCGATGGGCCAAGCGCGTGATTATGGGCTGCTAGGGGATCCCGGCGGTGAGCGCAGCCGATTGGCGAACGACGGCGTGGCAATCTATCTACAGGATGCTGAGAATATCATGGCGAATGTCGCCGGAGGCATAAAAACGGGCGCCACGAACCAAGGTCGCACCACGGGGGAAGTGACGATTGATACGAACAAGGCATTCGGTTTGGCGGGTGGCACGTTTTATGTGAGCGCTCTGCAAACCCACGGCCAAAGTTTAAGTCCCTTCTACCTTGATAATTTGCAGCAGGCCAACAGCGACGAAGGCGAAGACCAGACAGTGCTCTTCGAACTTTGGTACGATCAGCAGCTCGGCGCGTCCAATCTCGACCTGAAGATCGGGCAACAGAGCATCGATGGTGATTTCATTGTAAACCCGAGCACCGGCCTTATCCTGAACACGATGGCCAGCTGGCCGGCCGTCATTTCTTACGACACGTTTGACGGCGGCCCCGTTACCCCCTTTGCCGCGCCCGGTCTGCGTCTGCGCTACAGCCCCGACGCCGAGAAATCTTACCTTATTGGTGTGTTTGACGATAATCCGACGAACAGCCCAGCGGCAGACACGATGCATAATAACGACGATGGCGGGCTGGCATTCAATTTGAAAACGGGCGCTTTCATCATCGCCGAATTTCAGGATAACGTGACCGTGAGATCGCTGCCGGGCCTCTATGAGCTTGGAGGATGGTACGATACCGCCCAGTTTCCGGACCAGAATATGGGTACTGACAATTTGTCTCTCGCTGATCCCGAGAGTAATGCCCATCCGGTGGAGCACAACGGTAATTTCAGCCTCTATGGGGTCATGGACCAAACCGTCTGGCAACCGAACACGGCAAGGCATGTTAATCTGTTCGCAACCCTGATGGGTGCCCCCGGCCCGCAAAACTTGCTTTCATTCAGTGCTGCCACCGGCTTAACGCTAATTGACCCCCTGCCAGGGCGGGAGAATGATAGCGCGGCAGTGGAATTAGGGGTCGCGAAACTTGGCGCGCAGGCGCAGGCTTTCGACCGCGATAAAGCCCGCTTCACAGATACCCAAAGTTTCTTGCGTGGCACAGAATATATTGTCGAGCTGACCTATCTTGTACAAGCGACACCGTGGTTCAGTGTTCAACCGGATTTTCAATTCATCGCCAACCCATCGGGCGGGATCCCAAATCCAATCGACCCGTCTCACCGGCTCAGGAATGAAGTTGTGATAAGTTCGAGGATCACTGCGACGTTTTAAGAAACACATTCCGGCAGGATGGACCCAGCACGTAGAAACGTCCCGTTCATTCGGCTGCGCTCCTTGGCTTTATTAATACCTAAGCGGCCAGACCGCTTCGGCCGCTTACGGAAGTTCCAATGTGAACCGCAATCGAGCTTTTGGCACCGGCCGCGCCAACGCCCATGCACCCGATTAGCAAAGTTTTTTGCGCCGCTTTTTTTCAAAAAAACGGCTTCTTGCTTATCTTGTTCTTGGCAGGCCGAGTTGTTTTTCGGCGATGACGCTGCGGTGGATTTCGCTGGTGCCGCCGTAGACGGTGGCGACCTGGCTGAGGCGGTAGGCTTCGTTCAAGTAGTCGATGTCCGGCGAGGATAGGGTCAGGGATTCTGGGGCGGTGAGGTTCAGGAGTTCGGCTGAGTCCGCGCGGTAGACTTCCGACGAGAACATCTTTGACGAGGGGCCGAAGGCCGGGCCCGGTTTTTTCTCGGTGACCGCCCAGAGGGCGCGGTAGAGCATGAGCTCCGAGGCTTCGACATTGGCGGCGACGCGGGCCAGGCGGAAGCGGATCAGGGGGTCGTGGAGGCTGGGTTGCAGGATGCGTTCGGCGGCGTGCAAAGCGTGGGCGTGGGGGTCGACGAAGGACATGCCGTGTTCGATCTCGAGGGACGCGGCCATGACGTTCAGGCCGCCGCCGATTTCGCCCAGGCGGTAGCTGTCCGGGACCGCTACGCTGTCGTAATAGGTGATGTTGGTGCGCTCGTCCTGAAAAGTGTGGATGGCCTGGATGGTGACGCCCGGGGATTTTAACGGCACCAGGAATACGGTGAGGCCTTTGTGTTTCTGGGCTTCCGGGTCGCTGCGGGCGAGCAGGATGACGTAGTCTGCCTGTTCGGCGCCGGAGGTGAACATTTTTTGGCCGTCGATGCGCCAGGAACCGTCCGGCTGCTGGGTGGCGCGGGTTTTGGCGGCGAAGACGTCGGAGCCGGCATGCGGTTCGGAGAAGCCGAGGCTGGCCACCGCCGAGCCTGCGATGATGTCAGACAGAGGTCCGTTGCGGACTTCGTCGGAGGCGAAGCGGTCGGCGATGAAGCCGACGATGTTGGTGGTGCCGGCGAAGTTGGTGGACCAGCCGTTTTCCTCCCAGATTCGGCGGGCGGCGCGGGCGGCGTAGGGAGTGGCGTCGCGGCCGCCCATGCGGCGGGGCCAGTGCGGGTAGAGGAGACTGGCCTCGGCAAGTTTGCGGAAGATGCCGGGGTCATGGCCGTCGAAGGAGTGGTGGGCTTTGGCGCGGAGTTCCGGGGTGAGGTTGGCGTCGAAGAAGCTGCGGACTTCGGCGGCGAGCGCGTCAGCGTCGGGGCCGAGTTCGAACTCGACCGGGACCGGGCCGGGTTCGGGGAGGTGGGCGGGCTCAGCGAGGTAGCGGCGGCGGCCGGCTTCGGCGAGCAGGAGGGCGGGGTCGCCCAGGACCAGCGGCCAGGCTTTGGCGCGCAGGTTGAAGAGATGGATGTCGTATTCCAGCGTCAGGCCATAGCCGCCGAAGCTGTGCAGGGATTGCGCGGTGGTGCGTTCCGCCACGTCGGCGGCCCACCAGGCGGCGGTGGAGATGGCGGCGGCGGCGTTGGGTTTGTTGTCGGCCAGGTCGCGGATGGCGCGCCAGACCATGTAGCGGCCGGCATCGACCTCGACCGAGAGCATGGCGAGCGGGTGGGAGACGGCCTGGTAGCTGCCGATGGGGCGGCCGAACTGGGTACGCTCATTGGCGTAGGTGGAGGCCAGGCGGAGGGATTCGCGGGACAGGCCGGCGAGGGCGGCGGCGATGAGGAGTTTCCATTCCTCGACGGCTTCGGCGAAGGCGGCGAGCGCTTGCGGCCCCTGCCCTATTTGGATGCGCTCCGCGGTTTTCAGGTTGAGGCGGGCGATGGGGGTGGAGGCCAGGGTTGGCTCCGGCGTTTGGCCAGGGGTGAGCTGGATGAGGAATACTTCGTCGCCCTCATGGGCGAGAACGGCATTCGCGATGGCGCCGCCGGCGACCAGCTGAGTGGGGCGGCTGGCAATGTCGTGCAGCGCAAGGGTGAGGATGGCTGTGCCGGCGGCAGCGGCTTCCAGGAGGGCAGCTTGGGGTTCTGCTGCGAGGCGGGCCAGGAGGCGGGCGGAGACGATGGCTTCGGCCAGCGGGCCGGAAGCCAGGGTTCGGCCGGCTTCTTCCATCAGCAGGGCGGCGTCGAATATGCCGAGGCCGAGGCCGCCGGCTTCTTCGGGGACGCGGATTGCCAGCGCGCCGAGATCGGCCAGGCCAGTCCAGAGGGCGGCGTCGAAGCCGGTTGGCAGCGCGGCGCGGAGCTGGGCCGGGCTGCTGTTGGCGTTCAGGAAGCGGGCAAAGCTATCGACCATCAAGGACTGGTCGGGGGTTGGCTCGAACTGCATTTGCTCCTGGTCCCTTCGGTTTTGGCTGTCTGTTCTCAGACATATATAACTCTTTTAGAGCTGGACGAGGGGTGCGCAATGGCGGCGGGGAAAACACTGATTTTGGGGGCGACCGGCTATGTCGGGCGGCATCTGGTGGCGCGGTTGCGCCGGGAGGGTTCGGTTACCGGGTTTGCGCGGGATGCGGCCGGGGCGGCGAAGGTGGAAGCGGCGGGCGGGACGGCGCTGGCGGGATCGCTTGAGGATGACGGCGTGATCCGGGCGGCGGTTGCGGGGCATGAACGGATTATCTGGGCGGCGCAGCTGATGTTGGGGCCGGAGCATGCGTTTGTTTCGAAGCTGCTGGGATGGCTGCGCGGGAGCGGCAAGGTTTTTGTGATGACCAGCGGGACCGGGGTGCTTTCCGAACGGACAGATGGCGATTGGAGCGAGCGCTGCTTTACCGAAGATGAGGTGTTTGAGCCGCGGGCGGCGCTGGCGCTGCGGGTCGAGACCGAGAATTTGGTGCGGGGTGCGGAGGGGTTGCGCGGGATGGTGGTGCGGCCGCCGGCGATCTGGGGAAATGGCGGGTCGCCGTTGATTGCGGAGATTTATCGCTCGGTCGAGCGGTCTGGGGCGGCGTGTTACCTGGAGCGCGGCTTGAATTGCTATTCCAATGTGCATGTTGAGGATCTGGCGGAATTATACGCGCTCGCGCTGGAGCGCGGGGTGGCGGGGGCGCTGTATCATGCGGTGTCCGGCGAGTTGAATTTTCGCGGGCTGGCGGAGGCGGTGGCGGCGCATTTACGGGTGCCGGCGCGGAGCCTGAGTTATCCCGAGGGGCGCGAGGTTTGGGGGGCGTCTTCCGTCGGGATCATGTTTGCGGCGAGCAGCCGGTCGCGGAGCCCCCGGGCGCGGGCGGAGTTGGGATGGGCGCCTTCGCGGTTCGATATCTTTGAGGAATGCGGGCATGCGGGGTACGCCGCGGCGGCGCATGGGCCTGGGAGCTGGGTTAAGCAGTAGGATAACGCTTATTTGCTCCGCGCATAGGAGTTATGCGCGAAACGGGAGACAGAAGCTGCTTTGAGCTTGGATGGCAGCTTCGTAGTTTATAGATAAATCATATTTATCAATCGGTTAGGTGCGCTCCGCGGGTTGGAGCGCTGTGTGGTTTTGCGCGCCGCGCGGGCCGGTTGGGGCGTTATTGGCCGGGTTTCGAACGGTTTTTCCGAAAATGCACCGAGAAAAGGGTTTGCGGCCGGAAAACTATGTACGGTCGTATTGACAATATGTACGTATGTAGTAAAACCAGTTCACGACATTGGTGCGGCCCGGATGAAGCGCTCGGCACCACTGCCCAAACATTCAACGTTTTACACAAAAGGAATTGTATCATGACTAGCTTTAAAAAATTCGCTCCGGCTGCCGCTCTGTTGTTTGCGCTGTCGCCGTTCGCCGCTAACGCCATCACCAGCCAGGGTTCCGCGCAGAAAGCCGGGTATCTTTCCGGTACCGCCATCTCGCAGTTTGCTGATAACTCCAAGGGTCGTCCCGGTGAGCATGTTGCTGTGAACTCCAAAGGCCGCCTGGGTGAAAACCATTTTGCCGCGAACTCGAAGGGCCGCCCTGGTGAAAACGAGACCGCTGCAAATTCGAAGGGGCGTCCCGGTGAAAACCAAGTTGCTGTGAACTCAAAGGGTCGTCCGGGTGAAAACCAGGTCGCCGCTAACTCCAAGGGTCGTCCCGGCGAGCACGAGGTTGCCGTGAATTCCAAGGGTCGCCCCGGTGAAAACCAGGTTGCAGCAAACTCCAAGGGCCGTCCCGGTGAAAACCAGGTTGCTGTGAACAGCAAGGGCCGTCCGGGCGAGAATGCTGAGATTGGCTAATCGGAATGATGAATTGGAACGGCCAGGCAATGGGCCTGGCCGCTTCCAACAGCTTCCAAAGATGTTTCTGTCAGAAAAGGTTTGAAAACTGTTTAACTTTTTAATTTAGGAGTTCGTTAAAGTGAGCAAGCTCTCGAACCGTGAGCGTATCCTCGTCGCCGGGCTTAAGCTCGTGCACGAGCGCGGTTTTGGCGCGGCCAGCGTGCGCGATATTATCGAAGCCGCGGGCGTGCCGTTGGGATCTTTTACCAACCATTTTGCCTCCAAGGAGGCGTTTGGGTTGGAGATATTGAATCTGTATTTTGCCAAGACCCGCGAGGTGCTGGCGGTGAGCTTGCGTAATGACGCGCTGCCGCCGCTGCAAAGGCTGCATGCCTATATCGAGGCAAATACGAAAACCTGCCAGATGGAGGGCGTGAAGGTTGGATGCCTGTTCGGGAATTTCAGCGCCGAGACGAGTTATGGGTCGGAGAAGATCCGGGCGCGGCTGGTGGAGATTTTCGATGAGATCCAGGCGGCGGTGAAATATTGTCTTGAGGCGGCGGTGAAGGCCGGCGAATTGCCGGTGAATACCGAATGCGAGGATATTGCGGCGCTGATTGTGTCCTCCCTGCAGGGGGCGATATTGCTGGCCAAGGCTTACCGGAGTTCGGAGCCGACCGATCAGTTTGAGAAAATGCTGTTTTCAGCGGTTCTGCGCTAAGGATTTTCGAATAGCGCGGTATAGCGGCGCTGCATTTCTTCCGGCGTCAGCTGTTCGATCTGGCTGCCGATCAGCCATTCATGGCCGAAGGGGTCGCGAATGGCGGCGCTGCGATCGCCGTAAAAATGATTCTGCAATGGGCGGATGAGGGTGGCGCCGGCGGCCAGTGCCTGGGCGACGGCGATATCGGCGTCGGCGAGGTGCGGATGGATGCCGAAGCTGGTGCCGCCGAGGCTGGTGCCGCCATGCGTGGCGGCGGCGGTTATGCCGGATTCCGGGCGCCGGGTGTCGGTTCCCAATATGTGGATGATAATGTCCCGGTAGCGATAGCAGGTCACGGCATCGCCGCTCGGCGGGTTCGTGCTTGAAGGAATGACAGTGACGTTGGCAGGGTCGAAACCGGAGGTGGTCTGCGCCATGGCCTGGAACGCGAACAAAGCAATTAGCATTCCCGCGCAGATGAATTGACCAATATTGCCTCGCATGGCAGAGCTTTCGCGCCGACGTCACTTCATGGCAAGTATGCAGGCAGTGAAAATGTTGGGGATCATGCCGCAGAATATCATTTTGGTTCATGGGGCGTTTCATACGGGCGAATGCTGGTTTTTGCTGAAGCCCATATTGGAGCGGCGCGGTTTCCGGGTGTTTACACCGACATTGCCTGGCCAGCGCGGCAACCCCCGGCACCCGCTATCGGTGAGCCTGAAATCATATGCCGACTGCATCATCGGCGTTGCCGGGGCGTTAGATGGACCGGCTGTCCTGTTGGGACATTCCTTGGCGGGGTTTTCCATTTCAGCCGCGGCCGAACACGAGCCAGGGCTATTGCCAACATTAATTTATCTTTCGGCGGCGATACCTAAACTGGGCCGCTCGGGCCTGCGCGACGCCATGCCATCGGGGCCATCGCAGGCGCCGAAGATGAAGCTGGGGTTCAGCTCGGTTTTTCCGCAGGACCGGGCAGCTGAATTCTTTTACAATTGCTGCCCGCCGGATATTCAGAGCGAAGCGAAGCTGCGGCTTTCACCACAGCCGCTGCGGCCGATGCTGGGTGTTGTCCGGTCCACGTCGGAGCGGCTAGGCGCGGTTGAAAAACACTTTATCGAATGCCTGCATGATCGTGTTATTTCGATCGACGATCAGCGGGTAAAGCAGGGCAACCAGCGTTTTAAAAGCGTGCAGACGCTGGATGCCGATCATTCACCGTTTTATTCCGATCCGGACGCGCTCGCCGATGCGATCGAGCGCGTGGCCGGAGCGGAATTATACCGACCTTAAAAGGAACTGTTTGCGGCCATGGATTCCGGGTCGAAGTCTGAGGCGGGTTGCGGGCCGAAAATGTCGGCGTATTGGAAGTTTTGCCAGGGGCCGCGGCCGAGGAAGGAATAGTCGCCGGTTTGCAGGTTGAAGGTCAGGCCTGCTTCGTAGACGTTGACCGGCACCACGGGGGTGGTTTTCAGCATCA
>JAMFSE010000046.1 GCA_026225115.1 Rhodovastum atsumiense
CCAAAACCGGCTGGCAATTATTCAGAATTCAGTGAGGCCAAGCAGTTCTTTTTTGAAAAAAAGAACCAAAAAACTTCTGATATCTGGGCCATGCGGCTCGACTTCGCCAATGCCCCTACATTAGTTTCAAAAAGTTTTTGCTTCTTTTTTTCAAAAAAGAAGTGCTTGCACTGGCTTTTACTTCGGCCAGGTGAAGCGGAAAATGCAGCCGGCGTTTTCCTCGGATTCAAGGGATAATGTGCCGCCTACGGCTTCGACATGCTTGCGCACGACGGCGAGGCCCATTCCGCTGCCCTCCACCTGGTCGCGCGGTTTCAGCGTTTGGAACATTTTGAAAGCGCGGTCGTGAAATTGTTTCGATATGCCGGGGCCGTCGTCAGTGACGGTGAAGCTGTAATTCTGGCCTTCATCTTCTATTGCGACGCTGATATTAGCCTGCGCCTTGTCGTGATGTTTTATCGCGTTACCAATCAGGTTCATCAGCACTTGCTGCAGCGGCATGCGGCGCAGCTGAATTTCGGCGAAGGGTCCTGTGAGACTGATATTGAAATGCGCCGGCGGCGCTAGCAGGCCGATGATTTCCTGCATCAGCACATCGCCGTTGATTGTTTCGGTGGATTTTGTCTTGTCCGGATCGCTGATGCGCGCGTAATCCAGAAGATCGTCCAGCAGTTTTTCCATGCGCTGCACCCGCAGGTTCAGCTGCGCGACATGGCCGCGGCTTTGCGCCGTCAAATGCGGTTCGAGATCTTCCTCAAGGAATCCCGCAATGGCACGGATGCCGCGCAGCGGCGCCTTCAGATCATGCGAGGCGAAGGAAGCGAAATCCTCCAGTTCACGGTTGCTGGCGGCCAGCTGTTCGGTGCGCTCGCCAACCTGGCGTTTGAGATCCTCCTGGAATTGCAGAGTCTGCGCCTCGGCCGCCAGCCGCGGCGTGATATCGACGATCGTGCACAGCACGTAGGAATCCGTTGCGGTTTCAATCGGGATCAGGCCGATTTCAACGGGCACTTCGCTGCCGTCTTTACGCAATCCGAAAAGTTTCATGCCGCGCCCCATGGGCCGGTTCTCCTGCACATCCACGGCCCGGCTGACGAAATATTGGTCGCGGTGGTGCGGGTGCATTGCCCGGAACCGTTCCGGGATTAGCTGCTCGACATTTTTCTTGAAAAGCTCGGTCCGCCGGTAGCCGAACAGCGCTTCGGTTTTCCGGTTGGTCAAAACGATCTCGCCGGCGGTATCGATGACGACGATGGGATAGGGCGAAAACTCGACAATTTTCTGAAAGCGTTCTTCCGCCATTTTACGCTCGGAGATGTCGTCGATCGAGCCCACGACCCGGAGGGCATTGCCCTGGTCGTCCCAAAAGCCCTGGCCGGTCGCATGCACCCAGGCATAATTGCCGTCTTCCCGGCGCAGCCGGAATTCGGTGTCACAGGCGGTGCGTTGGCGGACGTGGGATTCCAGATGCTTGATGACCCGGGATTTGTCTTCCGGGTGCAACCGGTTTTCGAATTCCATATAATGCGGCGTGAAGTCCGGCGTGGTGATGCCCAGGATTTCACTATAGCGCGGCGACCAGCTCATCTCACCGGTGGCGGCATGCCACTCCCATTCGCCGACGTTGAGGCCGCGCACCAATAGCTGGTGCCGCGCCTCGTCCCGCCGAATTTTCGCCAGCATATTTTTGCTTTCCTGCAATGCTTTGCGATGCTGGTAGACCAGCGTCGCGGTCAGCCAAAGCGTCGTTACCACCATGACCTGATGCGCGGGTCCCACCCAAGGCAAGACCGGGGCGGGAGCGCGAAAGCTGTAAGAGAACTGGCTGGCAATTGTGGCAATGGCGGCGAGCAGGACGGTGGTGGCGGGCCGCCGGAAGCTGAGGCCACAGAGAATCAACGGGATATAGAACAGGCTGGTGGCAAAGCCGCGCGGCATGCCCAAGGCCACCGCCAGCACGGCGATGGCGAACAGCAAGGGCAAGATCAGCCGGAGTTTCGATCCGTCCGGGCTGGAGGATGGCGCTGGCGGGCCTGCTTGGGTGGACCAGGATAAAATGACGCGCCCGCCTTCAAAGATGAACTGATACAGGCTCTACAAGGGGCAAATTAAGAATTTGTTGCGTACTGCTACACCACCAGTATTAAGGCATGATCAGCTTGCCACCCGTGATCGGCACCCGCACGCCGGTGGTTGTGGGCAAGGATAGCGGCAGGCCGTACAGGCTGCGCACCGCCAGAAAGCCGAAACATTGCGCCTCCAGCGCATCGCCATCCCAGCCGACAGCTTCCACCGGCTCGACCGGGACCGGAAAACGCCGGCTCAACCCCGCCATGATGGCGTTATTATGCCGGCCGCCGCCGCAGATCAGTACCCGCAGCGGGCTTGGCACCGGGGCTGCGGCAATGGCGGCGACGGTGAAGGCGGTGAGCGTGGCGGCGGCGTCGGCCGGGGAAAGATCATCCACTGCGGCCGCAATCAGCCCGGAGAAGGTCAGCCGGTCGAGCGACTTTGGCGCCGGCAGAGCAAAGTAAGGGTGCGACAGCAATGCCGTCAGCCGGTCCTGCTGCACCCTGCCGGCGGAGGCCAGCAACCCGTCCTTGTCGTAGGCCTGGCCGGTATGGCGAAAGACCAGGTCGTCAATCGCGCCGTTGCCGGGGCCGGTATCGCAGCTGATGATTTCGCCGTCTTCCCCCAGATAAGTGATATTCGCGACCCCGCCGATATTCACGATGGCCAGTGGTTTCGGCAAAGCCTGCGCCAGCGCCGCGTGGTAGAGCGGCACCAGCGGCGCCCCCTGCCCGCCAGCCGCGACGTCGGCGGAGCGGAAATCATGCACCACGGGGAGGTTGAATTTCCGCGCCAGCATACCGGCGTCACCGATCTGCCAGGTCCGGCGGTTGTCCGGGTCGTGCAAGATGGTCTGGCCATGCATGCCGATGATATCCGTGCCCTGGCCGATCATGGCGGCGACGATGCAGTGGTCCTCGGTCAGGCGGTGCTCGACATCCCGCAGAAAATTGCTGTCCGGCTTCAAGCCAGGAGCGATTTCGAGCAAATGCCTCAGATCGGCGCGCAGCTCGGGTTGAAAGCGCAGGGTGACGGCCATGCCGGTTCGGGCAATGGTTACGCCGTCGGTCTCGACCCAGGCGCCGTCCACCCCGTCCAGCGAAGTACCGCTCATCATCCCGATGGCGCGCAGAAATTTACCGGTCATCCCGAGTGTGGTAGCGGGCGCGCGGATATGCGTTAAGGGGTGTTATGGCGAAAAGTGAGTTTTTGATCGAGGCGCAGGCCCGCGGCTTCGTGTTTCAATGCACCGATGCGGCGGCGTTGGACGAGGCTCTGCTGGCGGGAACCATCGCCGGCTATATCGGGTTCGATCCCACCGCCGACAGCCTGCATGTCGGCAGCCTGACCCAGATCATGCTGCTGCGGTTGCTGCAGAAGCACGGCCATAAAGCCATTGTACTGGTGGGCGGCGGGACCGGCCAGGTCGGCGATCCGTCGTTTCGCGAGGAAGCAAGGCAATTGCTGAACGACCAGCGGATCGCCGCCAACCTCGCCGGCATCAGCCGGGTTTTCACGCCGTTCCTGCGGTTCGGCGAGGGGCCGGCGGATGCGATGATCGTCAATAACGCCGATTGGTTGGACAAGCTCGGCTATATTCAGCTGCTGCGTGAAATCGGCCCGCATTTTTCGATCAACCGTATGCTGGCATTTGATTCCGTCAAATCGCGCCTGGATCGCGAACAGGGGCTGACGTTTCTCGAGTTCAACTATTCCATTCTGCAAAGCTATGATTTCCGCGAGCTGAACCGGCGCTTTGGCGTCAATCTGCAGATGGGTGGCTCGGACCAATGGGGCAACATCGTCTCCGGAGTCGACCTGGTGCGGCGGACCGATGCGAAGCAGGTTTTTGGCCTGACCACGCCGCTGTTGACCACCTCGTCCGGCGTGAAGATGGGCAAGACGGCGGCGGGCGCGGTGTGGCTGACGGCCGAACATCTGAGCTCCTACGAATATTGGCAATTCTGGCGCAATACCGAGGATGCCGATGTCGGACGGTTTTTGAAACTTTTCACCGATTTGCCGCTGGGTGAAATCGCCCGGCTGGAAGCGCTGGAAGGTGCGGGCGTCAACCAGGCCAAAATCGTTCTGGCAACCGAGGCGACGGCGCTGGCGCACGGGCGCGCGGCGGCGGAGGAGGCGGCGGAGACGGCGCGGCGCACCTTCACCGAAGGTGCCGCAGCCGAAGGCTTGCCAAGCATCGAGCTTCCTGCAGCGGAATTGGCCGCCGGCATTCCGGCCTTCGCGCTTTTCGTGCGGGCGAAACTCGCCGCCAGCAACGGCGAAGCGCGGCGGCTGATCCGCGGCGGCGGCGCCAGGCTGAACGACGTGGTGGTGGCCGATGAGGCGCAGATGATTTCCGGCGATGCGGTGTTGAAGCTCTCGGCTGGCAAAAAACAGCATGTATTGGTCCGGCCAAACTAAGTTGGCGAGTGCCTGCTTCACTTATATTGCATTGCAAAATACGCTATAGCGTGGTGTTTAAACTTAAGGTTTGCCTAAGGAGATTGCATTGTCGATCCACGCCGCCATCACCCACCGCACGAGCTATAAATACGATCGCCCGGTTGCCTTGGGACCGCAGACGATACGCCTGCGGCCGGCGCCTTATGCGCGGACGCCGATCCTTTCCTATTCGCTGAAAGTCTCGCCGCAGCCGCATTTTTTGAACTGGCAGCAGGACCCGCAGGGCAATTACCTGGCCCGCGTGGTGTTTCCGGAGCGGGTGACGAGCTTCGAGGTGGTTGTGGACGTGGTGGCCGACATGGCGACCATCAACCCGTTCGATTTCTTCCTGGAACCGAGCGCCGAGACCTATCCGTTCGAATATGACGAGGTGCTGGGCGAGGAGCTGGCGCCATTCCGGGTATTGCGGCAGCCGGGCAAGAAGCTGCGCAGCCTGATCAACGCCGTATCCGGCGCCCTGGGCGATCGGGATCTGCCCATGAACGACATGCTGGTGATGGTGAACAGGCTGATCGCCGAGCGCATTTCCTACGTGGTGCGGATGGAGCCCGGCGTCTGGTCGCCGGAGAAGACGCTGACGGAGGAAAAAGGCTCCTGCCGGGATTCCGCCTGGCTGCTGGTCAATCTGATGCGGCATCTGGGTTTTGCCGCGCGGTTTGTGTCCGGCTACCTCATTCAGCTGGTCTCGGATGTGAAACCGGTGGATGGCGGCGCCGAGGGACCGAAAGAGGATTTCACCGACCTGCACGCCTGGGCCGAGGTGTATCTGCCCGGCGCCGGTTGGATCGGTTTGGATGCGACCTCCGGCCTTATGGCCGGCGAAGGCCATATTCCGCTGGCGGCAACGCCCTCCCCGCAATCGGCGGCGGCAATTTCCGGCACCATCGCCGGCGAGCCGGAAACCGAGTTCACCTTCGAGATGAAGGTGACGCGCGTCGCCGAAACGCCGCGCGTGACCAAGCCCTACACGCCGCAGCAATGGCAGGATATTCTGGCGCAGGGCGCCGAGGTGGACCGGGCGCTGACGCGCAATGACGTGCGGCTGACCATGGGCGGCGAGCCGACTTTTGTGGCTGCAAGCGATTTCGAAGCGCCGGAATGGAATATCGACGCGGTGGGCCCGACCAAGCGGCATTATGCCGGAAGGCTGATGCGCAAGCTGACCCCGCTTTGGGCGCCTGGCGCTGCGCTCACCTACAACATGGGCAAGCATTATCCGGGCGAGCAACTGCCGCGCTGGGCGATCCACGCGCATTGGCGCGAAGACGGCGAGCCGATCTGGAAAGATCCTGCGCTCCTGGCATCGGATGATGACAAGGACGATGCCGGTGCCGAGCAGGCGGCGCTGTTTGCCGGCGCGCTGGCGGAACGCTTGCAAATCGATCCCTCGCTGGTGAACCCGGCCTATGAGGACGTGCATTACTATCTCTGGCGCGAACACCGGCTGCCGGCCAATGTTGTGGCCGAGGACGCGAAACTGCGCGACGAGTTGGAACGCAAGCGCCTCGCGAAGGTTTTCGCGCAGGGCCTGGCCTCGCCGGTGGGCAGCGTGCTGCCGCTGCGCCGGGTCATCGCCGACGGCTCGCGCCGCTGGCAGAGCGGCAAATGGTTTTTCCGGGATTCGGTGATGTTCCTGGTGCCGGGCGACAGCCCCATCGGGCTGCGGCTGCCGCTGGAAAGCCTGCCCTGGGCAGACCCCGAACATCTGGAAATCGAGGCGGAGGTGGATCCCTTCGCGCCGCGCGAAAAATTGCCGGCGCGCGAGAGCCTGCAGCGGGTGCGCGAGGGTGCGCCGGCCGTTGCCAGCAGCATCGAAGGGTTTCGGCCGGTGCCGCAGGACGTGCCGGTGGTGGGCAAGGAAGAGCCCGGGCTGGTGCGCACGGCTCTGGCCGTGGAAGCCCGCGACGGCATTCTGCATGTGTTCTACCCGCCGCTATACGCCGCCGAGGATTGGCTGGAACTGACTGCCGCGGTTGAAGACACCGCCGCCGAGTTTGGCCGCAAGGTGGTTCTGGAAGGTTACCTGCCGCCGGAAGACCCGCGCATCATCAATTTTTCGATCACCCCGGACCCCGGCGTGATCGAGGCCAATGTGCATCCCGCCAAAAGCTGGGCCGAGAATATCGAACGCTCCAAGCAGCTCTATGAAGTGGCGCGCGAAGTGGGGTTGGCGACCGAAAAATTCATGCAGGATGGAAGGCATGTCGGCACCGGCGGCGGCAACCATGTCGTTATGGGCGGCGCCTCACCGGAGGAGAGCCCGTTCCTGCGGCGGCCGGATTTGCTGAAATCCATGCTGGGATTCTGGCATAACCACCCCTCCCTTTCCTTCCTGTTCAGCGGGCTCTTCATCGGCCCGTCCAGCCAGCATCCGCGCATCGATGAGGCGCGCGAGGATTCGCTGAACGAGCTGGAGATCGCCTTCAGCCAGGTCGCGCCGAACAAGGAAACGCCGCCCTGGGTGGTCGACCGGCTGTTCCGCAATATTCTGGCGGATATGACCGGCAACGGGCATCGCACCGAATTCTGCATCGATAAAATGTATGCGCCGTCCGGTGGTTCCGGCCGGCGGGGGCTGGTGGAATTCCGCGCCTTCGAGATGCCGCCGCATGCGGAAATGGCAGCGGCCCAGGTACTGTTGATGCGCTCGGCCATCGCCGCCTTCTGGCAGAAACCCTATGAGCGCCGGCTGATCCGCTGGGGCAGCCGGCTGCATGATGAATTTCTGCTGCCGCATTATGCCGAAGCGGATTTCAAGGATGCCCTGGAAGAACTTGGAAGTTACGGGTTTCCGCTGCAGCGCGATTGGTTCGATCCACATATGGAATTCCGCTTTCCGCAGGTCGGTGAAATCGTCACCCGCGACATGCGCGTCGAATTGCGGCACGCGCTTGAGCCCTGGCATGTTCTGGGCGAGGAACAAACTTCCGGCGGCACCGCGCGTTATGTCGATAGCTCGGCGGAACGGCTGCAGGCAAAAGTCTCTGGCTGGATCGATGAACGCTACACCTTGGCCTGCAACGGTGCGGCGCTGCCGCTGCAACGCACCGAAGTGCCCGGCGAATATGTGGCCGGCGTCCGCTTCAAGGCCTGGCAGCCGTACTCGGCGCTGCACCCCACCATCCACGCCCAGGTACCGCTGGTGTTCGACGTGTATGATCAGTGGACCGGCCGCAGCGTTGCCGGCATGACCCATCACGTGGCGCATCCCGGCGGCCGGGCCTACGATGATTTCCCCGTCAATGCGAATTCGGCGGAAGCCCGCCGGCGCTCAAGGTTTTTCCCGATCGGGCATACGCCAGGACCGATGGAAGAACCGAAAGCCGTACAGGGGCCTGAGTATCCGAGGACGCTGGATCTAAGGCGTTATGCTTAGGAGAAATCGAAGCACTTCTTTTTGTGAACAAAAAGAAGCAAAAAAACTTTTTTGAATCTGGGACTTGGGCGTTGGAGGAATAACGCCAATGAATCAGAGTAGAAAAAGTTTTTTGGTTCTTTTTTCAAAAAAGAACTGCTTGGCTTAGGATATCTGTTTTGATTTGGATTGATTGGTGCTGAGGCTAACAGGTCTTACACTGCCTTTGCGGCATAGCGACGCGGAACTGCGCGCGGCGGTTGTTGCGCGATTTGGTATTGTTGATGCGGCGCTCGTCGAGTTTACTATTTTCCGCCGCGCCTGGGATGCGCGCGCGCGCAATAACATCAAGCTAGTCTATACCATCGACGCGAATATAAAGGACGAAACCGCTTCGCTGGCGCGGCTTGCCGGCGACGCTGCAATTTCCACAACACCCGACACCAGCTACAAACCGGTCGCCAGTTTCACCGCGCCGCCAAAGCTTCGCCCGGTCGTCATCGGCACCGGACCCTGCGGCATTTTCGCCGGGCTGATTCTGGCGCAGATGGGGCTCAATCCGATTGTTCTGGAACGCGGCAAAGTCGTGCGCGAGCGGACAAAAGACACTTGGGGGCTGTGGCGCAAATCCATCCTCAATCCGGAATCCAACGTGCAATTCGGTGAAGGCGGCGCCGGCACTTTTTCCGACGGCAAGCTCTACAGCCAGATCAAGGACCCGCATCACCTCGGCCGTAAGGTGATCGAGGAATTCGTCAAAGCCGGTGCCCCGGAAGAAATCCTCTACGTTGCCAAGCCGCATATCGGCACCTTCCGCCTGGTCGGCATGGTCGAGACGATGCGCCGGAATATCGAGGCTTTGGGCGGCGAATATCGTTTCGGCTGCAAGGTTACAGACCTTGAGCTGGATGCGGACCGCAGTGTGCGCGGCGTGGTGCTGGAGAGCGGCGAGGTGATTGCGGCGAACCACGTGGTGCTGGCCGTCGGCCATAGCGCCCGCGATAGTTTCGAGATGCTGGAGCGCCGCGGCGTCTATATCGAAGCAAAACCGTTTTCGATTGGCTTTCGTATCGAACATCCGCAGTCGTTGATCGACCGTCACCGCTTCGGCGATTCTTCCGGCGATCCGATTCTGGGCGCCGCCGACTACAAGCTTGTCCACCACGCCGCCAACGGCCGCTCGGTCTACAGTTTCTGCATGTGTCCGGGCGGCACGGTCGTGGCCGCCACATCGGAGCCCGGCCGGGTGGTGACGAACGGCATGAGCCAGTATTCCCGCAACGAACGCAACGCCAACGCCGGCATCGTCGTCGGCATCACGCCGGAGGATTATCCCGGCGGCAACCTGGCTGGTGTCGCGTTTCAGAGGCAGTGGGAATCCGCCGCCTATGTTGCGGGCGGCAGCAGCTATGCGGCGCCCGGCCAATTGGTGGGGGATTTTATCGCTGGCCGCGCCAGCACGGCATTGGGCGAGGTTATCCCCTCCTACAGGCCCGGCGTCACGCCGACGGATTTGTCTGCCTGCCTGCCGGGCTACGCCATCGAGGCGATCCGCGAGGCGCTGCCGGCATTCGGCAAACAGATCCCCGGCTTCGATTTGCCGGATGCGGTGCTGACCGGGGTTGAGACCCGCACCTCCTCGCCCATTCGCATTACCCGCAACAAAATGCTGCAAAGTCTGAATACGCCGGGATTATTCCCCGCCGGCGAAGGGGCGGGCTATGCCGGCGGCATTCTCTCCGCCGGCGTCGACGGCATTAAAATCGCCGAAGCCGTGGCGCGAAGCATCCTGGAAGCGGCCTGATTCTTCAGGGCGCGTCAGGGTTCAACAGCCGGTGATAATATTGATGCGTGGCGGCAGGTGCCCCCGGGTTGGAATCATTCTTGATGATCTGCTGCTCGATCGCGCCGGCGGCATTGCCGCTGGACGGCAGCAGCCCCGGCATGGCGTTCTCGTCGGGCGCGCCGGAACTGCCGTTCTCCAGTGAATCCGCGGCCGACCCCCCCTGCCCGCCGGCGCCGAAGCTAAGCCCCTGGCTTGCCGCCACCAGCGCCGCCGCGGCCTTTTGCAGGCCCTGGATAGCGCTATTCTCCGCGTCCAACGCCGTGGTGCCGTCCTGTCGCGTCAGCGCATCCTGCGCGTTCTTCATCGCCGCCGACGTATCGCCAAGCCCCGGCAGATTGATGCCGGCCTTACCAAGGTTTTGCCGCGTCGATTCCAGCTGGCTGCGCAGCGCCGCCTGCGTGCCGGGTGAGGCAGCGCCCTGATTGGTCTGGTTGAGCAAAGCCGACTCACCCTGCGTCATTTTTGCCAGATCCTGCGAGGCCTGGCTTGCCGCCGCGGCGCGGGCGGCGTCCGCCGCGGTCATCGGTCTGGCCGATTGCAGGGCCGAGAGGATCTGCTCAAGCTGGTGCAGTTCGGCCTGCGCCTTGGCGGTATTTCCAGCCGCCTCATCCTGCGCGATCTGCTCGGCCATGCGATTGAGATCGCTCGCATTCATCGGCGGGGAACCAGAAGGGCTGGAGGCCTTCGGGCCGAGCGCCTGCAGATGCTGCGCCAGCGCGGATTGCATCGCAGCCAACAGGTTCTGCAGCCGTTTCGCATCCAGCGGTTGGCCGCCGTTGGCCGCCTGTTGCAGCGCCTGCTCCAATGCCTGCGCCGCCGCGGCAAGCGCCTTGGCCGGCTGGTAATCCGGCCCGGCTTCAACCTCATGCGCCAGCGTATTCAAAAGCGACCCCGCCTGCGCGGCGGAAATCTCGCCAGCTTTGAGCGCCGCCGCAAGTGCTGCCATCTGGACATCGGCCGAAGCCGATACTTTGCTCAATGGTTGCTGCGCCAGCCTGTTCAACGCGTCACCTGAAGCAGGTTTTTGGCCGGGCGCCAATGCCAGTTTCTGTCGAATTGCGGCCAGCGCCAATGCGGTTTTGTCCCGCAGACCCGGCGGCGGCAATGCGATAGTGACCGGATCCGTCGAACGCGCGACGCCCGCAAGATTGCGTGCCGTAAGCTGCAGCGTTACCGGCAGGCCGGCAAAGGGAGAGTCGCTGATATCGGGCTTTGCCACGCCGCTCAGATTACGCGGATCGGCGCCGGCGACCGGGAGCGGCAAAATTTCCGGCGCCGCATCCGGGTGGCCGGTGGGCACCAAAGCCGCGGTTAACGTTTCCAGCCCGTAGTGGTCCGTTGCATGCCATTTAAGTATAAGCTGCCGGTTGACGACCACGGGTCTGGCAAGCGTGATGTCCGGCGCATCCGGCGGCGATACGTTGAATCTGAAGCGCGCCAGAGGGTCCCACCACGAACCAATTCGCAGACTTGCACTTGCCGTCAGCACGGCGTCCACGCGGAAACTGTCTTGCGCCAGCGCGCCGGCAGTGAGTGATTTCGATCCCAGAACGACCGTCGGCCGGTGGCGCAATCCGTCCACCACCACGGTGAGAGAACTGCCGGCCAGAACCGGATAGGCCTGCCCGGCTTGCAGCACCAGCGGCGGGGCGCCGGTAAAAGCGGGCGGGCTCAGCCAGGCGTTGACCCCCGGGCCGGCAAACGGCCATTCGGGCAAGGAAAAGGCGCCGCTGATGCGCGGCAGCGCCTGCGGGCCTGCGATGATGGCGCCGGCGGCCAGCAGCAGCAACAGCAGCCCGCGCAGGCCCAGCGGGTCGCGCGCCACCGCATCAATAAATACCCGGCCGGTGCGGGCATTTTGCAGGCTGGCTTCTATGCGCCGCTGGTGGATCTGCCAGATGGCCTCGGCTAGCGGTCCGTCGTTTTCCGGCTCATCCTCCAGCATCGACAGCGGCCGGTGCCGCAGGCCGGAAGCACGCTCGATCCGCCGGTCGATTTCCGCGTGGGAAGGCCGCCGCAAACGCGAAATGCCGAACGCGAGGGCGATAGCCGCCAGTAGCAATACGGCGGCGCATGCCCAGGGGTTTGCAAGTCCAAATAAAGCCGCAGCCAGATAGGCCGCCAGAATACCAACCGCCGGCGCTGTGGCGCGTGCAAGGGCTTCCGCCCAGAAACTCCAGACCGCGCGCCGGCGCAGCCGGGAGAGATTCATTTAATCGCGTTCGGCAATATTTCATCCGCCCATAAATCCTCAAGCTTCTGCCTGGGTGTAATCAAATCGAATTTTCCGCCGTCGACCAGAACCGAAGCCGCTCTGGGGCGCGCGTTATAGGGGCTGCTCATCACCGCGCCGTATGCGCCGGCATCCAACAGGGCAATCCGCGAACCCTCGGCAAAACCCGGCAACAGCCGGCCCGTGGCAAAGGTGTCGCCGGTCTCGCATACCGGCCCCACGACCTCGGCCGGCGATACCGGGCTTACGAATTCGACGGCACTGACCGGAAGCATCCCGTGATAGGAATCGTAAAGCGCCGGGCGAAGCAGATCGTTCATCGCCGCGTCAAGCACCACGAAGCGCTTCGTGCCCGCCTGTTTCTCGAGCGTCACCGAGGCCAGCAGCAGTCCCGCCGGTCCAACCAGATAGCGGCCCGGCTCCAGCAGCAAGGTCACGTCCAGATCGCCCACCTGCTGGCGAACCGCATTGGCGAAAGCGGCGAGTGAAATGCCGGGCTCATCCTGATAGCCGATACCAAGCCCGCCGCCGAGATCGAGCACGCTGACTTGTTGTCCGGCAGCCCGCAATGTCCGCACCAAGGCAGCCGCTTTGCCATAGGCTGCGGCATAGGGCGCGGGGGAGAGAATCTGGCTGCCGATATGCAAGGCGAGCCCGACCGGCTCGATGCCCGGCAGGTTTTTCGCATGCGCGTACAACGCCGGAATTTCATGTGCCGCAATGCCGAACTTGTTGTCGGCGCGCCCGGTGGTGATCTTCGCATGCGTGCCGGCATCCACATCCGGATTGACCCGCAATACGATGCGCGCGGTCTGGCCAAGCCCTGTTGCAATTTCCGACAGCACGCGCAATTCCTCCGCGCTCTCGACATTGATCTGGCCAATGCCGGCAGTAAGTGCCGCGGCCATCTCCGCCCGCGACTTCCCGACGCCGGAAAACACGATGTTGGAAGGCAACACCCCAGTTTTCTGCGCGCGCGAGAATTCACCCAGGCTGACCACATCGGCGCCGGCGCCCAACCCGCGCAGCAGCGATAGAATCGCCAGATGATCATTTGCCTTGACCGCGTAATGAATATGCGGCGCCAGCCCCGCATCCGCGAAGGCCTGTACCAAGGCCGCATAGCGCGCGCGGATGGAACCGGCGCCGTACACCCAGACCGGCGTGCCATGCGCATCGGCAATCGCGTTCAGCGGCACATCCTCGAAACACAAACCATCCTGCGCGTGCATCTTGAAGGCTGGGCGTGCCGCCAGCAGCTCGGCGATCGCCGGCTCGGCAGCGATAAAATTTTCTACAGCCTGCACGCTCATTCCTGGGGATAGGTGTGGGGATAGGTAACATCGGCCGCGGGGCCGGGCGGCGACGGCGCGCCCTTGCGGCCGCAACCGGTCAGCATGAGGCCGGCAAGCAGCGCCAGAACCATCATTCTCATGTCAAAATCTCCAACCATTTTTTCGCCGCCGCCGCCACATTCGCGGGCGCGGTGCCACCGAAGCTGGTGCGCGAGGCAACCGAGGCCTCAACCGTCAGCACGCCGAAAATCTGATCCGTGATGCGCGGCTCGATTTCCTGCATATCGGCCAGACTCACGCCCGGCAAATCGAGGTTTTTGGCTTCCGCCAGCGCGACGATGCGCCCGGTGACATGATGGGCGTCCCTAAACGGCATGTTCAGCACCCGCACCAGCCAGTCCGCGAGGTCGGTCGCGGTGGAAAAACCGCTGCCGGCCAGCGCCTGCATCCGCGTTACACTCACGGTCATGTCCCGCACCATGCCGGCGGTGGCCGCCAGGCAGAGGAAAATCGCGTCGGTGGCGTCGAACACCGGCTCCTTGTCTTCCTGCATGTCCTTGGCATAGGCCATCGGCAGGCCCTTCATCACGGTCAGCAACCCCAGCAACGCGCCGAAAATACGGCCGGTCTTGGCGCGGGTCAGCTCGGCCGCATCCGGGTTGCGCTTCTGCGGCATAATCGAGCTGCCGGTGGTGAACGCATCGCTGAGCGCGATCAGCTGATAGGGCGAGGAGCACCAGATGATGATCTCCTCGGCAAAGCGCGACATGTGCATCGCCAAAATCGACAGCGCCGAGAGATATTCCAATGCGAAATCCCGGTCGGAAACGGAATCCAGCGAATTGGCGGTCGGTTTGTCAAAGCCCAGCGCCGCCGCCGTCATATGCCGGTCAATCGGAAAAGACGTGCCGGCCAAAGCCGCGGCGCCCAGCGGGCATTCGTTCAGCCGCGCCCGGGCATCAGACAGACGCCCGCAATCACGCGAGAACATCTCCACATAGGCCAGCAGATGATGCCCAAAGGTGACTGGCTGCGCGGTCTGCAAATGGGTGAAGCCCGGCATTACGCTCTCGGCATGCTGGGCGGCACGCTTTGCCAGCGCCAACATCAAATCCTTCACCTGTGCCAGCACGCCGTCCAGCGCGCCCCGCACCCAAAGCCTGAAATCGGTCGCAACCTGGTCGTTGCGGCTGCGGCCGGTGTGCAGCCGGCGCGCCGCATCGCCCAGCATCTGCGTCAGCCGCACCTCGATATTGGTATGAATATCTTCCAGCGCGTCCGCAAATTCGAATTTGCCCGCCTCGATCTCAGCCGCGATATCCGCCAGCCCGGCATCGATCGCCTGCGCGTCCGCCGCCGCGATGATCCCCTGGCTGCCCAGCATCGAGGCATGCGCGCGTGAGCCCTCAATATCCTGCCGCCAGAGCTTGCGGTCGAAGCCGATTGAGACATTTATAGCCTGCATGACCGCATCGGGCCCGGCGCCAAACCGGCCCCCCCATTGCAATTGCCCGCCGCCGGGCGCCCCGGCAACGGGCACCGCGCTTACCGGAGTTTCCCCTTTGCCGCCCAGATCCTCGTCGCCCAACGCCATTCGCCCAAACCTCTCCCGGCGATCCGTCATCGCCGCCAGTGCTGGCTTAGCCTTGAGCGCCTTTCGGGGCAATTCGGCGCAGGCGCAGATCTCCATCGCCGACCTGCCGGACGCCGCCAGCGCCATCCAGCAAATCGCACCCAGCCCCGCGCCCGATCTCAAATTCACCGACGCCACAGGCAAGCAGCTGAGCCTGGCCAATTACCACGGCAACGGCCTTGTCGTGAACATCTGGGCCACCTGGTGCGGGCCCTGCGTGGCGGAACTGCCGACCTTCGCCGCGATCAGCCAAAGCCTCGCCAAAAGCAAAATCCTCATCCTGCCGATCTCGGTCGATCTGGACGGCAACAAAACCGTGCTGGAATTCTACCGCAGCCACGGCATCACCAACCTGCCGGTGCTGCTGGACCCCGACGGCAGCGTCACCGACGCGCTGAACACCAACGGCATCCCCGTCAGCATCATCATCAACCCGCAAGGCCAGCTCGTCGGCCGGCTGGACGGCAGCGCCAACTGGGATTCCCCCTCCACCTTGGCGCTGATCCGCCAACTCGCCGGCCCCAAGAATGATGGCAGCGACGTCCAGCCGGCTTAGGGCAAGGGAAGCAGTTCTTTTTTGAAAAAAAGAACCAAAAAACCTTTGTATGCTGGGCATGGGCTGTTGCCCGGCCAACGCCCGAGACCCAGAGTAAAGAAGTCTTTTTGCTTCTTTTTCTCCAGAAAAAGAAGCGCTTAGCTAAACTGCTTTCGTGGGATTGATCAGAAACTTCCCGCCGGTGGTGCGTTTGTTGAACTGGGCGATTTTATCCGGAGACATTACGTCGGATAGCGATATTTCCTCGACATAATGGCTGGCGAAGGTGGTTTTTAGTTCGGCGGCGACGCGCGCTTTGAGCCGTTCCGCGACGTCGCGGCCGGCTTTGGCCAAAAACGGAAACAACAGCCAGCCGCCGATGCCGTAGGCCATGCCGAAGCTGCGGTTGAAGATGGTTGGGCCGGTATCCAGGCCGCCGTAGATATAGACCTGCTTATGGGTGTCTGAGCCGTAACGGTTATAGGGGCTGTAGCGGGCGATCGCGATTTCCATCGCGGTGAGGATTTGTCCCGCGAGCCTGCCGCCGCCGATAGCGTCGAAGGCCAGGGTCGCTTTGGTCGCGGCCAGGGCTTCGATGAGGCTTGCCTGGAAATCATCGGCGCTGGAGTTGCAGACATGAGCGGCGCCGCGTTCGCGCAGCATGGATGCCTGAGTCTCGCCGCGCACGATGTTCACCAGGCCGATGCCGTCGCTGCGGCAGATTTTGTTCAGCATGACACCGAGGTTGGAGGCGGCGGCGGTGTGCACGAGCGCGGTGTGGCCCTGCATGCGCATGGTCTCGACCATGCCGAGCGCGGTCAGCGGGTTGACGAAGCAGGACGCGCCGTCCGCCGCGGTTGCATCCGGCGGTAGCAACAGGCAGTCGCGGATCGGGAGCGTGCGAAATTGCGCGTAGGTTGAGCCGCCGATGATGGCGACGGTTTTGCCCAGCAACGCCTGTGCGGCAGGTGACGTTCCGGCCGCGACCGCGGTGCCAGCCCCTTCCAGACCCGCGGGTGTGGGCTGGTCGAACCGTCCCGCCATACGGCCGAGCATGGCGGGCGGGATATCGGCGATCAGTCTTTGCCCATCGTTGCGGGCGGTCTGCATGTCGGCCGGGCCGAACATCATGCCGATATCGGAGGGATTGATGGGGGCTGCTTCAATGCGCACCACGATTTCGTCCGGCCCGGGCGGCGGCACATCGACCGTCGCCAGAAAAATTTCGAGCTGGCCGCTGCTTTTGATCAGCGATTGCAGCTGGGCTGCCTGGGCGGGATAGGGTTCCGGCAAGGGCTTGCCTCCTTACATGCCGATCGCGCGGCGGTAGACGTCGAGCAGGGTTTCCTGCTCCTCAATTTCGGCGGGCTCCTGCTTGCGGATGCGGATCAGCTGGCGCAGGACCTTGATGTCGAAGCCGGCGGATTTTGCTTCCGAATAGATGTCCTTGATGTCGGAGCCGAGCGCCTTGCGCTCTTCCTCCAGGCGTTCGATGCGATCGACAATGCTGCGCAGGCGCTCGCCGGCGACATTGGTGGGCTTCTCTTCGGTAACGGCTTCTGGCGGCATCTTATCGCTCCTGCTAGGGCAATTTCATTCATCTGATGAAAAACGCCCTAGGGGGCGAGGGGATACGGCTCCGGGCAGGCCGGGTCAATGGTTGTCGCTTGCCTTCGCAAATGCGGCCTGCTGCTCGGCGGTGGCGGGTTTCTGGTTGAGCGCCTGCCATTCCTTATAGGGCATGCCGTAGATGATTTCCCGCGCGTCCGGGTCGGCGAGCGCGATTCCCCTGGCTTCAGCGGCCTCCCGATACCAGCGCGAGAGGCAGTTGCGGCAAAACCCGGCAAGATTCATCAAATCGATATTCTGTACGTCACTGCGAGCCCGCAGATGCGCGACCAGCGTGCGGAAAGCGGCGGCGTCCAGGGCCTCGGTGGTGGCGGGGTCGATCTCGGGTTTGGTCATGGCGTTACTCCTGTTAGCTTGGCATATAGGCGCGGTGCAGCAAGATCACGCCAAATTTTTGCGAACAATATTCGACGCGGCGGTCAGCGCAGCCAAGGCTGAATTTGTGCTGGCCCAATACCTGCCCTCGCCTGCCCAAGGCCGCAACGTCGTGATCGGCGCCGGCAAGGCGGCAGCGGCGATGGCGGCGGCTTTGGAGGCGGCCTGGCCGGAGGTGGCGCTCGAAGGCGTGGTGGTCACGCGCTACGGGCATCGCGTGACGACGCGTCAAGGAAATCGCGTGTCTACGCGTCAAGGAAATCGCGTGACGACGCGTCAAGGAAATCGCGTGACGACTGAGAAGATCAAGGTTTTAGAGGCGGCGCATCCAGTGCCCGATGCCGCCAGCGAGGCGGCGGCCCATGCCATGCTGGCGGCAGTCCGTGGCCTGACCGCGGAAGATCAGGTCATTGCGCTGATCTCCGGCGGCGCTTCTTCGCTAATGGCTCTGCCGGCCCCGGGACTGAGTCTGGAAGACAAGCAATGGGCGGCGAAGGCGCTGCTGGCGTCCGGCGCGCCCATTGCAACCATGAACCGCATCCGCAAGCGGCTCTCCGCCATCAAGGGCGGCCAGCTGGCACTCGCCTGCCGGCCGGCGAGGCTGGTGACATTGGCGATCAGCGACGTGCCAGGGGATGATCCAATGCTGATCGGCTCCGGCCCGACGATGGTGGAGGGTGCTGATTACCGGCTAATCGCCACCCCGAAAATGGCACTGGAAGCGGCGGCGGATGCCACCCGAGCGCAGGGCGTTCGCGTCGAAATCCTTGGCGACGCGTTGGAAGGTGAGGCAGCGCAGCTCGGCCGCGACATGGCCGGGCGGGCCAGGCGGGCGCGCGGACCCGTGGTCCTGCTGTCCGGCGGCGAGACGACGGTCACGATTGGTGCGGCAAATCCCGGCCGCGGCGGCCGGAATACCGAGTTTTTGCTCAGCCTGGCACTGGCTCTGGACGGCGCCCCGGGCATTTACGGCCTGGCCGGCGATTCCGACGGCATCGACGGCAGCGAGGACGCCGCCGGCGCAATCATCACCCCGGACACGCTGGCGCGGGCAAAATCGGCTGGGCTCGACCCGCGAGCCATGCTTAAAGCCCATGACAGCTACAGCCTGTTTTCCAGCCTGGGCGATTTGGTCGTGACCGGGCCGACATTGACCAATGTCAACGATATCCGCGCCATCCTGATCACCTGAGGAACCCGATGACCGAACATCTGCACCGGAACCGCCGCACCAAGATCATCGCCACCACCGGACCGGCCAGTTCGACGCCGGAGATGCTGGCGCATCTGTTCCAGGGCGGGGCGGATCTGTTCCGGCTGAATTTCTCGCATGGAAGCCATGCCGACCATGCGGCGCGGATTTTGATGATCCGCGAGCTCGAGAAAAATTTCGGCCGGCCGATCGGCATTCTGGCCGATGTGCAGGGACCGAAATTGCGCGTCGGGCAGTTTCAGGCCGGGCGCGTGCAGTTGCAGACCGGGCAGGAATTTACGCTGGATCTGGACCCGGTGCCGGGCGATTTGCGCCGCGTCTGTCTGCCGCATCCGGAGATTATGCAGGCAGCGGAAATCGGCGGGACCCTGCTGCTCGACGACGGCAGATTGCGGCTGCGGGTGTTGCGCAAACGAGACGATCATCTGCTGACCGAAATCGTCCAGGGCGGCATGTTGTCTGACCGCAAGGGCGTTAATATTCCTGACGTTGTGTTACCGATTCCCGCACTCACCGAAAAAGACCTCGCCGACCTTGCATTCGTGCTGCCGCTCGGCATTGAGTATATCGGCCTGTCGTTCGTGCAGCGGCCTGAAGACGTGGCGCAGGCAAAGGCGATTGCCGCTGGCAGAGCGCTGGTAATGACCAAACTAGAAAAACCGCAGGCTTTGGAAAACCTGAATGCTATCCTTGATCTTTCCGATGCGGTTATGGTGGCGCGCGGCGATCTCGGCGTCGAGCTGCCGCCCGAGGATGTGCCGATTGCGCAGAAGCGGATTATCCGCGCGGCGCAATTGCGCGGTATCCCGGTGGTTGTCGCGACGCAGATGCTGGAGAGCATGATTTCCGCCCCGGCGCCGACCCGCGCCGAGGCATCCGACGTTGCAACGGCCGTGTTCGACGGCGCCGACGCGGTGATGCTTTCAGCGGAGACCGCGGCCGGGCAATTTCCGCGGGAATCGATCAATATCATGGACCGGATCATCAGCCGCGTTGAGCGCGATGACGACTGGCGGCTTGGCATCGATGCGAAGCGCCCGGAGCCGGAAAAATCCTCCGCCGATGCGATCAGCGCGGCTGCCGTGCAGGTCGCCCATACCATCGGCGCGCGGGCGATCGTCGCCTTCACAAAATCCGGATCGACGGCGCTGCGCGTTGCCCGGGAGCGGCCGGACTGCCCGGTGCTGGGGCTGACCACGACCGAGGCGACCTCCCGGCGGCTGGCCGTGGTGTGGGGGGTGCATGCGGCGCTGACCGACGAGGTCCATTCGATGACCGAGGCCGTGGAAAGTGCGGTAAAAACGGCGCAATTTGAGGGTTTGGCTAAAAAAGGCGATGAAATCGTGGTGGTGGCGGGGGTCCCGTTCGGCGAGCCTGGCACGACAAATGCCTTGCGCGTGGCGCGGATTTGACCGGACGGCCCGAAATTGTAATGCGGTAAATGAACAATTTATTTTACTTTTAATGGCTTCTGAGCCTATCCACTGCATAACACACGGGCGGCGACTGGCGCCGCGGGTTGCTTTGGCGTTTTACTTTGGGTTATTGGGGTTTGGATGCATCGACTGGGATCAGAGGCTTTGACGCTTCGAATGAAGCGCCGTTTGGGGAAAGCAAAACAAATGCAGCGTAGAACCAGCAAGATAACGCCGGCGATGCTGGCTATCCTGGCCGTGGGCGGCCTTGCCGGCTGCGCGCGGCCCGCACCGGTTGCCATGGCGCCGCCGCCGCCGCCGCCGGTTGGGCATCCCTACCAGGTGATGATCCAGGTGCCCCCGCCGACCCGCCATATCAAGATCACGGCAGCCCAGCAGCAGGAATTGCAGCAGGCGTTCAACGTTATCGCGCTGAAATCCGCGCTGATGGTGGCCGCCCTCACCTGCGGCCAGCAGGATCAGTACGATAAGTTCATGAATAATTTCCAGCCGCATGTGCTGGCCGAACAGCATGTGATGGACGCCTATTTCAAACGGGGTGGCGGCTATTACGGCCAAGCCAAGGAAGATGATTTCGTCACCTTGCTGGCCAACAACCAGTCGGTTGGCGGCATTGGCCAGGGCGCGGTTTTCTGCCTGAACAACAGCGCCGAATTCAAAGCCGTGCTGGCATTAAAATCGCCGGCGGATCTGGATAATTTCGTGACGGATTTAGCGCCGAACGCACCTATGGTGGTGGCCACCGCACCATCGGTCACACCGTTGGCGCCGGGCGATAATGCCGTGCATATCGCTGTGGTACACACCAGCAAGCATGTTCATCTGGTTGAGACGCATGCAACGACGCATTCGAAGAAACATTACATGGTCAGTGAAGCGCATCCGCATCATGCGGAAACGCAGGCTGCGGCCTATGCGGCACCTGCCGCCTCCGCCAAGCCGGTCAGCCTGGCTGCAGCCATTCCCCAGTAGATTTTTCAGATACGCAACGAGCGGCTGGCGGCGTTATGCCGCCAGCCTTTTTTTTGCCTTGTCCTCATACATCATCGCATCCGCGCGCGTAATGATGTCTTCCAGCGATTCCGATTTGCCGGTGCGCAATTCCGCATGGCCGATGCTGTAGCTGAGCCGGTAGGTCTCGCCATTGGTGGTGTTATGCGCCGTCGCCAGCTGGTCCAGACGGTTTGAGACGCTCATCCGCCAATGCTCGCCCTCGCGCATGGTGATGACCGCGAATTCGTCGCCGCCGACGCGGCCGACGATATCGCTTTGCCGGAACGTTGTGTTGAGGATGCCGGCGAAGGCCTTGATCATCTCGGAGCCAACCTCATGGCCGTGCAGGTCGTTGACCCGCTTCAGCCCATCGAGGTCGAAGAAAAACACGGTCAGGCCGTTGCGTGCCCGTTCCGCCTCGCGGATCGCCTGCTGCCCAAGGAAATAGAAGCCGCGGCGGTTATAGACGGCGGTGAGTTCGTCGGTCAGCGATTGATCGCGCAGATCGCGCTCCAGCCCATTGATGCGCCATCCCATCCAGGTCACGATGCAAATAGCCAGAATCGATGCTGAGGCCGAGGCGATCGCCTCGATATACGGCACGCTGAACAATTTGCTGTTGCAGAGATAGGTCTCGGTGGAGAGAAAAATAAACGGAACAATCAATGCGGCGGGCATGATCAGGCGGACGATTCGGCTGCCGATGCCGATATTGACGAAGACCGGGAACAGGTCGCCCTGCTCGGCCCGCAGCACCAGCAATATCTCCCCCAAAAAGAAAAACGCCGCCAGGGTATGCGGCGACATCGTGGTAAGCTTGTTGAAGCTGACCAGATCCAGAGCGCCGTAAACATAGCCGCCGAACATCACCAGGTTCAGCCCGACAAACAGCAGCGTGGCCAGATCCGAGACCAGGGACCAGAAGTTTTTGGCCTGCCGCAGGGTCAACATGGCGATACCCAGCATGAGGAAACCGAATGCGGTCTGCGGCGATGAGCGGCTGCCATAGATGGCATGCGGGTTGCGCGGCAAAATATAGTCCAGCCCGAGCGAGATATGGGCCGCGTATTCCGTCAGCGTCAGGGCGCCCAAAGCCAGGACCAGGACTGCCGAGACGACCCCGATCCAGCGGGCACGCGGGGGGCAATGCAGAAAGCAGCAGGAAAAAAAGAAGGTGCAGAGCAACAGGCCGATTGCGGTGTTGGCCGTCATTTTCGACCAGATCGCCGGCGGCAGCCCGTCCAGCGCCGGGACAAACCACAGCAAGAGCACGGACCAGCCGATGATGCCGATAATCATCAAACCGAACCCTGCCATCAAATGCAGGACGGAGACGATACGGGTATCAGGCTCGTTGGAAAAATGCCTGCGCGGCTTGGCTCCGCTCACGTCGACGCGCTCACTTCAAGCCCAGACCTTTGTCGTGCACATTTTGTTTCGCCCAGGTTTATTCTGGCAGCCTATTGCCACCGTGGGTGGTACTGATGCCACCACCCGGGTAGGTAATCTACTTAATTCTTGCGCCGTGAGCCTTGATCACTGCAAAATTAATCGGCGGGGCGGCTCAATACGGGTTTTTTCGCCGCCGGCGGGCTATTTTTCAAGCGACTGAACTATTTTTGCGCCGGTTCACCAAACCGGGCAGGCCTGCCTATATACCGGCTATGAAGATATCGGTTCTCGACCAATCCCCGGCCCGGGAGGGAGTTTCTCCAGATCGTTCGATCCGCGAAACGCTGGACCTGGCGTGCCATTGCGAGGCCTTGGGGTATCACCGCTACTGGGTCTCGGAGCATCATAGCTCGGATTCCGTCACCGGAAGCGCTCCGGAGATATTGATGGCGGCGATCGCGGCAACCACCTCGCGCATTCGCATCGGCAGCGCCGGCATCATGCTGCCGCATTACTCGGCGCTGAAGGTGGCGGAGCAGTTCCGCGTGCTGGAGGCGATCGCGCCCGGGCGAATCGACCTTGGCGTCGGCCGGGCGCCGGGGTCCGACGGCCGCACCGCCTTTGCGCTCAACCCCAATGCCGCGACCGCGGCCGATCAGTTCCCCGCCATGCTGCGGGATCTGCAGGCCTGGAGCTCTGGCGCGCCGCTGCCGGAGAACCATCCCTTCCGCATGGTCCGGGCGGTGCCGGCCGGCCCCTACGCCCCGGAAATCTGGGTGCTGGGCAGCTCCGATTACGGCGCGCAGATCGCGGCGTATTTCGGGCTGCCGTATTGCTATGCGTATTTTTTCAACGACGGCCAGGGAGCGGCCCGCGCGCTTGATATCTATCGCGACAATTACCGCCCGAGCGCGCTGAACCCGAAACCGCATTCAGCCATTACGGTCTGGGCATTGGCGGCGGAAACCCAGGCGGAAGCGAATTACCATTACCGGCCGCGTGGGATTCAGCGGCTGATGTATTATCGCGGCCAGTTCATCGCGACGCCGAGCCCGGAAGCGGCCGCGGAATTTCCGGTGACGGAAGCCGAGCAGGCGCGGATCGACCAAGGCCGGGCGGTGGCGTTCTGCGGAACGCCGGGGGATGTAGCGGATCGGTTGCGCAAGGAATGCGCAGCGCTCGGGGTGGATGAACTGGCGATTGTCACATCGGCTTATGATGTGGCGGCGCGGCGGAACTCCTACGCATTATTGGCCGCAGAATTCGGTTTGTAACGTTTATGGGCAATATCTGAACAAATCGCCATAAACAACTATTTCCATTGAAAACACCGGCAAGGATTTCGACGTTAGCTCCGTAATAAACAGGAGATTATCATGGTTAAATCTTTCCGGTTGGCAGTGACACTCGCAACATTGCTCGGTGCGGCGCCGCTGCTTGCCGCTTGCCACACCACAGCCGGCGTTGGTCAGGATTTGTCGCAGGGCGGCCACGCCTTGACCAACAGCGCGAATGCGAACGCGCCGACCACGCCAGCGCAATAATTCCTATTTTTAACGGAGAACTGTAATGAACAGAGATCGTGTTGAAGGTTCGGTTAAGCAGGCCAAGGGTTCTTTGAAAGAAGCCGTTGGCAAAGCCACGGGCAACCGCCGGCTGCAGGCCAAAGGCGCTGCGGACAAGGCTGAGGGCAAGGTTCAGAATGCCGTCGGCAGCGTCAAGGATAGCGTGAAGACGAAAGCGCACTAACGATCCGGCCATGGGCGTGTTAGTAGACACACCCATGGCCCAGATGAAAAAGTTTTTTTGCTTCTTTTTGTTCACAAAAAGAAGACGCTTGCTTTCTACTTTTGCGAGGAATCCAGCGCCATCTGAAGGATCTTAGCGGCGGCCATCTTATCGATGACCGCCGCTCTTCGTTCGCGGCTCATATCTGCTTCATTGACCAGCATTTCGTGCAGATCGGCGGTCGTCAGGGTTTCGTCCCACATGCTCGCCGGCAGGCCGGTGGCGCCGGAGATGGCGTGGGCCCAGTCCCGGGCGGCCTGGGCGGCTGGACCGAATTTGCCGTCCTCGCCCAGCGGCAGGCCGATAATCAGCCCTCCTGCGCCTTGCTCGTCGGCAATCGCGCGTATTTCGGCAGCGTTATGTTTCAGTTTGGCGCGGTGAATGGTGGTGTAAGGGCTAGCCAGCCGGCGGCCCACGTCCGACAGCGCGATGCCGATGCGCCGGGCCCCGGGGTCTAGCCCGATCAGCCGTGCTTGGGGCTCAATTCGGGCCATCAGGTCCGGGAGGTTGAAGAGCGGCATGGCTGTGGGTATGGTCCGGTCCGGTCTTAAACCCAAGGAAAAAGTTAAATGTCGCTCGATACCGCAACGGTCCGCCGGATTGCGAAGCTTGCCCGAATCCGCGTTGAGGAGCCTGAAATTGCGACTCTGCAAACCGAGTTGAACGCCATTCTGGGCTATGTGGAGCAATTGAACGCGGTGGATGTGACGGGCGTTGAGCCGCTTTCCGGTGGCGCGCAGATGGCGATGCGGCTGCGCGAGGATGTGGTGACGGATGGCGGCATTGCCGACAAAATCCTTGCCAATGCACCGGACCGTGAAGGCCGGTTTTTTGCTGTTCCGAAAGTCGTAGAATGAGCTTTTTGCCTGAACTGACGATTGCTGCCGCCCTGGACGGGCTGGCGGCCAAGGATTTCTCGGCCCTGGAGCTGACCCGCGCGCATATCAGCGCGATTGAGAGTCTGGACCCGCAGTTGAACGCGTTCATCACGCAGACGCCGGAGCTGGCGCTGGAAATGGCCGGGGCTGCGGATGCGGCGCGCGCGGCGGGGTCTGCCGGCCCGCTTTCGGGCATTCCGCTGGCAATCAAGGATCTGTTCTGTGTTGAGGGCGTGCGCACAACGGCCGCGAGCAAGATTCTTGAGAATTTCGTGCCGCCTTACGAGAGCACGGTGACGGCGCAGTTGAAGGCGGCCGGTGCGGTGTTTCTCGGCAAGGCCAATCTCGATGAATTCGCGATGGGTTCGTCCAACACCACCTCCGGCTTCGGCGCGGTGACCAATCCCTGGCAACGCAACGGCAGTAACGCAAAGCTGGTGCCAGGCGGCTCCTCCGGCGGCTCGGCGGCTGCGGTGGCGTCGCGCATGGCGATGGGCGCGACCGGGACCGATACCGGCGGCTCGATCCGCCAGCCGGCGTCCTTTACCGGCATCACCGGGATCAAGCCGACCTATGGACGCTGCTCGCGCTACGGCATTGTCGCCTTTGCGTCTTCCCTGGATCAGGCTGGGCCGATGGCGCGCAGCGTCGAGGATTGCGCGATTTTGCTGGGGGCGATGTCGGGTTTCGATGCGCGCGACAGCACCAGTGCCGAGCGCCCGGTGGCGGATTTTCGTGCCGCCGCGAAACGGGGCGTGAAAGGCCTGCGCATCGGCATCCCTGCCGAATACCGGATGGATGGGATGAGCGCCGAGATCGAGGGGCTTTGGCAAAAAGGCGTTGCCTGGCTGCGCGAACAGGGGGCGGAGATCGTCGATGTTTCGCTGCCGCATACCAAATACGGCCTGCCGGTTTATTATATCGTCGCACCTGCCGAGGCGTCTTCGAATCTGGCGCGCTATGACGGGGTGCGCTTTGGCACGCGCGTCGATGGCGAGGATCTGATCGACATGTATGAGCGCACGCGCGCCGCCGGGTTCGGGGCGGAGGTGAAGCGGCGGATCATGATCGGGACCTATGTGCTCTCGGCCGGGTATTATGATGCGTATTATCTGAAGGCGCAGAAAATCCGGGCGCTGATCCTGCGTGATTTTACCGAGGCTTTTGCGAAAGTGGATGCGCTGCTGACGCCGACCGCACCTTCTGCCGCATTCGGCATCGGCGAGAAAACCGATGATCCGGTGACGATGTATCTGAACGATGTGTTCACCGTCCCGGCATCGCTTGCCGGCGTGCCGGCAATGAGCGTGCCGGCCGGGCTGGACGCGCAAGGCTTGCCGCTTGGCCTGCAAATCATCGGCCGGCATTTCGATGAGGAAACTGTTTTTGCCGTGGGCGGCGCTTTGGAAAAAGCCGCGGGCTTCAGCGCGCTGCCTGCCATCCGGGCTGGAGGAGCGAAGTAATGGCGTATTCGCTGCAGGGTGCTACCGGCGCCTGGGAAATTGTTGTTGGGTTGGAAATCCATGCCCAGGTCGTCTCGGAGTCAAAACTGTTCTCCGGCGCCTCCGCCACCTATGGCGGCGAGCCGAATGCGCATGTGAGCTTCGTCGATGCCGGGTTCCCGGGGATGCTGCCGGTGATCAACCGCGAATGCGTGGCGCAGGCGGTGCGCACCGGGCTCGGGCTGAAGGCTCACATAAATCTCGTCAGCCGGTTCGACCGTAAAAACTATTTTTATGCTGATTTGCCCAATGGCTATCAGATCAGCCAGTTCGCACATCCGGTGGTTGGCACCGGCGTGGTGGAGATCGAGTTGGGTGACGGCACGATCAAAGAGATCGGGATTACGCGGCTGCATCTGGAGCAGGATGCCGGCAAATCGATGCATGATCAGCATGCCGCCAAATCGGTGATCGATCTGAACCGCGCCGGCGTAGCGCTCATGGAGATTGTCTCCGAGGCGGATATTCGCAGCCCCGAGGAGGCCGGCGCGTATCTGCGCAAAATCCGGCAGATCGTGCGCTATCTCGGCACTTGCGACGGCAATATGGAAGAGGGTTCGATGCGGGCCGATGTGAACGTCTCGGTGCGCAAGACCGGCGAAGCATATCGTACCCGCTGCGAGATCAAAAACGTCAACTCGGTGCGATTTGTGATGCATGCGGTTGAGGCCGAAGCCTTGCGGCAGATCGAGGTCTACGAATCCGGCGGCTCGGTTACGCAGGAAACCCGGCTGTACGATCCGGCGCGCGGCGAGACGCGCTCGATGCGCTCGAAGGAAGACGCGCATGATTACCGGTATTTTCCGGAGCCGGATTTGCTGCCGCTGGTGCTGGACGAAGCCTGGGTTGCGGCTTTGAAGGAAAAGCTGCCCGAATTGCCGGATGAGAAGCGCGCGCGCTTCCGCGACGATTACGGCATCACCTTCTACGACGCCGGCGTGCTGGTGGCCGAACAGGCGACGGCGGATTTTTACGAGCAGGTGGCGAAAGGCCGGGATGCGAAGCTGGCGGCGAACTGGGTGACCGGTGATTTCTTCGCGGCGCTGAACCGCTCCGGCAATACCATTGAAACCTCCCCGATTTCGGCCGACGGGCTGGGCGAGTTGCTCGACCTGATCACCGATAAAACCATCAACGGCCGTATCGCCAAAGATGTGTTCGAGGCGATGCTGGAGACCGGCGACCGGGCGAGGAAAATCGTCGCGGATCGCGGCCTGACGCAGGTAACCGACACCGGCGCGATCGAGGCGGCGGTGGATGCGGTGATCGCGGCCAATCCGGACAAGGTGGCGGAATATAAATCCGGCAAGGACAAGTTGTTCGGGTTTTTCGTCGGCCAGGTGATGAAGGCGATGGCGGGCAAGAGCAACCCGGCGATCGTGAACGAATTGATGAAAGCAAAATTGGGGTGACGCGGGCCGGCTGAAAACAAGCCGGAAAAAATAAAAGGGGGAACCATGAAAGCTGCAATCTTAGAAAAAGGCAAGGTTCACGTTGGCGACTTCCCGGAACCGGTACCAGGCGAAGGCCAGGTTCTGGTGCGCACCCATGCCTGCGCGCTCTGCGCCTCGGATGCGCATTTCATGTGCTCCGGCGCCGAGATGATCGCGCAGTCGGAGCGCTATGGCGGCCCGTATGCCGGCATCGATCTCAACCGCCCGATCGTCATGGGGCATGAATTCGTCGGGGAAATTCTCGATTACGGCAAGGGCAGCCGGCGGCCGCTGAAAATCGGGTCCCGGGTGACCGCCGTGCCGATGATGACGACCGGCGGCAAAATTCAGATCATCGGCTACGGCAACGAACTGCCCGGCGGGCTTGGCGAATACATGCTGCTGGATGAGAATTACATCCTCGAAATTCCGGAAGCCATGTCGGATACCCATGCTGCGCTGATCGAACCGCTAGCGGTGGGGCTGGAGCATGCCAGGGTCGGTGAGCCGCAAACCAATGACATCGCGCTGGTGATCGGCTGCGGCGCGATCGGGCTTGGGGTGATTTCGGGGTTGAAACTGAAAGGTGTGAAAGCGGTCATCGCCGCGGATCTGGACGCCGGCCGGCGGCAGGTGGCGCTGTTGATGGGTGCCGATATCGCCATCGATCCGCGCGAAGTCTCACCCTATGAACCGCAGGCGGGCTCGGGCATCGGCCGCCCGAACCTCGTTTATGAATGTGTCGGCAAGGCCGGGCTTTTGAACCAGATGATCCTCGGGCTCGGCAGCGATGCGCGGATCGTGATGGGCGGCTTCGCGGCCGATCCGGAGCAGCTGTTCGTGCCGCCGGCGCAGGTCAAACGGTTGAAAATCTTCTTCGCGCGCGGCGAAGAACGCCAGGACATGGAACTGGCGCTGGCGGCAATCGCCGATGGCCGCATCGATATCCGGCCTTGGCTCGGACAGGGGATAGGGCTTGGCGGCGTTGCGCAGGCGCTGGAAAAGCTCAATGATCCGGCATCGCCGGTACGCACGGTTGTTGACCCAAGGATAATCTAAACAAATCGGAGATACGCGATGGGCTTGAAAATCACACAGGATCCCCGGATCGATCCGCGGCTTAAAGCAATCTTCGGCATGTGGCCCGACATGCCGGCGCCCCCGGATGGGACGAGCCGCGAACAGTTGGTGGCGGAAGCAAATTCCGAGGCGGCCAAGGCGCAGCAGGCGGCGATGGGGCAGTTTCTGGACGCCATGGATCATGAAAGCTTTGCGCCGTCCGCCGGCCTTGCCATCACTACCGAGGTTTTCACGTCCCAGCCTGACGGCAATCAGATCAATTTGCGGATCATCCGCCCTGAGGGGTCGGAAATTCTGCCTTGCGTGTACTACATCCACGGCGGCGGCATGGCGGTGATGTCCTGCTTCGACGGTCCGTATCGCGCCTGGGGCAAGATTATCGCGGCCAATGGCGTGGCGGTGGTGATGGTCGATTTCCGGAATTTTTTAACGCCCTCATCGGCCCCTGAAGTTGCACCCTTTCCAGCCGGGCTGAACGATTGCGTCGCCGGGCTTAAATGGACGGTGGCGAATGCGGCCAGGCTGAACATCGACCCGGCGCGTCTGATCATCGCCGGAGAAAGCGGCGGCGGCAATCTGACGCTGGCAAGCGCTTTGCAGCTGAAACGCGACGGCGATATCGGCCTCGTCAAGGGTTTATACGCTCTGTGTCCCTATATCGCCGGGCATTGGCCGCAGGATATCTATCCATCCTCGATTCAGAACAACGGCATTTTTCTGGACCTGCATAACAACCGCGCGGCGATGGGCTACGGTATCGAGGCGCTCAACGCCAAGGATCCGCTGGCCTGGCCGGCTTTCGCCACGGACGCGGATTTGAAGGACCTGCCGCCGACGATCATCAGCGTCAATGAGTGCGACCCGCTGCGCGATGAGGGGATCGTGTTCTACCGCCGGCTGCTGGCGGCCGGTGTTGCCGCCCGGGCCCGGCAGGTGATGGGCACGATTCACGGCACCGAAATTTTCGCCCTCGCCTGTCCCGACATCAGCCGCGATACGGCGCGCGACATCGCAGGTTTCGTCAAGGCTTTTTGAAGCGGCCGCTAGTTTGCCTGTTTGCGCTTTCTGTCGGCGGCCGCAATCAATGGCAACGGATCGAAATAATGCGGACGGATCTCGCAGCATTTATCGCCGCGGAACCGGAGCACCTCAGACAGCCGAACCGGCGGACCGGGATCGCCCTCCAGGGTCATCTCCATAATGACCGCGACAAATTCGCCGCCAACCAGAATATCGAGATATTTGGCGCCAGTAATGTTGACCGAAGCCGTGATGGTATCGGCGAGATCGCGCAAAGCATCCGGCCCTGAATAGATGCCGGCATAGGGAAGCGATGACGCTTCGGTCACGAAAAAATCTTCGGTCAGATAAGCGGCGAGCGCGGCGTAGTTCCGTTCACCCATCAGTTCATACATCCGGCCTATGCGCTGCTTCGTCTCTGTTTCCGTCATTGGGCACTCCTGCCACTTTCATGTTTTTCTTGAGGCGGCACGGGCAAGCCTCCGGCTGCTTCTATCAGAAACTACGCGACCGTAACGCCATAATTTTATTATCGGCGGGATGATGCCAAGGTTTGCCGGTGGCGGCATCACCCATGAAGCAGATCGCGCGCTGCGGTCCGTACGCCGTGTGAACCAGGAATTTTATCCGCCGATACCGGTCGGACTCATAGTTTTGCAGCCGCACCAGCATGTCGGCATTGACCCGCATGATGACCCCCTGCACCGCATGCCCGCGGGCGCGGCGTAGCGTGGGGTAGCGGGTGCCGCGCAGCAACACCCGGCGATAATTACGCAAAATGGCGGGAACCGGCGTGGCGCGCAGCGGCTGGCCGGCGCAGTAACCGAAGCCGCAGGGGTCGGTGAGCGTTCCGTAGAGAAAAATTTTCACTCGAATATTTCCGCAAAACTGGTTTTCAACACGGCGTCGACTTCCTCCATCGTGACATTCACGCCCAGCGCGGCCAGGCTGGTAACCCCATGCTCGCGAATGCCACATGGGATAATGCCGGAGAAATGCGAGAGGTCCGGCGCAACGTTCAGCGCCATGCCGTGCCAGCTAACGCCGCGGCTGACCCGCACACCGATGGCGCCGATCTTGTTTTCTGCTCTCCCGTCCGCCACCCAGATGCCAACGCGGCCTTCCCGGGACTCGCCGCGCACGCCGAATTCGGCCAAAGCCGCGATCATCCAAGCCTCCAGCCCATGCACAAAGGCCCGCACATCCTGCGGCGGAATTTTGCCGTGCGGCAGCGACAGATCGAGCATGGTGTAGACCACGCGTTGCCCGGGCCCATGGTATGTCCATTGGCCGCCGCGGCCGGCCTGGTAGGTCGGGAAGCGCTCGGGCTCCTGCAAATCCTCCGCATGCGCCGAGGTGCCGGCGGTATAGAGCGGCGGATGCTCCACCAGCCATATCAGCTCCGATGCCTCACCCGCCCGGATGGCGGCGATGCGGGCCTGCATGGCCGCAATCGCCTCGTCATAATCGGTCAGGCCGGCTTGCGTCACCCAGGCCGGCCGCGCTGTTGTCGGCGGGCTCACGCTGGTCTATAGGGGCCCGCGCGCCGGTTCAGGCGGGCAGTCCCACGGTGCGGTCGTGGCGAAATGGTAGACGCGCAAGCTTGAGGTGCTTGTGGGGGAAACCCCTTGGAAGTTCGAGTCTTCTCGACCGCACCAATTTTTCCTTCTGGCATAAAACTCACCACAGCCCTGCGCTTCCGCCGGTTGTTCGGTAATTTGGGTCGGGGCATGAAAACTGCCATACCGTGGGACGATCAGCGCGAGGTGAGGAGCAGGTCATGGATGATGATTTACGTAAAGCGGCGCTGGAATACCACCTCCACCCGCGGCCGGGCAAACTCTCCATCACCCCCACCAAGCGCATGGAAACCTCCCGGGATTTATCCCTGGCCTATTCCCCCGGCGTCGCCGCCGCCTGCGACGCCATCGTCGCGGACCCGGACAGTTCGTTCGACTATACCTCCCGGGCCAATCTGGTCGGCGTCATCACCAACGGCACGGCGGTGCTGGGGCTCGGCAATATCGGCGCGCTGGCCGGCAAGCCGGTCATGGAGGGCAAGGCCGTCCTGTTCAAAAAATTCGCCGGCATCGACAGTTTCGACATCGAGGTGAACGAGCAGGATCCCGATAAATTCATCGAAATCGTCGCCAGCCTGGAGCCGACCTTCGGCGGCATCAATCTTGAGGACATCAAGGCGCCGGAGTGCTTCAAGATCGAGAAGACCCTGCGCGCAAGAATGAAAATCCCGGTCTTTCACGATGACCAGCACGGCACCGCCATCATCGTCGGCGCCGCGGTTCTGAACGCGATGAAGGTTCAAAACAAAAACCTTTCGGAGGTGCGCATCGTCTCCTCGGGCGCCGGCGCCGCGGCATTGTCCTGCGTCAACATCCTGATCTCGCTCGGCGCGAAGCCCGAGAACGTCATCATGACCGACAAGGACGGAGTGGTGTATAAAGGCCGCCCGAATCTCGACCCGACGCTCACCCATGTCGCCCGCGACACCAATGCCCGCACGCTGCAGGAAGTACTGGCCGGCGCCGATATCTTCCTCGGCCTTTCCGCGCCGCGCGTCTTGAAACAGGAATGGCTGTCCCTGCTCGGCCCGAACCCGCTGATCCTGGCGCTCGCCAATCCGGAGCCCGAAATTCTGCCGGAGCTGGTTCTGCAATCACGCCCGGATGCCATCATGGCGACCGGGCGTTCGGATTATCCCAACCAGGTGAATAACGTTCTCTGCTTTCCCTTCATCTTCCGCGGCGCGCTGGATGTGCGGGCAACAGCCATTACCGAGAGCATGAAGCTCGCCGCCGTGCAGGCCATCGCTGCGCTCGCGCGCGAAGAAGCATCCGACACCGTGGCCGCCGCCTATGGCGGCCAGGCGCCAGTCTTCGGGCGCGATTACATCATCCCGAAACCCTTCGATCCGCGGCTGATCATGCATATCGCGCCGGCCGTTGCCCGCGCCGCGATGGAGGCCGGCGTCGCCCGCAAGCCGATCGCGGATTTCGATGCGTATAAGCATGAGCTTGAACGTTTCGTGTTCCGCTCGGGCCAGCTGCTGCGGCCGGTGATCGAGGTGGCGCGCAAAGCCTGCCCACGCATCGTCTATGCCGAGGGCGAGGATGAGCGTACATTGCGCGCGGTGCAAACCGTGCTGGATGACGGGTTGGCCCAACCGATCCTGGTCGGCCGCGCGGAGGTGATTATGGCGAAGATCTCGGCGCTAGGGTTGCGGATGAAGCCGAATGTCGATGTACGGATTATCGACCTTGAAAAGGACACCGAACTCTTCGCCAGATTATTGCATGATTACGAAAAGCTTGTGGGAAGGCGGGGCGTCCCCCCCAGCGCCGCCAGCCGGCAATTGCTGCGCCGGACGACGGTCTCGGGCGGCATGCTGCTGGCCGCCGGCGAGGCGGACGCGGCAATTTGCGGCGGCACTGGCGACTGGTGGCGGCATTTTCAATACGCGCTGCCGATCATTCCCCGCCGCCCCGGCATCAACCGCGTCTATGCGCTGACAGCGTTGATCCTGCAGCCCGGCGTGGTGTTTTTCTGCGACACGCATGTCAACGTCGATCCCTGTGCCGAGGACGTCGCGGAGATGACGATCCTGGCCGCCGAGACAGTTGAACGTTTCGGCATCACGCCGAAAGCGGCGGTGCTCTCGCATTCCAATTTCGGCGCCTCCAATTCGCCCTCCTCACGCAAGATGCGCAAGGCGCTGGCGCTGATCCGCGCCGCCGACCCGGAGCTGGAAATCGACGGCGAAATGCACGCCGACGCCGCATTGGTCGAGGCGATCCGTAACCAGGCGGTGCCGGATAGCCGGCTGACGGGAAGTGCGAATTTGCTGATCCTGCCGAATATCGACGCCGCCAACATCGCCTATAACCTGGTGAAGGCGACCGGCGAAGGTGTCACCGTCGGACCGCTGCTGCTGGGCCTGGACAAGCCCCTGCACATCGCGGTTCCAAGTGTGACAGCACGCGGCCTGGTAAATATCAGCGCAGTCGCGGCAATGGAGGCGGCGCTGCGGGCTCGGGTTTAAAATCGTCATTGCGAGGCTGCGGAGCGGCCGTGGCAATCCATCTTCTTTCATGTGAACGCCAGCGAAAAGATGGATTGCTTCGCTGCGCTCGCAATGACGCATTTATCTAAAGATGCATCAGTATCGCAGCGGCAGCGGCGTGGGAGGGCAATTCGCCCGGCGGCCGAAGGCTATCTAAAGCCGCCGCAAAACCGTTACGCTGAGCTGCGGCCGCTTGCGGGTCGGAGAGCAAAGTTTGCAGCGTGGCGGCAAGCTTTTCGGGTTTGCAATCCTGTTGCAACAGTTCCGGCACCAGCTCACGGTTAGCGAGCAGGTTGATCATGGCGACGTAGGGCACCTTGATAACGCGCCGGCCGATCGCCGCGCTCAACGCATTGACGCGGTAGGTTACCGCCATCGGCACCCCGGCCATTGCCAGTTCCAAAGTCGAGGTGCCGGATTTGGTCAAAGCGGCTTTCGCAGCGGCGAAGGCGTCGTAACGGGCGGCCTCGCCGCGGACGATGACGGGCTCCACCGGCCAATCGGCCACCATGCCGCCGGCGGCATCGGCGATGCCGGGTGCGGCCGCGAGGATCGGCACCAGGTTAGGGATCTGCAGCTGCAGGCGGGCCATGGTTTCCCGGAAGACCGGCATCAGCCGGCTGGTTTCGGTTACGCGGGAGCCGGGCAGGATGACCACCGGGGTGGCGCCGCGGAGAATTTTATGGGTGGCGAAAAACCGTTCGGCCACCCCCTCCCCAGCCCCGGATTCCAGTACCGGATGGCCGACGAAATTGGCCTGCAGGTCGTGGCGCGCAAAGAACTCGGGCTCGAAGGGCAGCAGGCAGAGCAATTCATCCCATAATCCGGGATAGGATTTCACGCGTTTCTGCCGCCAGGCCCAGACCTGCGGGGCGACGTAATGTACCCGTCTGATGCCAAGTGTTTTGACGGCCTTGAGCACCCGCAGGCAGAAGCCCGGGCTATCGATGGTGACCAGAATATCCGGCCGGGCGGCGGTGATGGCGGCGACGGTTTCCTGAATACGGCGCCGCAGCGGCAGGATACGCGGCAGGATTTCCGCCAGGCCCATGACCGCGAGTTCTTGCATCGGAAATTGCGACGCGAGGCCAGCTTCCGCCATGCGCGGGCCGCCGATGCCGGTGAATGCGAGGTCGTCGCGTTGCGCCTTCATGGCGTGCATAAGGCGGCCGCCGAGGGCGTCGCCGCTTGCCTCGCCGGCAATGACGAAGATTTTTTTCAAATGCTAGGCGCGGATGGCCGGATCAAGTCCGGCCATGACGTGATTAGGAAAAGGCCCCTGCCCGCAATTAAAAAAAGTTTTTTGGTTCTCGCGTCCTGATGACGGACGGCGCAGCCGGCCGTCTGAATCAGCCCGCACAGAATACTTCAAAAAAGAACCTCTTGTCCTTCATTAATTCGGCTTAGGCGCGGGCGCGTTGATGATGGGCTGGGCGCCGGAGATGAAGTCCTGCAAAGCGGCCTGTTTTTGCGCTTTGGAGAGACCGGGCTGGTTGGCGATGACCGGGCAATAGGCGGCGACCAGATAGTTGGTGAGGTCGGCGTTGCTGATGCTGGCGTTGTTGGTGCGCAATGCGGTCACCAAAGCGCGGGTGCGGTTCGGCAGGGTTTGCGGGGTGGCGCCGGTCATCATTTCCAGCAACCCGTTGCCGGGGTCGGCCAGCGCGCTGTTGCCGCCGGTCTGGCTCACATGCGGGCAGCCGAACTGATCCGACATGGCATTGGCCATCGGCACCACGGCGGCCACCGAGCGGGCGGCCATCACGTCGGCCGGCGTGGCGTTGGCGGCGGCCGTGTTGCCCCAGCTGGTGCGGACATAGTTGGTGAGCGCCGCGATTTCGGTATCGGAGAGGCCGGCGGCGAAGGAGGGCATTGCCGGGCCATTGTTCCAGGGGGCGAGGCCGTTCAGCACGGCGCCGATGACGTTGGTCGGCTGCGTCGCCTGCACGGAGTCATTGCCGGCGAGCGGCGGGATCATGGGCGCGCGGCCGGTGCCGGTCTGGCCGTGGCAGGAGGCGCAGTTGGCGGCATAGACCGTGGCGCCGAGGTCCTTGGCGGTGGCGAGCGCGCCTGCGGGCGCCTGCGCATTCGGCGTGCTGCGCGGCGGCACGATGGTCTGCAGATAGAGCGCGATATCCTGCACGTCGGATTTCGGCAGCTGGCTCAGGCTGTCCTGCACCACTTCGCCCATCGGGCCGTAGGCCGAACCCTTGGTCATATTGCCGTCGTTGTACAAATAGGCGACCAGATCATCGGTCGGCCAGCCGCCGACGCCGTAGGTTTTGTCGGAAGAGATATTCGGGGCGTAGAAATCGTCGATCGGGGAGCCGGCCAGGGACTGGTCGAGGATCAGACCGCTCAGAATATTGCGCGGCGTGTGGCATTCACCGCAATGCCCGAGCGCCTCGGTAAGGTAAGCGCCGTTTTTGACATTATCGCTCCAGTTCGGGTCCATTTTGAGCGGCGCGGAGCTGAAGAAAAGGATGCGCCAGCCGAGCAGAACCGGGCGCTGGTTGAAGGGGAAAGCAAGCGAGCTCGGGGTGGGTGCCACATGCACCGGGGCCAGCGAGAAGATATAGGCCTTGATGGCCATCACATCGGCATGGGTGAGCTTGGCGTAGGAGGTAAACGGCATCGCCGGATACAGATAGGTCGGGAACACGACATAGGAGCGGCCGGGACGGGTGCCGTTATGCAGGGCGTTCCAGAAATCCTGATCGGACCAGTTGCCGATGCCGGTTACCTTATCGGGGGTGATGTTGGGCGAGGCAAGGCCGCCGAAGGGCGTGTTGAGGATCAGGCCGCCGGTGAAGGGCGCGTGGCCGGGACCGGTGTGGCAGGGCATGCAATCGGCTGCCAGAGTGAGATATTTGCCGCGCGCGATCAGCGCGGCATCGCTGCCCGGATCGGTCTGGCTGGCCGCAGGCGCAGTATCCGAACTCTGGCTCAAAGCGACTTTAGCGCCAACCGAACCCCCCAGCAGCAGGAGGAGCGCCAAGGCGCCCCATAAACCCTTTGAGGAAAACGATTTTGGAAGCGCAACCGACATGAACCCACCCATTTAATAGTGCCTCCTTATTTCGCTATATCCATAAAGGATCAAGGGGGCGGGCGGAGATCCTGACTATCTGCTTCGTTTCGGCTTTGCGGTTTCCGGTACGGTGAAGCCGAGATGAATAAAACTTTCCCGCATATGCTTCGGAAGCTCGGCTTCCACGGTTAAAAATCCACCTTCGGGATGCGGAAAGCTCAGGCGGCGGGCATGCAGATGCAGTTGCGGCGCGAATCCGTCCGGGAAGGCGGCGCCGTAGGTTGCGTCGGCGACAATCGGCGTGCCGAGCGCCAGCGCGTGGACCCGCAGCTGGTGCATACGGCCGGTCTGCGGCGACATTTCCGCCCATGCGAATTTCTTGCCGGCGTAGTCTATAATCCGGTAATCGGTCACGGCTTTCGAGGCTTCGGGGTCCTTGCGGCTGGCGGCCTCGGACCGCGATGAGCCAGGGCTCTCGATTCGGTTCAGCGGCAGGTCGATGCGGCCGGCGAGTTGCTGCGGGACGCCGGCGAGCAGCGCCCAATAGGTTTTCTCGATATCGCGGCCACGGAAGGCGGCGGCAAGCGCGCTGGCGGCTTTCACGCCGCGGGCCAGCAGCAACACGCCGGAAGTATCACGGTCCAGGCGGTGGACCAGTTTCGGGCGCTCCGTGCCATCGAACCGCAGGGCATCCAACATGCCGTCCAAATGCACGGCAATCCCCTTTCCGCCCTGGCTCGGCAGGCCGGAGGGTTTGTTCAGCAGGATCACCGCATCGTCCCGGTAGAGAATTGAGGCCTCCAGGTCGCGGATCATATGCGCGTCCATCGTCATCACATGCCGCACTTTCGGCAGTTCGGCGGCGGGCGTGATCGGCGGCAAAGTAATGGCCGCCCCGAGCGGCACATGCGTGCTGGCTTCGGCCTTTTTGCCATCAATGCGAATTTTCCCGGTGCGGCAGAGCTTCTGGATCATCGCCTGGGACAACCCCTCGACATGGCGGCGCAGATAGCGGTCCAGCCTGGCATCGGCCTGGTCTTCAGTGACGGTAAGGGTCGTGAGGTCGGTGTTCATGCGCCTGTCTCGCGCAGTTTTGCCCAATAAGCGAGGCGCTTGGCGATATCACGCTCGAAGCCGCGTTCCACCGGGCGGTAGAAATCCGGCCGCCCCATGCCTTCGGGGAAGTAATTCTGGCCGGAGAAGGCGGCCTCGGTATCGTGGTCGTATTCATAGCCGGCGCCGTAGCCGAGGTTTTTCATCAGCTTGGTGGGCGCGTTCAGGATATGCGCCGGCGGCATCAGCGAGCCGGTTTCCTTGGCGGCGCGGTTGGCGGCGTTGATGGCCTTGTAGGTGGCGTTGGATTTCGGCGCGGTGGCCAGATACACAACCGCCTGGGCAAGGCAGACCTCGCCTTCCGGCGAGCCCAAACGCTCATAGGCCTCCCAGGCCGCCAGCGTCTGCACCAATGCCTGCGGGTCGGCGAGGCCGATATCCTCGGAGGCAAATCGGGTGATGCGGCGAGCGATGTAGCGCGGGTCCTCGCCGCCGGCCAGCATGCGGGCGAACCAGTAGAGTGCTGCGTCGGCATCGGAACCGCGCAAGGATTTATGCAGCGCCGAGATCAGGTTGTAATGTTCTTCGCGGTCTTTGTCGTACAGCGCCGCGCGGCGCGAGAGCAATTGCGCCAACTGGTCGGAATCGAGCGGGCTGGCATCCGGCAGCGCGAATAATTGTTCGGCCAGGTTCAGCAGCGCCCGGCCGTCGCCATCGGCCATGGCCCGCAAGGTAGCGCGGGCCTGGATGTCGAGCGGCAGGCTCGCGCCGGCTTCGGATTCCGCGCGGGCCAGCAATTGTTCCATTGCCGCATCATCCAGCCGGCGCAGCACCAGCACCTGGCAGCGCGACAGCAAGGCGCCGTTCAGGGCGAAGGACGGGTTTTCGGTGGTGGCACCGATCAATATGATGGTCCCGGCCTCGACAACGGGCAGAAATGCATCCTGCTGGGCGCGGTTGAAGCGATGGATTTCATCAACGAACAGCAAGGTGGCGCGGCCGGCGCGCTTGAGCTTGGTGGCGTCATCAAACACGCGCTTGAGGTCGGCAACGCCTGAGAAAACCGCGGAAATCTGCGTGAAATGCAAATTCTCGCCGGCGATCAGCCGGGCGATGGTGGTTTTGCCAGTCCCCGGCGGGCCCCAGAGAATGAGCGAGGTGAGCGAGCCGCGCGCCAGCATGAGGGTGAGCGAGCCCTCCGGCCCGAGAATATGGTCCTGGCCCACGACATCGGCGACGGATTTCGGACGCAGCCGATCGGCCAGCGGCTGCAGGTTGGCGGCGGTCGCGCTGGGCTCGGGCGCAAAAAGATCTTCGGAAGGCATTGCGCTAATGTAGGCTGAGCGGGATGGGAAGCCAAAGGGGCGTGGCGAATGGGTGATGACGGGATCGGAGAGATTGAAAAACTGCCCTTCTGGCGCGGCAAGGTAAGAATCTGGCCGCTGACCGGCGGCATCACCAATCGCAATTACGGCGTCGAACAGAAAGACGGCCAGCGCTTCGCGGTCCGGCTGGGGCATGACATTCCACTGCATGGGGTGATGCGGTTCAACGAGCTGGCGGCGGCGACTGCAGCAGGGCTTGCCGGCATTTCGCCGGAAGTGGTTTTTGCCGGATCCGGCGTCATGATCACGAAGTTATTGCCGGGACGGACGCTGACGCCGGACGAGATAAGATTTCCACGGAACCGGCAACGCATCGTCGCGATGCTGAAACATTGTCATGCGGGCGAATTCTTGCGCGGGCCGCTGCTGGCCTTCTGGGTGTTTCATATCAACCGCTCCTACGCTGCAGATCTGGCGAATGCGGGCTCCCGGCTGGCGCCGCGGCTGCCGGCGCTGATGGCGTTGAACACGCAGCTTGAGGCCCGGGTCGGGCAGGTGGAAATGGTGTTCGGACATAATGACCTGCTGGCGGGCAATATTTTCGACGACGGCGCGAGGCTATGGCTGCTGGACTGGGATTATGCCGGCTTCAACTCGCCTTTGTTCGATCTGGCCAATCTCTCCTCGAATAATGGGTTCTCGGCCGAGGAGGATTTGCAACTTGCGCAAGACTATTTCGGCGCTGTGACCGATGCGCATTGGCGTGGGTTTCTGGCGATGAAATGCGCCTCGCTGCTGCGCGAGGCGCTGTGGAGTGCAACCTCTGAGCTGCATTCGACGGTGGATTTCGATTATCCGGCCTACACGGCGGACTATCTTGGACGGCTTGAAGCCGCGGTAGCCGCACTGCCGTAAGACCTTCAAATCAAACGGTTTTATTTATATTCCACTGATTTTACTTGTTGCAGGCCCTGCGCATACCTATGATCAGATCATGGCAAATCAAAACGGACCGATCATCGACATGACCCGGAACGGCGAGTTTATCGACCCGCCGAAACCAAGCCTTGGCACCATCGTTGCCCGCGTCGCAGCTTTCGGGGCGCTGCTGCTCGCGGCCGCCGTAGCATTCTGGATGGCCTTGTTCATCATCCCCGTGCTGCTGGTGATGGGGGTGGCCGGGTATTTTTTCCTCCGCCATCAGATCAAGCGCGGCCGCTTCGTGATGACGACGCGGCAATTCTGATTCTCCGAAGGCCTGTGACCGGCGCAGCCGGTTTTGACCTGGGTTTTTCCGCGATGCTAGGTGAAGGGTGAAAACCGTCATCTGAAGACGGGAAACCAGGAGGCAAGCGCCATGCGGACAAAAACATTGATCACCGGTGCAGCGGGCGGCATGGGGCGCGCCTGCGCCCGGCTGTTCGGCGCCGCGAATGACCTGATTCTCACCGACGTGGCGCCCGAGCCGCTGCGGCTGTTCACCGAGGAATTGCGCGATGACGGCTATATCATCGCCGGCGCCCATGCCGGGAGCATTGGAGACGATGCGCTGCTGGCAAAGCTCGCCGGTGATCTGAAAGGTCACACGCCCTTCAAGCTCATCCACACCGCGGGTTTGGGGCCATCGCAGGCAGACTGGCAGACCATTCTAGCCGTCAACCTGATCGCCACGGCGAAATTGCTTGAAGTGGTTGAACCTTTGCTGCAGCCGGGTTCGGTTGGCGTGTTGATCGCATCGATCGCCGGCCATGGCATACCGCCTTTGCCGGAGGTTCAGGCGATATTGGACGATCCGCTGGCGGTTGATTTCCTGCAACGGGTGGCGCCGATTGTCGAAAGCTTTACCGCGCAGGCCGGTCGCGCCGGCAATGGCGGGGTGGCCTATATGCTGAGCAAGCACGGCGTCATTCGCATGGGCGAGCGCTTTGCCGGCGCCTGGGGCAAGCGCGGTTCCCGGCTGGTCACGATCTCTCCCGGCGTCATCATGACGCCGATGGGCCGCAAGGAACTCGCCGATTCGCCCGGCACCGCGGAAGCGCGGGATACCGCCCCGGCTGGGCGGGCGGGAACGCCGATGGACATTGCGCTGGCCGCGCAGTTTCTCGCCAGCGACGCCGCCGCATTCATCTCAGGCTGCGATCTCAGGGTCGATGGCGGCACCATCGCCGCACAACGCAATCGCTGACAAAAAACCCGGCAGTTTCCTGCCGGGCTTTTGTTTGGGCCTGTGCGCAGATTACTGCAGAACGATCTGCACGCGGCGGTTTTGCGGCTCACGCACGCCGGGGCCCGTCGGCACCAGCAGATTGGTGTCGCCAAAACCCTGGGCGGTGATTTCCGACGCCGGTACGCCGTCGGTGACCAATTGCGCCTGAACCGCCTTGGCGCGGCGAACCGACAGGCCCTGGTTATAGGCAGCGGACCCTGAAGTATCGGTATAGCCGTTGACCGCGATCGTCGTGGTCGATTGGGTTTTGCTGTCGGAGGCCGCCTGCGCGATGATGTCCAGCGCCCGCGGCGTCAGGCTGTATTTATCCCAGTCGAAGAACACCAGATAGGTTTTGGCAGGCGCCGGCGCCGGAGCGGCGGCGACGGGATAGGGTGCCGGCGGCGGCGGCGGCGGCGCGACGTCAAAGGCGTAGCGCAGGCCGAGGAGCACGCTGTTGTTGTATTCATGCCCGAGCTTGAAGCTGGTGGCATTGCCATCAACAAAATTCTGGCCGTTCAGCTTGCGGGTGCCCGTCACTTCCATGAAGCGGTATTCAACCGTCGCGGAGAGACCCACCACCGGTGCGATCGGGAAGGACAGTCCGGCGATGCCCTGGAACGCCAGCGCACCCTTGACCTTGTCGGCGTAGCCGTAATTCGAGGCAATCGGGTTGTAGCCGATATACTGGTAACCGACGCCGCCGCCGACATAGGGGAACAGATACGGCAGGCCGATATCGAGATCATAGAGGCCGTTGATGAAACCGCCGTATTTCTGCTCATAGCCATAGGCTTTCGAGCCCAGGCTGGGCTGGCCGTTGATGAAGATGGCGGCGTTATTATAGCGGTTGTTGTAATAATCGCCTTCCAGCTCCACCCGGAACCCGTTGTTGAAGCCGTAGCCGACGCTGGCCTGACCGGTGTAGCCGCCGCGCACCGAGGTCTTGGCGAAGCCAGGCACTTCAGTGCTGCCGTCGATGAAGTTCTTGGCCTTCAGCTTCTCTTCCTTATTGTAGCCGAAGCCGCCGCTGACATAGAGCCCGTTGACGGGCTGGGCCCGGGCGGAATGCGGCGAGAGCAGCGGTGCGGCCAGCACGGTTGCGGCAAGTAGTGCTATCCTAAACTTCATAGGCTGGGCTCCTTCTAGGGCGGGCTGGCGTTCAGGCTCTGAGACCTGAGGCCAATCTAACATTCCAGCGCCGCAAAACGAGAGCGCCATTCGGTTTAGGCGCGCGCTGTAGCAAAAATACAACAAGATGTTGCACTTAGGGGATGTCTTACGCAGGCGTCATTTTTGCCGGATGCCGTGCACGGTAGCGCTCCACGTATAACAGCTCTCGGCAGGCGATCCAGACAATAGCGCAGCCCGCCTCAACTGCAGTCGATGACCCGGAACGTTTCGCTGGCGTCGCCGGCGACGGCAGCACCGGGCGCCGAGCGCACCAGCCAGCCATGATAGCTGGGCGGGGCGGAGGGGTTTTGAGCGCTTTGCAAGCCCAGGAACACTGCGGCGTCGGGCACCTGGTCGGGCGGGCGCGTCATGCAGGCCAGAACATTGACCTGCAGATCGCCGACCACCGACTGGCCGCCGACCGGGATCGAGACTTCCGAAACGCTGCCGTCGATTTTATCGAGCACGCCGATTTCGGCGGTTTTTTGCGGCAGCCAGGTGTTCGGCGGAATCGGCGCGATATCCTGGATCGGCGCTGCCGGCGTGGGCTGGGTCTGGCCGGTCTGATCGCCGATATTACCGGTGGGCGGGGCAACGACATCGGGGCTGCTGCCACCGGTATCGATATCGGCCGGCGGCGTCGCCGGTACCAGGCCGGGCGGTGGCGGCGTGGCCGGCGCCGGGATCGGCTGGATGCTGGGGGGTGCGGCGACAATCGGCGGCGCCGGCGGCACGGCGATGGCGCCGTCATTGCCGTCATTCGGCAGGGTTTGGGCGAAGGCGGCGCCGGCGAGACCAAGCGCCGCGACGCAAAGGGTTGCGAACAAAAAGCGCATTATTTTGAGCCGGACGCTCCCGATAGCGAGGCCGGATTGGCAGGGGATGTTGCCGCGCCGGGCGACGCGGCCTGGCCGCCACCGCTGCCGCTACCGCCGCTCGGCTTGCCCATGTTGAAAATGAACTGGCCTAAAAGATTTTCGAGATTGATCGCCGACTGCGTCACCTGAAAGGATTGCCCGGCCTTCAGCATGGTGTCGGAACCTCCAGGCGACAGACCGACATAATTGCCGCCGAGCAGGCCCTCGGAGCTGATGGAGGCGCTGGTGTCTTCCGGCAGTTTGACGCCCTGGTTGATCTGCACGGCGACAATCGCGGCATAGGTCTGCGGGTCGAGATTTTCGCTGACGACATGGCCGACGGTGACGCCGCCGATTTTGACGTTGGACCCGACCGTCAGCCCGCCGATGTCGGAGAACTGCCCCTTCAGCATATAGCCGGAACCGCCGATCGCCTGGGCCTTGCCCAAAGCATAGACCAGAAATGCGGCGGCTATGGCGAGGATCACCAGCCCGGTGAGAATTTCAGGAAATTTGCGCGACATTTGTTCAGCCTTCGTCGGAATTTTTTAAAGATCGGGCGTCCAGGATTGGTAGTCCGCCGATGCATGGGCGCGGTTGCCGCCCTCATAATCATGGCCGGCCGGGCGGTAGCTCCCCGGCGTGCCGGTGCGGTTGGGCAGATGCGGCTTTTGCCAGGCTTTGCGGCCGGTGTCGGGCAGCGGCGCGTCGCTCATATAATGCAGCCAGGAATGCCATTCGGGACCGATGGATGAGGGCTCGGCAATGCCGGGATAAACCACCCAGCGCCGGGGCCGCGCGCCGTTCAATGTCTTGCGCTGCTCGTAATAATGGTTGTCCAGGCTGTCGGTGCCGATATAGCCGCCTTTGCGGAGCGTCATCAGCACCAGGCCGGGGTTGCGCATCAGGCCTTTTATTCCGCCAAGCTGGGCCAGTGTCACTTTGGAATGGGGCGGCGATGTGCTCATGCCATCCGATATAGGTGAAGAGATGCGCGCGGTCTATCGGCTTGATTTTTTCGATGTATCCACAGGATTTTGTGGGTCAAATGAAATTTACCCACTAAATACACTTTTAACGGCAAGCATATCGACTTAGGGTAGCGGCATGGCTCAGCAACGCACCGACAAATCCTGGCATGGCATCAAGCAAAGCGTATTCATCGCCCGGGCCGACCCGGACGGCGATGATGTCGCGGTGAAACTGCCGGCCGCCTGGGGCCCGGCGGCGGCGGATGGGCTGGCCTGCATGCTGCCGGGCCAAAGCGAGATCGATCTGGCGGAAGCGGCGGATGCCTGGATCGCACCGATTGCCGAACGCGCGCTGGCGATCGGCATCTCAGCGACCATGTCCCGGGATTTGCATGCGCTGCTGGCGGCCCGCCGCGGGGCGCCCGCGGCAGGGCTGTGGCAAGGCGACGCTTTGGTGCAGCCCGGTTTCACCTTCAACCTGAATGCGTTCCTCGATGACGGGCTGGGGTTTGATGCCGCCGGCTTCGGCGATGCCGCGGAGTTGGCGGTTACCGCGCTTACCTTGGCTGCGCCTTCCGTACATTCATTATTGATAGGTTTTACCGATCTACATCTGTTCCTGACCCGGCTCGGCCTTGACTATGACAGCAGCAAAGCCCGCGACACGGCCGCCACGCTGGCGGATTACCTGACCGCGCGCGCGGATGCCGCCTCTTCCCGGCTGCTCGCCGGCGGCATGGCGCCCGGCTACCCCATCAACGCCGCGCCGCCGCTGGCATCAGAATCGGTGTTGCCGGGGCTGGCTGAGGCCGTTATCGCCGCCCGCAGCCAGCTTGGCGCTTACCGGCGGCACCGGACGCTGACCGGGTTTGCGGCAAGTTTTGAAGTCGACGCCTTGCTCGGCGCCGGCACGGTGGGTTTTCTGCCGGCGGTCTCATCCCTGGATGATGCCGGCGGCCTCAACCTCTGGGCCCACGCCCGGCTGGCGGCCTTGGGGACCAGCGCCGAAGGCGCATTGGCGGCGATGATCGCCGGCACCGACTTGCTGGCGCCGCCGCGGCTTGGCGCCGGAAAGGCGATGCATGACGCGCTGGCGCCATATGTGCACATCATGCCGGCGCGGCCGGAGATCGCGGTCTCCGCCCCGGCCAAATCCGTGCGGCAGGTGCTGCCGGCGCGGCGCTCCGGCTATACGCAGAAAGCGGCGATCGGCGGCCATAAGCTGTTCCTCTCCACCGGCGAATACGCCAATGGACGCCTCGGCGAGATTTTCATCGCGCTGCATAAGGAAGGCTCGGCGTTTCGCGGCCTGATGGATGCGTTTGCAATCGCCGTCAGCCTGGGGCTGCAGCATGGCGTGGCCTTGGAGGATTTCGTCGAAGCCTTCACCTTCACCCGTTTCGGCGCGGCAGGCGCCGTGGAGGGCGATCCCGCGGTGCCGCAGGCAACGTCGATGCTCGACTATGTTTTCCGGAATCTGGCGGTGAATTACCTCGGCGGCCACAGCATCGCGCCGGCGCTGCCGGAAGCGGCCGATACGATCGGCGAGGGCGAAGCCGACCGCTCGCCTTTGTTGCCGCTGGATCTGCCGGCGCCGGCGCCGCGCGAACGCCGCAAAGCATTCAAGCTGGTAGGTGAGAAATGACGGTTATCGAACGGCTGGCCGATCTCGGCATTGTGCTGCCGACCCCGATGCCGCCGGTTGCCACCTACGTGCCGGTGACGATTGCCGGGCAATTGGTGATCGTCAGCGGGCAATTGCCGGCGGTGGACGGCAAGGTTGCGGTGACCGGCAAGCTCGGCGGCGGCGTTTCGATCGATGAGGGGCAGCACGCGGCGCGGCTTTGCCTGATCAACGTGCTGGCGCAGTTGCAGACCCAGGTGCCGGGCGGGCTTGCCAGCATCACGAAAGTGCTGCGGCTGGGCGGTTATATCGCCGCGACGCCGGATTTCACCCAGCATGCGGTGGTGATGAACGGCGCCTCCGATCTGACGGTCGCTGCTTTCGGCGAGGCCGGCAAGCACGCGCGTAGCACCATCGGCGTGCCATCCCTGCCATTAGACGCAGCTGTCGAAGTCGACGGGATGTTCTGGCTGGGCTAGCCAAATAGCGGTTCACCCTTGGTGAATCCGCTGCGGGCGGGGTATGGGGGGATCGACAATGAATCAGCCGATTACATCCCGGCTCGCCGCGCGGCTTGGCCTGAACATCCTATTGGACGGCGTGCTGGCGGCGCTTGCCGTGCTGGCGGCCGGCTGGCTGGCAAAACCGGCCTCGCCCTGGCCGCATCCCGAAGCACTGCCGCTGGCCGCCGCGGGAGCGATCTGGCTGATCGGCGTGCCTTTCGGCCTGGCGCGGCTGCATTGGCGATTCACCGCGCTCCGCGACCTCTCGCGGATCGGCGGCGCGTCGATTTTGACGGCGATTTTGCTCACCCTGCTGCTGATCGGCGCCGGAATGCGGCTGCCCTCCCCCAGCTATCCGCCGATCCTGGCCCTCTGCCTGATCGTGGCACTGACGACGCCGCGCCTGCTGTACCGGCTGGGGCGAGAGCCGGGCGGCGCAGGCGGCACGAATACGGCGAAAGCGATATTGGTCGGCACCGGCGAGACGGCGGAGCTGTTCATCAGCGCCTTGGCGCGCTCCGACACCGTGCCGTACCGGGTGGTTGGGCTGATGGCTTTGTCGCAGCGCCATGCCGGCCGGCGCATCCATGGGCACGACATCATCAGCTCCGTCGGGCAGGCGGAACCGGCACTGGCCCGGCTGCACAAGGCGAATGCGCTGCCGGATCTGTTCATCATCACCTCGCCGGAGCTGACCGGCGATCCGCTCGCCGGCTTGCTGCGGGCGGCCGAGCAATACGGCGTGCGGGTGCAGCGGACCCCGACATTGACCGCGCTGGCGCCCGCCAACCAGACATCGCTGCAATTGCAGCCGATCGCGATCGAGGATCTGCTCAACCGCCGCCAGGTGGTGCTGGACCGCGAGGGCATGGCCGGGCTTATCCGCGGCCGCCGGGTGCTGGTCACCGGTGCGGGCGGCAGCATCGGCTCGGAACTGGCGCGGCAGCTGGCCGGGCTGGCGCCGGCGGAAATCATGCTGCTGGACAATGGCGAGTTCGCGCTCTGGCAGATCGATCTGGAACTGGCCGAAACCTGGCCCGGAACCCGGCGGCGGGCGGTGATTGCCGATGTCCGCGACCGTGAACGCATCGCCGCCCTTTGCGACGATTTCCGGCCGGAGCTGGTATTTCATGCCGCTGCCTTGAAGCATGTGCCGATCGTGGAAGCCAACCCGCTGGAAGGGCTGCTGACCAATGTGCTGGGTACCAAGGCCGTGGCGGATGCGGCGCAGGCCAGCGGTGCCGCGCTGATGGTGCTGATTTCAACCGACAAGGCGGTGAACCCAAGTTCCGTGATGGGGGCGACCAAGCGGCTGGCCGAGATGGTCTGCCAGGGGCTGGATATCGCGGCGCGCCATGGCGCCGCCGAGATGCGCTGCGTGACGGTACGCTTCGGCAATGTGCTGGGCTCGACCGGCTCGGTGGTGCCGCTGTTTCGCCGGCAATTGGCGCAAGGCGGACCGCTGACCGTGACCCACCCGGATATGCAGCGCTATTTCATGACCGTGCGCGAGGCGGTTGGCCTGGTGCTGCAGGCCTCCGTGGTCGGCAGCGGCGAGGCGGCGATCGAAGATGGCGGGATTTTTGTGCTGGACATGGGCGAGCCGGTGAAGATCATCGACCTTGCCTATCAGATGATCCGGCTGGCCGGGCTGCGTCCGGATATCGATGTGAAAGTGGAATTCACCGGGCTGCGGCCTGGCGAAAAACTCTTCGAGGAACTGTTTCACGGCAGCGAGGCCCCCGCGCCCACCGAACATGCGGGATTGCTGATGGCGAGCCCGCGCACCGCCGACCGGCGGGTCGTCAACCATGCAATCCAGGAAATCGCCCTGGCCGCCGCGCATGGGGATGCCGCCGGGGCCTTGTCCATCCTGGCCCGGATGGTGCCGGAATTTGTCCATAACGTGGATGGCGGCGAGCCGGGTCTCGCGATTTCCGCGGCGGCGCGGTAATCAGTCCGCCATGAATGCTCCGAATATCGCGCCGATCCCGTTTCTCGACCTGAAATCGCAGCAGGCCCGGATCGGCCCGGCTTTGCGGGCGCGGCTGGATGCCGTGCTGGCGCATGGCCAGTATATTCTGGGGCCGGAGGTAGCCGAGCTGGAAGCCAGGCTCGCGGCCTTCTGCGGGGCGGCGCATTGCGTGACGGTGAGTTCCGGCACGGACGCGCTGCAGATTGCGCTGATGGCCGAGGGGATCGGCGTTGGCGATGCGGTTTTTCTCCCCGCTTTCACCTATACCGCGACCGCCGAGGTGCCGCTGCTGCTGGGCGCGACGCCGGTTTTCGTCGATGTCGATCCGCGGACATTCCAGCTCGATCTTGGTAATCTGCGCCAACGCATCGCGGATGTTAAGAAAGCCGGACGGCTGCGGCCGCGCGCGATCATCGGCGTGGATCTGTTCGGCCAGCCCGCCGATTGGCCGGGGTTGCAGGCGATTGCCGCGGCGGAAAATCTTTTCACGCTGGATGACTGCGCGCAGAGCTTTGGCGCAATGCTGGGCGGTAAGCGGCTTGGCAGCGCGGCGGATGCCACCGCCACCAGCTTCTTTCCCTCCAAACCGCTGGGCGCCTACGGCGATGGCGGCGCGTTGTTCACGGAATCCCCTGCCCGCGCCGCTCTGTACCGCTCGCTCCGCACGCATGGCGAGGGCACCACGCGCTACGAGGTTGAGCGCATCGGCATGAACGGCAGGCTGGATACCATGCAGGCCGCGGTACTGCTCGCCAAGCTCGACGTGTTCGAAGCGGAGATCGCGCAGCGCGAGGCGATTGCCGCGATCTATGACGCCGAACTGGCGGATGTTTTGGAAACCCCGGCCCGGGTGCCGGATAGTTCCAGCGCCTGGGCGGTGTACGCGGTGCTGCTGCCAAATGCCGCCGCCCGCGAGACCGCGCAGGCGGCGCTGAAGGCGGCCGGCATTGCCAGCGCCGTCTATTATCCGCGCCCATTGCACCGGCAGCCCGCCTACGCGGCCTGCCATGACGGCGCATCCCTCCCGGTATCCGAAACCCTGGGCGATCGCATCATGGCGCTGCCGATCCACCCGGATTTAACGCATGCGCAGGTGCGCCGCGTGACCCAGACCCTGCACGCGGCTCTGGCGGGCTGAGCCATGCCACGCGGCGATCTTTTCCCCGAAATCGGCCCGTTCGAGACCGGCTATCTGCCGCTTTCCGACGGCCATGTGATGTATTGGGAGCAGGTCGGCAACCCGAACGGCAAGCCGGTGTTGTTCCTGCACGGCGGACCGGGTGCCGGTGCGGGCGCGGTGCATCGGCGGTTTTTCGATCCCGCTTTCTGGCGGGTGATTATTTTCGACCAGCGCGGCGCCGGCCGCTCCCGGCCGCTCGGCAGCCTGGCCGCGAACACCACGCCGGATCTGGTGGCCGATATCGAGGTGCTGCGGAAATTTCTCGGCATCGAGCGGCTTTTGCTGTTCGGCGGATCCTGGGGATCGACCCTGGCTCTGGCCTATGCGCAGTCGCACCCCGAGGCAGTGATCGGCGCGGTGCTGCGCGGCATTTTCCTCGGCCGGCCGGAAGAGGTGGAATGGTTTCTCTACGGACTGGCGCGGGTTTTTCCGGATGCGCATGCCGCCTTCAGCCAGTTTCTGCCGGAATCCGAACGGCATGATCTGCTGGCCAATTACCTGCTGCGCCTGACCAACCCCAACCCGGAAATTCACGGGCCCGCCGCCCGCGCCTGGAGCGTCTATGAGGGCTCCTGCTCGACGCTGCTGCCAAGCATCGAAGCTGTATCGGCCTTTGCCCAGGACCGCAGCGCCATTGGTCTCGCGCGGATCGAAGCGCATTATTTCGCCAACAATCTGTTTCTGCCGGCCGGCGGATTGCTGAGCCATATGGAGAAATTGCAGAAAATTCCGGGCGAAATCGTCCAGGGCCGCTACGACATGATCTGCCCGGCGCAATCGGCCTTCGAACTCGCAGCCGCCTGGCCGGGCGCCAGACTGACCTTGGTGCCCGACGCCGGCCATTCGGCACTGGAACCCGGCGTGCGAACGGCGCTGATTGCCGCATTGGAGCGATGCCGCGCCTTGACTTAACCGTAATTTCTGTGACCAATCGATGACCAAAATAAACCACTTGCACCGAGGGAAGGCATGACGCTCACCAGACGTGGCTTGCTGGCATCTTCGCTGGCCCTCCCGGCGCGGCGCGCACTGGCCACGACGACGCAGATTGCCGCCCCACCTTGGCCAACAGCACTGTTGATGGCGACCGGCCGGCCCGGCGGCGCCTATGCGGTCTATGGCCCGGCCTGGGGCAAGCTCGCCCAGCAATCGAGCGGCGTTGCCATTGCCTATGTGGCCTCCGGAGGTTCTGCCGCCGATATTCTGCTGATCGAGCAAGGCGCCGCGCAATTGGGAATGACCACCGTTACCGTCGCCGATCAGGCACGCTCCGGCAGCGGCGCCTGGACCGCCGGGGTTAAATTCAATTCCTTCCGCGCTTTGTTCCCGATTTTTCCGGCGATCCTGCAAATCATCGCAAAACCTGGCAGCGGCATCAAATCGCTCAGCGACCTTGCAAACCGCCCTATCGGCATAGGGCCGGATGGCGGCAGCGGCTCCGCGGCGGTGCCCGGCATTCTCGCTGATCTCGGCATCCATCCATCGCACAGCGTCACCGGCGATTACCTGCCGCAAATTTCGCAAATGCTTTCCGGCACTCTGGATGCCTGCGCCTTTATCGGCGCGCCGCCGATGCCGGCCATCCAACTGACAGCGCAGCAACACGCCCTCGGCTTTATCGGCTTTACGCCGGAGGAAACCGCAATTGTCGCGAAAAACGCATCTGGGATGACCGGCATGGTGATCGCCGCCGGAACATTTCAAAATCAGACGGCCCCCGTCGCCAGCGTCGGCACGGCGAATTTCGCCATCGGCGCAGCGTCACTTCCGGACACGCTGGTAACCGCGCTGACTTTGGCCGCATTGCGCAACCGCCAGGAATTGGCGGCGCTGGTGCCGGCGGTGGAGGCGACGCCACTGCCGCAGTTGATCGGGCAGGGAAATATGTCGTTCCATCCAGGTGCCGCCGTGGCGCTGCGCCGGTTTGGCATGGACGTGCCTGCAAAGTTTATCGAAGGCTAAGTCAAGGACAGTTAAGCAGTTCTTTTTTGAAAAAAAGAACCAAAAAACTTTTATCACTCTGTTCCATGGATGGCAGGAATTGCGCTGCGCCGCATACCCAATCGCTCAAATCATATCTACCGGTAATTTGTAGTCGTGTTTAAGTATCTCCTCATTACTTTAGGTCTCTTTTTCCCTATTACGGCAATTGCACAGCCGACCACCGGTCAGCCCCCTGACTCCGTGGCCGAGGCTGCGGCGCGATTTTTTATTGATGCTTGCATCCTACATGCCTCAACTTTTGACCAATTCCAGAAATGGGGAAAAGATAGCCATTTAGGACACCCGGCGCATGTGCCCCATGGGTTTGACGCCGAATATCTTTTTACCAATTCTTTAAAATTTGAAGTTTGGTTGAATCCTCCATATTGTTTTGTTGAGGTTCCGCGGGCGGATAATCGTCATGTAGCCGAATACTTGTTGCAGGATTTGAGCGAAATGCGCGCAAGGTTTTCGCCTATGTGGAACACGGCAAAACTTGGGCAGGATTTTCATCAGTCGGGGGAATTGGGATGGCGAACTTCCTGATACGGTACCAGAAATATCGAGCCTCGGGATATCAGTCTTTCTGGATACCAACAGCACTAACTTTTAGGATGGGCGGAGGAGCTAGATAAGATGGATTGCC
>JAMFSE010000047.1 GCA_026225115.1 Rhodovastum atsumiense
CAGCCAAGTTCAGCCAAGCTAAGCGAAGCGGTTCTTTTTTGAAAAAAAGAACCAAAAAACTTTTTTGACCTCAGCGCGAGGCGTTGGCTCATCAACGCCCATGACCCGGAATGACAAAGTCTTTTTGGTTTGCCGGCGGCCAGCCTTTTTCTTCTGAAAAAGAACGCCTTGCCTAACTTTCCTGCGCCCATGAGAGTTATTAGAAATTGGTAAGATTCTCTTGAACCTGCCCTGAATTTGGCCAAGTTAATAAAGCTGACCGCAGCCGACATGCGGCCCCGACGGCCTTTGCATCCACGGGTGCAATGAAGAAATAGGCAGGAGCGACCGTTGAGCCAGATTTTCGTCGATGAAGCTCTGACCCGGAATGGCAAGGGTAATGCGTTGAAGGCAACTGCACGCGCTGAAGCCACGACCCGGACCATCATCATCTCCAACCGTGTTCCCTCTCCGGCTGAAAAGGGCGCCACGGCAGGCGGCCTGGCGGTGGCGCTGGCCGATGCGGTGACACCCGGCACCCTCTGGTTTGGCTGGAGCGGCAAGCGCACCGAGCATACTTCGGCAGAGGCGCAGGTCACGGTGAGTGATGGCGTGACCTATGCGACGATCGATATCGCCGAGCAGGATTATCACAAATTCTACAATGGCTTTTCGAACGGGGCGCTATGGCCTTTGTTCCATTTCCGTACCGGCCTGTTGCGGTTCAATCGTCCGGATTACGAATCCTACCGGGCGGTTAACCGGGCTTTCGCGCAGGCGTTAATGCCTCTGCTGAAACCGACGGATCTGATCTGGATTCACGACTACCAGCTGATGACGATGGCCGCCGAGCTGCGCGACCTCGGGGTGACCAATCGTATTGGGTTTTTTCTGCATATTCCCTTCGTGCCGCCCGGCCTGTTGCAGGTGCTGCCGCCGGCAACCGAAATTGTCGCAGCACTTTCCGCATGTGACGTCGTCGGCTTTCAAACCGAGTCCGACCGCAAGGCGTTTCTCGACTGTGCGGAAGCGCTGCTGGAGGTAAAGCCGGACCGGCATGGAAGGTATTATTACGATACCCGTACAGTTCACGCGGTGCTGACGCCGATCGGCATCAATGCGGAGAAATTCGCCCAGCTCGCGCGCAGGGCGGAGGTGACGGCGGACGCGCGACGGCTGCATGAAAGCCTCGGCGATCGCGCGCTGGTGCTGGGTGTCGACCGGCTGGATTACTCCAAGGGCTTGCCACAGCGTTTCGATGCCTTTGGCCGGCTGCTCTATGCCTTTCCACAGCACCGCCGGCATGTGAATTTTCTGCAGATCGCGGCGCGCTCCCGCCAGGAGGTTGGTTCCTATCAGACGTTGCGCCGGGAACTCGACCGCCGCGCCGGCGACATCAACGGCGAGTTTTCTGATTTCGATTGGGTGCCGCTGCGATATATGACGCATGCGGTGCGCCGCTCCGCCATTGCCGGATTTTATCGCCGCGCCCGGATCGGGCTGGTGACGCCGCTGCGCGACGGCATGAATCTCGTGGCCAAGGAATATATCGCCGCCCAGGATGAGACGGATCCCGGCGTGCTGGTGCTGTCGCGTTTTGCCGGCGCCGCCGATGAGCTGACGGAAGCGCTGATCGTCAACCCGTTCGATGCGGATGAAGTCGCGGAGGCGATTCATCTCGGCCTGATCATGAGCCCGGAGGAACGCCGGTCGCGGCATGCGGCCTTGCTCGCAAAGGTAAATTTCACCACTGCCTCCCGCTATTGCGAGCAATTTCTGGGATATCTCAAAGACCCCGAAAAAATTTGATGTCGGACATATTGGAGAAAAAGCCCGCACGTACGCGGCGGGCCACCAATCTGCGCATGGAGCCGCCAGAGCCGCGTCCGAACAAATCGCCTTTAAACCAGCCCGCACTCGACATTAAAAATAATCTCCATCCGGCAATTTATTATGTCGATCCCGTAGCGGGAACGCCTGACCTCGCGGCCTGTTTCAGCCGGGCCGCGTCGATGGGGTTTGATACCGTGCTGCTGTCCAGCCCGTTCGCGGTCGAGAATGGCCTGGTTTCGAGCTACGATGCATTGCACGACGCGCTCGGCGGCGGCGATGCGATGCCTTTTCTTGAAGCGGCCGGAAGGCTGGCGCGCGAAGCCGGGCTGCGGGTGATGCTGGATCTTGACATCAGCGTCATCGACGGTGGCTCGCTTTTGCTGGCGGAATATCCGGATTGGTTCACGCATTCCGGGAATGGCGCGGCTTTTCGTTTTCTGGCCGCCAATGATGTGACGGTCGATTGGTGGGACAGGACGGTCGCGGCGTTTCAGGCAGCTGGAATTGCCGGCTTTCGTTGTCTCGGCAGCACCGCGGTTTCCTCCGGAATCTGGGAGCGGCTGATCAAAGCCGCGAAGGCGCGCGATCAATCGGCGAAATTCATGGCATGGACCCTGGGCGCCTCGGCGGAGGCGATTGCCGGGTTGCAGGGCGCCGGATTTGATTATGCTTTTTCATCGTCCTGCTGGTGGGATTTCAAATCCGCCTGGCTGGACGACGACGCTGAACGGCTGGCCAGGGTGGCGCCGGCCATCGCGTTGAGCAACGCCTTGGGCGTGCCGTTCAACGGCAATCTCGCGGCGCGGCGCCGGGCGCTGCATTTTGCCGCCGCCTATTCCGCCGGCTGGCTGATGCCGATGGGCTTTGAAGCCGGCGACACCGATGAACCGCTCGATCTCACCACCGAGATTGCCGCGTGCAATGGGCTGCGCAAGACGCATGAGATTTTGCGCGCCGGCGAAACGGCGCGGGTGATCTCTTCCGCCGGCGCCGATATCGCCGTTTTGCGGCGCGGTCAGCCTGGCAAAAAGGCGATCATTCTGCTGGTAAATAGTTCAACCGGCCAGAGTGCAACCTACGATGCCAAATCACTTAGTGAGAAACTACGTGACGCCGATGTCACGCCGTTGGACAAGGGGGCGTCTCTTGGCTCCGTGCTGCAATTTAACCCAGGTGAACTAGCCATGCTCGATGCCCTGCCGACGGCGCCCATCAAGGCTGCGCGCGCGCTCGCGGCCGATTGCGCCGCGCCGCGGATTGCCATCGAGTCGATTACGCCGAAAGTCGATAACGGCGAATTTCCGGTGCGCCGCATTGTCGGCGAAACCGTTGCGGTGGAAGCGGACATCATTACCGATGGCCATGACAAGCTGTCGGCAGCACTGCTGTGGCGGCCTGTCGATGAAAAGAAATACCGCATCGCGCCAATGACGCTGCTGAATAACGATCGCTGGTCCGGCGAATTTACGCTGCAGCGCCTCGGCCGCTATGTCTATGCCGTCAGCGCCTGGAAAGATCTGTATGCCAGCTTCGTCGACGAGGTGACGAAGAAGCACGCCGCCGGCGTCTCGACGCGGCTGGAACTGGAGGAGGGCTTTTCGCTTCTGAAACAGGCGGCCGAACGCAAATCCGGCGAAGCAATTTTGGCAATTGTAAAGCAGTTGGAGAACGCGACCGAGGAAACCAAACGCGGCGTTCTGCTGGCGCCCGAGACGACAGAATTGATGCGCGAGGCGGATGCCAAGAAATTTTTGGTCCAATCCGGCGAAGTGATTGTTGATGCGGAGCGGCAGGGGGCTGGGTTCTCCAGCTGGTATGAGATTTTTCCGCGCAGCGCCAGCGGCGATGTGCATCGCCACGGTAATTTTCAGGACGTCATCAAACGTCTGCCGGCGATCGCCGCGATGGGGTTTGACGTGCTGTATTTTCCGCCCATCCACCCCATCGGCCGCACCAACCGCAAGGGCCGCAACAACACGCTCACCCCGGCGCCGGATGATCCCGGCAGCCCCTATGCCATCGGCGCCGCCGAAGGCGGGCATGATGCGATCCATCCGGAACTGGGATCGCTGGCGGATTTCCATTTATTGCGCGATGAGGCAGCGAAATTCGGAATTGAGCTGGCGCTGGATTTCGCCGTGCAATGCGCGCCGGACCATCCCTGGCTGAAGGAACATCCGGAATGGTTCGACTGGCGGCCGGATGGTACCATCAAATATGCGGAAAACCCGCCGAAGAAATATGAGGATATTGTCAACGTCGATTTCTACGCCAAAGGCGCGGTGCCTTCCCTATGGAACGCCTTACGTGATGTGGTGCAGTTCTGGGCGGACCAGGGCGTGCGGCTGTTCCGGGTTGATAATCCACACACCAAGCCCTTGCCGTTCTGGCAGTGGATGATTAGCGATATCCGCGGCCGGCATCCGGATGCGGTGTTTCTGGCGGAAGCATTCACGCGGCCCAAGCTGATGTACCGGTTGGCGAAAATCGGGTTTTCGCAATCCTATACGTATTTCACATGGCGTAACAATAAACAGGAATTGCAGGAATATCTAACCGAGCTGACGACGACAGCGCCGAAGGAATTTTTCCGGCCGCATTTCTTCGTCAACACGCCCGATATCAACCCGGAATTTCTACAAACATCCGGCCGGGCAGGGCATCTGATCCGCGCCGCACTGGCCGCGACCCTGTCCGGGCTCTGGGGCGTTTATAACGGCTTCGAACTTTGCGAGGCGGCGGCGATGCCGGGCAAGGAAGAATATGTCAATTCGGAGAAATACGAGATCAGGGCCTGGGATTACGACCAGCCCGGCAACATTATTAAAGAGATAACGCAACTGAACCGGATACGGCGCAGCAATGCGGCGCTGCAAACCCATCTCGGCATCGAATTCCTGAATACGTTTAACGACCAGATCCTCTACTTCGTAAAAATCGCGCCGGACGGCAACGCCATCCTGGCTGCCATCAGCCTCGATCCCCATAATACGCAACAGGCCGATATCGAAATTCCGCTCTGGCGCTTCGGACTGCCCGACGATGCATCGCTGGCGGCGGAAGATTTGATGCGCGACCATCGTTTCGTTTGGCATGGCAAGCGGCAGGTGGTAGCGCTGAACCCATCGGAATTGCCTTTCTGCATCTGGCGCATTCAACCCGTGACGAACTGAGAGATTAAGAGCGCAACATGGCAAAAAAACCGTTCATCGCCGATAAGGAAGACCCGCTTTGGTACAAGGATGCGGTGATCTATCAAGTTCACATCAAATCCTTCTTCGATGCGAATAATGATGGCATCGGCGATTTTGCCGGGCTGATCGAGAAGCTCGACTATATTGCCGATCTCGGCGTGAACGCCATCTGGCTGCTGCCGTTCTATCCCTCGCCGCGGCGCGATGACGGCTATGATATTTCCGATTACCGTGACGTACATCCGGAATATGGCGAGCTGCACGACATTAAGAAATTCATCGCCGAAGCGCATGACCGCGATATCCGTGTCATTACCGAACTCGTCGTCAATCACACCTCCGACCAGCATCCCTGGTTTCAGCGCGCCCGCAGCGCCAAGCCCGGCTCGGCGGCGCGGGATTTCTACGTCTGGTCTGATAATGATCAAAAATATGCCGGCACCCGCATTATTTTCGTTGATACCGAAAAATCCAACTGGACCTGGGATGAGACCGCGAAGGCCTATTACTGGCATCGCTTTTTCTCGCATCAGCCGGATCTGAATTTCGATAATCCCCGCGTGCTGCGTGAAGTTCTGAACATCATGCGGTTCTGGCTGGACCTCGGCGTGGACGGCCTGCGGCTGGACGCCGTGCCGTATCTGATCGAGCGTGACGGCACCAATAACGAAAACCTGTCTGAGACCCATGACGTGCTGAAAGCGATGCGCGCGGCTTTGGATGCGCATGCGCCGGGGCGGATGCTGCTCGCCGAGGCCAATCAATGGCCGGAAGATGCCCAGCAATATTTCGGCAGTGGCGATGAATGCCATATGTCGTTCCATTTTCCGCTGATGCCGCGGATGTATATGGCGATCGCCCAGGAAGACCGTTTCCCGATCACCGATATCATGCGGCAGACGCCGGAGATTCCTGAGAACTGCCAATGGGCGATTTTCCTGCGTAACCATGATGAGCTAACGCTTGAAATGGTCACCGATTCCGAGCGCGATTATCTGTGGCAGACCTATGCCGCCGATAAGCGGGCGCGCATCAATCTCGGCATTCGCCGGCGCCTGGCACCACTGATGGAGCATGACCGCCGCCGCATCGAGCTGATGAACGGCTTGCTGCTTTCCATGCCCGGCACGCCGGTGATTTATTACGGTGACGAACTCGGCATGGGCGATAACATCCATCTCGGCGATCGCGACGGGGTTCGCACGCCGATGCAATGGTCGCCGGACCGCAATGGCGGCTTCTCCCGCTCCAACTTCGCCGATCTGGTGCTGCCGCCGGTGATGGACCCGGTCTATGGCTTCGCTGCCGTCAATGTCGAGGCGCAGTCGGGCGATCAGCATTCCTTGCTGAACTGGACGCGGCGGATGCTCGCCGTGCGTAAGCGCCATCGTGCTTTCGGCCGCGGCCAGCTGCAATTTCTTTATCCCGGCAATCGCAAGGTGCTGGCGTATCTGCGGGTTTACACCTCGCCGCAGGGCGAATCCGAGACCATTCTCTGCGTCTATAATGTGTCCCGCACCGCGCAGGCGGTGGAGCTGGATCTATCGGCCTTCGAAGGCCGTGTACCGGTTGATCTGATCGGCGGCGCCGCCTTCCCGCCGGTAGGGCAGCTTACCTATCTGCTGACCCTGCCGCCTTACGGTTTTTACTGGTTTATCCTGGCGACCGAAGCCGCCCTGCCGCCCTGGCACATCAGGCCGTCCGAGCCTTTGCCGGAGCTGAATACGCTGGTGATCCGAAACGGTCTGATGGACGTGCTGGCACCGGTTGCGCGCAAGGTGATCGAGACCGAGGCTCTGCCAGCCTATCTGAAACGCCGCCGCTGGTTTGCGTCGAAAGATCAGCTGATGAAATCGGCGCGGCTGGTGCGCACCGATAAAATACCCGGCCGCTCGATCGATTTGCTGCTGACCGAAGTTGAAGTGCAATTGACCGCCCGGACAGAGCGTTATCAGCTGCCCTTGGGCATCGCCTGGGACGGCGAGACGAGCTCCGCCTTGGCGCAGCAGCTGGCTTTGGCGCGAGTCCGCCAGGGCCGCCGCATGGGCTATCTCACCGACGCGTTCTCACTCGACGTTCTGCCGTTGGGACTCATCCGGGCGTTGCGCGCGCGCACCGTGCTCACGGTGAGCGAGGGTGAGGCGCGCTGCATTCCGACCAGCCATTTGGACGCCATCGAGATTCCCGAGAATCCGGAAATCCGCCGGCTTTCAGCGGAACAATCCAACAGCTCGCTGATCGTGGCCGATCTGGTGGTGATAAAGATTCTCCGCCGGGTAACCGTCGGCATCAATCCCGAGGTAGAGATGATCCGCTATCTCACCGAGAACGGCTACGCCAACACGCCGCCGATGCTGGGTGAGATCAGCCGGGTCGCCAATGACGGCACGGCGCATACGATGATCGTGGTGCAGCGCTTCGTGCATAACCAGGGTGATGCCTGGCAATGGACTTTGGATTACCTCGCGCGAATAAATGAGACGATGGCGCTTGGCGAGAAATCCGGCGCTGACCACACAGATGCGTTTGCCAATTATGCCGCCTTCGCGCGTGCCATGGGTACGCGTCTGGCGCAGCTGCATGAATTGCTGGCGCGGCCCAGCGAAGACGCCGCCTTCAATCCTGAAAAGGTAACGGCCGCCGATGCGAAAGAATGGGCCGAGACCGCCGCTCAACAGATAACCGCGGCGCTGGAAACGCTTCAAAGCGCAAAAGAATGGCCGGATGACGGAAAACGGGAATCCGCTGAATTCCTTCTTGGCAATCAAAAGCAGATTATCGCCGCACTTCCGGCACTGGCAAATGCCGCCATTGGGTCGTTGAAGACTCGCATTCATGGCGACTTCCATCTGGGCCAGGTCCTGTTTGCCTCGGGCGATGCATATATTATCGATTTCGAGGGTGAGCCCTCCAAATCGCTGGAAGCCAGGCGGGCGAAATCCTGCCCGGTGCGGGACGTAGCTGGGCTATTGCGCTCTTTCCACTACGCAGGCGCGTCGGGCAAAAACAGCCAGACCGGCGCGGTTGCCACCACCGGCACGGCGGCGAGCGTTGGAGCCCAGGCTGAGGCGGCGTCGAAGCGATTTGTCGATGCTATGTCGGCGCAGTTCCTTGAAGCCTATTACGCGATCGCCGATGAGACCGCCGGCACGGATCACACGCCGCTGCTGGACATGTTCCTGCTGGAGAAATCTGCCTATGAAATCTGCTATGAGGCAGCGAACCGCCCGACTTGGCTCGGCATTCCGCTGCAAGGCTTCGCACAAATCGCCGCGCGCGTCCTAAACCCCGCGCGGGAGACAGTTGATGCTTGATCATATCGACGACGGCGCAGTGCATGCGCTGGTGAACGGGCTGCACGGCGACCCCTTCGCATTGCTAGGCCCGCATCCGGTTGAAAACGGCTTGGTCATCCGAACGCTGCAGCCTGGGGCTGCAAGTGTTGAAATCATCAGCCGCGCGACCAACCAGCCGATTGCACAAATGTCGCCGGCGGGTACCGCCGGACTGTTCGTCGGCAGCCTGGCACAATCCACGCCGTATTATCTTCGGATCCACTGGGGCGATACCGTGCAGGATACGGAAGACCCCTATGGCTATCCGCTGCTGCTGAGCGATTTCGACATCTATCTGCTCGCCGAGGGCCGGCACCATGACCTCGCGACCTGTCTCGGCGCACAGGTTATGAGCATCGAGGATGTCGCCGGCGTGCGCTTCGCGCTTTGGGCGCCGAACGCCAAGCGGGTTTCCGTTGTCGGCGATTTTAACAATTGGGATGGCCGCCGCCACCCCATGCGGTTCCGGCAGAATGCCGGGGTGTGGGAGCTGTTCATCCCTCGGATCGGCGCCGGCGCCATCTACAAATACGAGATCATCGGCCCAGGCGGATTATTGCCGTTGAAAGCCGACCCCCTCGCACGCCAAATTCAGGTTCCGCCCGCAACCGCCTCGATCGTTGCCGATCCTGCGTTGCCGCCGCCGCAATCGCTGCCGCTGCGCAACACCCAGCCGCGCGGCTTCGACAAGCCGTTGGCGATTTATGAAGTGCATGCCGCTTCCTGGATGCGGCATTTCGACGGAAAATCCTATTCCTGGAGCGAACTTGCGGACCGCTTGATCCCCTACGCCGTCGATCTCGGTTTCACCCATATCGAGCTACTGCCGATCATGGGCCATCCGTTCGGCGGCTCCTGGGGCTACCAGCCGCTCAGCCAGTTCGCGCCGATGCCGGAGCTTGGCACGCCGCAAGATTTCGCGCGGTTCGTCGATCGCGCGCATCAGGCCGGGCTCGGCATCATCCTCGACTGGGTGCCGGCGCATTTCCCGACCGATGCGCATGGCCTGGATCATTTCGACGGCACGCCGCTGTATGAGCATGCGGACCCGCGGGAAGGGTTCCACCAGGACTGGAACACCGCAATTTTCAACCTCGGCCGCAACGAGGTGCGCGAATTTTTGATCGCCAGCGCTCTGTTCTGGCTGGAACATTTCGGCGTGGACGGGCTGCGAGTCGATGCTGTCGCCTCGATGTTGTACCGGGATTATTCGCGCAAAGCGGGTGAATGGGTTCCGAACAAGTTCGGCGGCCGAGAAAATCTTGAGTCCATCAGCTTCCTGCAGGAACTCAGTGTGGTCATCGAGGAGCGCTGTCCGGGCGCGCTGCTGATCGCGGAAGAGTCGACGGCATGGCCCGGCGTTACCCGCTCCGCCGTCGAGGGCGGGCTCGGTTTCACCCATAAATGGAATATGGGCTGGATGCACGACACGCTGCATTACATGCAGGAAGACCCGGTCAACCGCCGCTATCATCATGACCAATTAACCTTCGGCATGGTCTATGCATTTTCGGAACGTTTTGTGCTACCGATTTCTCATGACGAAGTGGTGCATGGAAAATATTCGCTATTTGGCCGCATGCCGGGCGATGAATGGCAGAAATTCGCCAATCTTCGCGCCTATCTCGGCTTTATGTGGGGCCATCCGGGCAAAAAGCTGCTGTTCATGGGCTGCGAATTCGGCCAGCCGAAGGAATGGAATCATGACGCCGAACTCTCCTGGAACCTGCTCCAATATGAGACGCATCGGGGCGTTCAGGGAACGCTGCGCGAGTTGAACCGTGTCTATCAATCCGAACCAGCGCTCTATCAGCGCGATTTCGAACCCGGCGGATTTGCCTGGGCTGTGGATAATGACCGCGAGCAATCGGTTCTGGCATTTTTCCGCTACGGTCATGAAGGGACGGCGCCGGTTTTGATCATCAGCAATTTCACCCCGGTGCCGCGCAATCACTTCCGCATCGGCGTGTCAGGCGGCGCGTGGCGGGAGATTTTTAATTCCGATAACGCTGGTCTGGGGGGTAGTGATATTGGCAATGGCGGCCAGGTTGCCTCGGTTTCGCAGCCGAGCCATGGCCACGAGCACTCTATCGAAATAACGCTCCCGCCGCTCGCCACGATCATTCTACGTCAGGACTCTTAGCCGCTGATGATTACGGGCAAGCTGCATCCGGGAAACCCGAACGTTCTCGGCGCTAATTGGGACGGGCTCGGGGTCAATTTCGCGGTGTTCTCCGCGCATGCCGAAAAGGTCGAGCTTTGCCTGTTCGACCCCACCGGGCGCCGCGAAGTGGCGCGGCTGGAACTGCCGGATTGTACCGACGAGATTTTTCACGGCTATCTGCCGGAAGCCCGCCCCGGCCTGCTTTACGGCTACCGCGTGCATGGCCCCTACCAGCCGGAAGCCGGGCACCGGTTCAACCCGAATAAATTATTGCTCGACCCCTACGCCAAAAAAATCTTCGGGAAACTGGCGTGGTCGGACGCGCTGTTCGGTTACCGCTGCGGCTCCGGCCGCGATGATCTGTCGTTTGACAGGCGCGACAGCGCCGCCGCCATGCCGAAAGCCATCATCGTCGACAATCTCTATAACTGGGGCAACGACAAATCGCCGGACCATGCCTGGAAAGACAGCATCATCTACGAGGCGCATCTGAAAGGCCTGACGATGCGGCGCGAGGAGCTGCCGGCAAATGAGCGCGACACCTTTGCCGGGCTGGCGGATCCGCGCGTCATCGATCATCTCGTCAAACTCGGCGTTACCGCCGTCGAATTGCTGCCGATCCACGCCTTTCTGCAGGACCGTTTTCTGGTAGCCAAGCGCTTGCGGAATTATTGGGGCTATTCCTCAATGGGTTTCTTCGCGCCCGAGCCCAGCTACATCTCGGCGGCCGATGGCACGCTGAATGAGGTTCGGGTGGCGATCAGGCGGTTGCACGAGGCCGGGATCGAAGTAATCCTGGACGTGGTCTACAACCACACCTGCGAAGGCAGCGAAATGGGGCCGACATTGTCCTGGCGGGGCTTCGATAACAAAAGCTATTACCGCGCCGTAGATGGCGCGCCGCGGCATTTGGTCAACGATACCGGCACCGGCAACACCATCAATATCTCGCATCCGCGCGTGCTGCAGATGGTGCTGGATAGCCTGCGCCACTGGGCGCAATCCTATCACGTGGATGGTTTCCGCTTCGACCTTGGCACCACGCTGGGGCGCGAGCTTTCCGGCTTCGATCCGCATTCCGGGTTTTTCGATGCGATTCGCCAGGACCCTGTATTGTCCAGGATGAAACTGATTTCCGAGCCCTGGGATATCGGCCCGGGCGGCTACCAGCTTGGCAACCATCCGCCGGGCTTTGCCGAATGGAATGACCGGTTTCGCGACGGCGTGCGCCGCTACTGGCGCGGCGATCACAGCCAGCGTTCGGAACTGGCGGCGCGGCTGATGGGCTCCAGCGATATTTTTGAGCGGCGGCGGCGCAAAACCTGGGCCAGCGTCAATTTCATCGCGGCGCATGACGGTTTCACCGCGCGCGATATGATGAGCTATAATGAGCGGCATAACGAAGCCAATGGCGAAGCCAATAAGGATGGCCACAGTGAAAATTATTCGAACAACTGGGGCGTTGAAGGCGAGACGGATGATCCAAAACTCAACCTGATCCGCGAACGCAGCGTTCGAAGCCTGCTGTCCACCTTGTTCTTCTCGCACGGCACGCCGATGCTGCTGGGCGGTGACGAGATATGGCGCACCCAAAACGGCAATAACAACGCCTATTGCCAGGATAACGAGGTTTCCTGGATCGACTGGTCTGCATTGCAGGCGAAGAAAGACAATATGCAAAAATCCATGCTCCGATTCTCAACCAAAGCGATTGCCCTGAGAAAATCTCATCCCAGCCTGCGCAGCGATCGTTTTCTGCACGGCACGCTGGAAGTGCTTCCGGGCGTATACGACACCGCCTGGTTCGATGAGTCGGCCACCGTGCTGGACATGAAGGCATGGAACGATCCGGCGGCGCAATTAATGGCGCTGCGCCGGGCCGCTGTAGCCGATGATGTGGTGGACATGACGCTGCTGCTGCTGAACGCCAGCAATGAAGACCGGTCATTCGAACTGCCCTGCCCGGAGTTGGAGTGGCAACTGGAATTGGATAGCGCGAACCCCGACGCGCCGCCGCAGCGCTGCGAGACGCCGAGGACAATGGTTGGCGCGCATTCCGTGGTGCTGCTTTCCGTCGAGGTTGAACGGGCATGATTAATCTCGGCGCAAGACTGCTTTCACCGAACCGCACGCAATTTCGCTTCTGGGCACCGGATTGCAAGCAAGTTGCAGTAGAAATCGAAAATCAAGGGTCGTTTCCAATGACCCTTGAGGCCGATGGGGTTTTCAGCGCCGAGGTCGCAGTGGGCGCAGGCGCCGGCTACCGTTATCGTGTTTCACCGGATCTGGCGGTGCCTGACCCGGCTTCGCGTTTTCAAGGTGCTGGCGTTCACGACCATAGCATCGTCATGAATCCGATCTTTTCCTGGAAGCATTCGGACTGGCCCGGCCGCCCCTGGAATGAGACCGTGCTCTACGAATTGCATCCCGGCGCCTTCGGCGGATTTTCCGGCATTGCGGCGCAGTTGCCGCGGCTGAAAAAACTGGGGATCACCGCCATCGAACTGATGCCGGTTGCCGATTTCCCCGGCACCAGAAACTGGGGCTATGACGGCGTTCTGCACTACGCACCGCACGCCGGCTACGGCACGCCGCACGAGCTGAAGGCAATGATCGACAGCGCCCATGGCCTGGGACTGATGGTGTTTCTTGATGTCGTCTATAATCATTTTGGTCCCGACGGAAATTATCTGGGCACCTATGCCTCGGCCTTTTTTGACGACCACATCAAAACGCCCTGGGGCGATTCGATCGATTTCAAGGAATCGCATGTTCGCCGCTTCTATATCGAAAACGCCTTGCACTGGCTGCAGGATTACATGTTCGACGGCCTGCGGTTCGACGCCGTGCATGCGATTTTCGATAAGGGCTTTCTGACCGAGATGGCAGCAGAATGCCGCCAGAGCATGCTGGGGCGCCAAATCCATCTGGTGCTGGAAAACGAGGGCAACGACGTAACCCTGCTGAACGCCGGGCCGGAGGATGAAAAATTCGACGCGCAATGGACCGATGATTGGCATCATTCCATGCATGTTCTGCTGACCGGTGAGCTTGAAGGTTACTACGAGGATTTCAATCATCCGGCACAGCGTCTGGCGCGTTGCCTGGCCGAAGGTTTTACCTATCAGGGCGAGCCCTCGCCGCATGCCAAAGGCAAGCCGCGCGGCATGAAAAGCGCACACCTGCCGCCGTCCTGCTTCGTGATCTTTCTGCAAAATCA
>JAMFSE010000048.1 GCA_026225115.1 Rhodovastum atsumiense
ATACTGCACGAGTGTGCCGGGCTCAGGGCCCTCGAACAGGATTTTTGCTTTGCCTTCGTAGAGCTGCCGGCGGCGGGCCATGATATTCCTCGGAATCGTAAGTGAGAGGCGGTCTATACCAATCAACGCCGGATAGCACCATGGCTGGGCTGCTTTACTGCTATTCCTGGTCCCATGCGGCTGGCCTAACCATCCCGGATGGCCGAGTTCCCGCTTTACCGCGCCGCCTTCTCCGGCCTGCTGGCCATGCTGGTCGGCATTGGCATCGCCCGCTTCGGCTATGCGCCGCTGGTGCCGGCGTTGGTGGCGGCGCATTGGTTCACCGCGGCCGCGGCGTTCTGGCTGGGTGCGACAAATTTCCTCGGCTATCTGGTCGGCGCGCTCGGCATGCGCTCCTGGCGGCGGCCGATTTACACGCGCCCGGCGGTGGTGGCGCTGATGATGGTTACCGCCATCTGCCTGCTGGCATCTTCTGCGAATCTCGGCGTGGTCTATGCGGCAATCTGGCGCTTTGTCTCCGGTATAACCGGCGGTGGACTTATGGTGCTGATGGGGGCGGCGGTGGTCGGCCGGGCGCCGGTTAGCAAACGCGGCCAGGTGGGCGGCATCACCTTTGCGGGCATGGGCGCCGGGATCACGGTCTCCGGCCTGCTGCTGCCGCATTTGCTGAAGTTCGGTTTGCCAGCAACCTGGATCCTGCTTGGTCTGCTAAGTCTGGTGTTGACCGTCATCGTCGCGGTGATGATGCCGCCCGCCACGCTGCACCCGGCAGCGCCCGAACCTGGCACGCGCACGCTGACCAGGCCGGTTATTTTTCTCTTTATCGGCTATGCCTTATGCGCGCTGGGTTTCGTGCCGCATGTGTTGTTTCTGTCGAGTTTTGTTGCCATCGGCTTCGGGCGCGGCGTTGTGGCCGGGGCAAATGTCGCGGCGATCCTCGGCGTTGCGGCAGCACTTGGGCCGCCGGTTCTTGGGCGCATTGCCGACCGGTTTGGGTTTCTCAGCACGCTGGCCGCCGGTTATTTCGTCATGGCGGTCGCGGTCGCCTTGCCATTGTTTTCGGGTAATCCCGTCATTCTCGGCATCTCCGCTGCCGGTGTCGGGGCCGTGGCGCTTGGCGCGGTGGTGCTGACCTCCGGCGCGCTGGCCGGCATGGTTCCACCCAATCGGCTTGCCGCAACCTGGGGTCTGGCCACCATGGCCTATGCGGTCGTGCAGGCGGCCTGCGCCGCCGGTTTTTCATCGCTCTTTCATATCACCGGCAGCTATCCGCTGTTATTTGCCATCGGCGCCATTGCGACGTTTGTGACCGGCGTTTGCATATTGGTGTCGCGCCACCTGCAAACCAAAGAGACGGGCTAGGATTATTCTCGCTTTTCTGTATCCTGGCATCTTCGAACACGCATGGGTCTGGAAAATTGAAACAAGAGTTTTCGGCATCAACCCCTGTTGTCGCGCCCGCCTCGCCGCCGGTGCCGTCGGATAGCCGTGAGATCGAACTAAAGTTTTTTGCCGACGAGGCCGGCTTCAAGGCCAGCCAGCAATGGAGCGCGTTGGATGGTACGGCGTCCGCCCGCGCCCAACGGCTGCGCAGCATCTATTTCGATACGCCGAATGCCGATCTTGAACGTAACAAAATAACGCTCCGCATTCGGAATCAACGCCGGGCGTTTGTTATGACCCTGAAATGGCGGGGAAATTTCTCCGGCGGCCTGTTCGAGCGCGGAGAGATCGAGGTGCCGTCGCCGGTTGCCGAGCCCGATGTCAGCCTGTTCGGTGCCGAAATCACCGGAATGCTGGTGCGCGTTATCCAGGATCAACCACTCGTCGCGATTTATGAAACGGATATTCGCCGGGTTCTCCGCCGTATCGCCTCCGGCAGCAGCGATATCGAAATTGCATTCGATTCCGGTCACATCATCGCCGGTGATCAAAAACTTGCCGTCCGCGAAATCGAGATGGAATTGAAATCGGGCGACCCGGCCGAGCTTTACCGCCAGGGGATCGCATTGGCGGAATCCTTTCCCGTGCAGATCGGCACGCTGGCCAAATCCGCCCGCGGCGCGCTGCTCAGCTCCGGCAAGCCGCCCGGTCCGGCTCGCGGCGCGTCGCCGCTTGCCGGCGCGCCCAGCGTCGATGAAGCCATTGCATCGGTCATCAATGGCTGCCTCGCGCAGTTCACCGGCAACTGGCCGGCTTTTGAATCCGGAGATACCGTTACCGCCATTCATCAGATGCGCGTGGCGCTGCGCCGGCTGCGATCGTTGCTCGGCCTGTTCCAACGCGCATTTCCATGCGCCGAGTTCGCGGCTTTCCGCATCAACGCCAAGGACATTGCCGCAATCCTGGGGGAGGCCCGCAACTGGGACGTCTTTCTGCAATTGCTGCATGACGGGCCGGCGAAGGCCTTCCCGGAATTTGCCGGCTTTGCGGAAATTATCGCGCAATCGGAACAACAGCGAGATGCGGCATACGAGAAAATCCGCGGCCTGCTTGCAAGCGTGGAGACCACGCGCTTCGTGCTATCGCTGCAGGCCTTCGTCGTGCGGCATGGCTGGCGCAATACGATGGCTCCGGAAGCTTTGCCCCGGCTGACCGAACCGGCAAAAGCCTTCGCGACCGGCAACCTCAACCGCATGCACAACAAACTCACCAAGCGCGGCAAAAACCTCGCCGCCTTCGAACCGCATAAGCGCCATCAGATCCGCATCGAGCTGAAAAAACTGCGCTATGCCGCGGATCTCTTCGCCGGCCTGTTTCCATCCGCCGAACTGCGCGAACACACCCGCATCACCGCGAAGCTGCAAAACCAGCTCGGCATTTTCAACGATTTGATGACCGCTCGCGACATGGTCGCCAAACTCGACACCAGCGCGCCCGCCGTGAACTTCGCCACCGGCATCATCACCGGCTGGTGCGGCCGCGGCGCCCAGGAGGATGATGAGGCCTTGGCCGAAGCCTGGAAGAAGTTCCGGAAGCTTAAAAATCTAGAAGAGTAAAGGGAAGCACTTCTTTTTCTGAAGAAAAACCGGTTAGACGCCCGGCGCGAACCAAAAAGACTTTTTATTCTGGGCCATGGGCTGTGCCGCCACCAGCGCCCATGTCGCAGAATAATAAAAGTCTTTTGGTTCTTTTCTTCAGAAAAGAACTTGCCCGCTCACGCCGCCTTCGACTGCAACGCTGGATAATCGGTATAGCCGCGATGATCGGGCGAATAAACCGTTGCGAAATCGACTTCATTCAGCGGCGCGTTTTGCGCGAAGCGAGGGACCAGGTCGGGGTTGGCGATGAAGCTTTTGCCCCAGGCGACGGCGTCGGCATCCCCGGCGTCCAGCGCGGCTTGGGCGCTTTCCTGGGTGAACCCCTCATTGGCGATGTAGACGCCGCCGAATGCTGCCTTCAGTTTCGGGCCGATCCAGTCTTCTGCCTTGTGTTCACGCGAACAGATGAAGGCGATGCCGCGATCGCCGAGTTCGCGCGCCACATAGGTGAAGGTGGCGAGCGGGTCGGAATCGCCCATCGAATGGGAATCCATGCGCGGCGCCAGATGCATGCCGACATATTCCGGTCCCCAGACCGAGATCACGGCATCGGTTACTTCCAGCATCAGTCTGGCGCGGTTGACGATGCTGCCGCCGTAATCATCCGTGCGGTGGTTGGAACCGTCCTGCAGAAACTGGTCGAGCAGAGGGAGATCGCGACGGACCGGGTGGCGGGCTTCTACACGCTGTCTTCCAGCAACGTGCCGTTGACCG
>JAMFSE010000049.1 GCA_026225115.1 Rhodovastum atsumiense
GCCCGGCCGCATGCGCGAATATGCGGCCCGGCCGCATGCGCGAATATGCGGTTGAGCCGTCCGGATAGGTCGCTAGATCCGCTTCAGCAGCCGCAGGGTTTTGACGGCGGCGGTTTCCTCGAACAGGTCGGATTGCAGGGCCAGCTGGTATATCTCAAAGGGCGGGCGGCCGCCGTCGGCGGGGTCGGGGAAGACGTCGTGGATGGCGAGCGTGCCGCCTGGGGTGAGCTTGGTCGACCAGTTGCGGTAATCGGCCAGGGCGGCCTGCATGCTGTGGCCGCCGTCGATAAAGACCATGCCGAGGGTGGAGCTCCAGGCGGCGGCGATGGTGGCGGAGCGGCCCACGACCGCGACCACCGTTGCTTCCAGGCCGGCGCGGCGGAGGGTTCGGCGGAAATGCGGCAGGGTATCGAGGCTGCCGGATTCTTCGTCCCATAATTCCGGATCGTGATATTCCCAGCCCGGCTGGTTTTCTTCCGAGCCGCGGTGATGGTCGATGGAGAACAGCGTGGCGCCGATCTGCCGGCAGGCGGCGCCGAGATAGACCGAGGATTTGCCGCAATAGGCGCCGATCTCAATGACCGGGCCGAGAATGCCCGCGGTCAGCGCCGCGTCATGCAGCGCCCTGCCCTCGCCCGGGTCCAGAAAGCCCTTGATGGAGTCGATATCGATTGGAAGGTGCATAAGCTTATTCTTTCAGCGGGCTGCAGAGGCGTTCGGCCGATTCGAGCACTTGCTCGAAGGGTGCTGCAAAACCGTTGATCGTCCAATGCCGGGCGATTTGCGAGAGGCCGCCGGCAAGGCCGGCAAGATACATCCGGTCTTCCGGCCGCCGCGACAGCCGGGCGAGGATGTCGCTGAACCGTTCCTGGACGGCGTAGAACCGCTGGTAGATGGGACCACCCGCGGCCGGCGCTTCCAGCAGGAAGACCCGGGTGAAATTGGGGTGCCGGCGCATGACGTCGAAATAGGCGGTGAGCACCACGCGCAATTCGGGCGCCTGGCCGAGCCCCTGCAGCTGTTCGATGAAGATGCCGGCGGCATAGTCGAAGGCGGCGGCGAGCAGTGCCTCGCCATTGGCGAAGGATTCGTAGAAATAGCGCTCGCTCAATGCCGCCTGGCGGCAGATGCGGCGCACGCTGGCGCGGCTGTGGCCGAGTTCGCCATAGACATGCAATGCCGCCGTGATCAGCTGCAGACGGCGTTCGGCCTGGCGTTCCTCACCACTGCTGCCTCGATATTGCCGCAACCCGCTCTCCTCATATCGCCACGCCGTAACGGCGTGCAAGTTGGCACTGCTTCCTTAATAGGTTAGCTGATTCGTCAACAGGGGCGATTTGAAAGCCCAGCCATATTTGCGCGGGAGCAGAAGATGACGAAGAAACTTCGGGTCGGCATTATCAGCGCCAATTGGGGAGCGATTGCGCATCTGCCCGCCTGGCGGACGCTGGAAAACGTCGAAGTGACCGCGATGTGCACATCCCGGCAGGAGACCGCCGAGGCGGCGGCGAAGCAATTCGGGGTGGCGCGGCCGTTCTGGAATTTCGAGCGGATGTGCGCCGATCCGGATCTCGATATCATCGACATCGGCACCAGCCCGGTGCTGCGGGAGAAGATGGTGACCGCAGCACTGAACGGCGGCAAGCATGTGGTGAACAACATGCCGTTCGCGGCCTCGCTCGATGGCGCGTCCAGACTGGTGAAACTGCAGCATGACAAGGGGTTGAAGGGCACCGGGGCCGCCAGCATGGTCGGCTTGCCGCATGTGGCGATGATGAAGGAGAGGATCGATGCCGGATATCTCGGCGAGATTTTCCAGATCCATTGCTCCTGGCAGATGGGGTTCTTCATCGAGATCTATCCGGGGTTCAGCTACACCTGGTTCGGCCAGGCGGGGAACGGCACCAGCGTGACCCGCAACCAGGGCTCGCATATGCTGCATCTGCTGCGGCATCTGTTTGGGCCGATCGACGCGGTTTCGGCGCGGATGAAAATTCAGCTGCCGGCGTGGAAGCTGCCGGACGGAACGGCGATGACGGTCGAGACCGACGATACCTGCCACGCCCAGCTGGAATTCGCGAATGGCGCGATGGGGACGCTGGCGACATCCTGGACGGCGGCGGATAATCCCGGGTTCTATCTGGATGTGTTCGGATCCCGGGGCCGGCTGCGGCTGGAGGCTTTGCGCTATCCGAGCGCCGATACCGCGAAGCTCTACGCGGCGGAGAGCAAAATCGGCTTCGAGCCGAGCGGGGCGATGGTCGAGATACCGGAGCGGCTGTTCAGCATCGACGGGCAGGTGGTGGGGGCGCATGAATATGACATGTTCAACGGCGCCCAGCGGATTTCTCTGGCGCGGCTGTTCAGCGGGTTTTCGAAAGCGATCACC
>JAMFSE010000006.1 GCA_026225115.1 Rhodovastum atsumiense
AGCCATCGATCAGGCCGGCCAGCATCCGCGCCGGCCAGCGCTTGTCGTCGATATTCTCGGCGGCCAATAGCTGCTTGAGCAGGCGGACCTGGTCGTCGACATCGAGCACGGTGAAATTCGACTTCAGCTGCACCAGTTCGGCGTGGCTGCGCAGGATGCGGCCGCCGATCGAATGGAAGGTGCCGAGCCACGGCATGCCCTCGACGGCCTGGCCGAGCATCTGGCCGAGCCGCAGCTTCATCTCGCGCGCCGCCTTGTTGGTGAAGGTGACCGAGAGAATTTCGCCGGGGCGGGCGCGGCCCTGGCTCAGGATATGGGCGATGCGCGAGGTCAGCACGCGGGTTTTGCCGGTGCCGGCGCCGGCCAGCACCAATACAGGGCCGTCCAGCGTCTCGACCGCCTCGCGCTGCTCCGGATTGAGCCCGGTGAGATATTGCGGGGTTGCGGCCGCCCGCGCACGCGCAGCAATGCCGCCAGCAGCGGGCTGGTGGTCGGGGACACCGTGGTGGGTCAGTTTGTTCGGCTCGGTCATATGCGAATCGTCTTGCGCCCACGATGGCACCGCGGGGCCGTGAAGGGGAGCCTTCATAGCAGGATTGAAGGGCATATAGGGCTTTGATGGCGGATTTGACAGGAGTTATCCCGTCACGGCTGCCGGCGCGGTTTAGGTCGCCAGGCTGGAGGGGAGCCCTGATTTTGTTCCTGCCAACCGGCAATTTTTCGTGGTTTCAGGCCCTGGAACAGGCGGGAACATTTGTTCCAGCGCAGGATTGTTTCTGCGGAAGCGGCTCTCGCTGCCGCAATCTCAAGGCAAGAATACGAACAGAGGTTTGGTCATGTTGAGCTGGGTTGTTACGTTCCTGATTGTGGCATTGATTGCAGGTATTCTGGGATTTGGCGGTATCGCCGGCGCGTCCATCGAAATCGCCAAGGCGATTTTCTTCATTGCCGTCGTGCTGTTCTTGATCTCGGCCGTCGTCGGCCTCGCGCGCGGCCGTAGCCGGGTCTAGCTTAGGTTACTTCGAGGGCATTGCGATCTTTCGCCCGATGCCTTCGGGCCGTGCCACAGCGCTGTGCGCTTTCGCCACCGCTTCGATGCGGGCGCGGATGTCAGGCGGAAACGGCGCAGCCTTGCGCGCGGTCATGTCGATATGAATGGTCATGTTTTCGGACGTGGCCGATAGCCAGCCCTCAGTGGCATGGCGCAATTCCTCGAAGGTGTGCAGCCGCTTCTCATCGGCCCCCACCAGCAGGATGGAGATCTGCACGGGATCGCCGAGATGAATCTCGCGCAGATAGCGCACATGGCATTCGGCGGTGAAGGTCGAGCCTTGGCGGGCCTTCATATAGGTGGGGCCGATTCCGAGCTGCAGCCATAATTCGTCGATCGCCCGGTCGAACATCACATTGTAATAGGCCATGTTGAGATGGCCGTTGTAATCGATCCATGCCGGCTCGATCTGCATCACCGACGCCAGAAACGGCGCCGGCTGGAGCAGCGAATCGTCGCCGGCGGCAATAGTCATCATCAGCCATTCCTGTTTGTTGGGTCCGATCCCTTGACCCCTTATATATCCTTTGCCACGGTCTTCCGAAGTTTGGAGGAATTCGCGTGGGAAAGACCATGACCAACGATCTGAAGCGGCCGGAGCCGCAGGCCCTTGCCAGCGCCATGGAAGCGCTGGCG
>JAMFSE010000050.1 GCA_026225115.1 Rhodovastum atsumiense
AGTTACACGTATTTGTACACGTTAATATTCTAAATTGCGAATTAAGCTTTACTTTCAACGCGTACGACGTTTCGCGGTCAGGCTCATAACCTGAAGGTCGTTGGTTCAAATCCAACTCCCGCAACCAAGTTTTCAATGACTTTCAGGTCGTTGATCGACACTAAATCCCAATAAAACGCCTTACACGCTATTTACACGTTTTGGCTAACAGGCCTCGCTAAGCCAGGAATTAGCGCGCACGCTCCTGAAACCTTCCCCCGCCGTATGTCCGTTCGGCCGGTTTGAGTAGCCAAACTTATGATCAGTCACGAGATCATGGCCGGCAAAGTCGATGTCTATCTGCACGATACCAGTTCCGTCTGGCAGTGTATCTCAGATTGAAAAGATCGGCGCAGCATTCGTGGAGCGTGTTGGGGCAGTTGCCCGAAATCGGGCTGGCAGGCATCCCGACGCAGTGCCGTACTGGCCAAAAATGGCACTATCCGTCATGCCGAAACCGGAACAGTCAGAAACCAAGAAACAGAATCAAATACGAGGCACGCGGCGGTGAGGTTACCTCGTCATTCGTGGAGATCTCAGCGCGTCGAGCGGCGGCGCCTCCAGCTCGTTCAATGTCGGTCGGGCAGCGCTGTCCGGGATTCCGGATTCCGCCGCGCGTCCGAAGGAGGTCACCGGCCTTCACGAGCGCCGCGGTTTTACCGCCGTCACCCTTCGCGGCAACCGACATCCATTAGGCGGCAGCAGTGCGGTTCAATTCAGCTTCGATCTCCGACATGCTTTGATCCCTTACGTTGCTTCGCTTATGACCGATCTGGACAGCACCGCGTTGCCGTTGCTGACCGCGTCGAACACCACCGACGATCAGCGCCAGGTCAGCCAGGAATTGCGCGTGACGTCGCCGCTCGGCTACCGGGTGGATTACACCAGCGGGCTTCATTATTTCTACCAGTCGATCAGCGACCAAAGCCTTGAGTCGCATGCCGATCCAGAAGCCGATGGCGGTGACATTGGCGTTCGACGCGACGGTGGATGGCGAAGCAATCGCCGGCACCGCCAAGCTGGGCGCGCTGGGATCGGCAAAATTCAATGGCGTGCGAGCCGCCTGATTGATCGTTCCGGCCTGGTTGGAAACCGGGCCGCGCATCATCGGCCCGGTCAGTTGCCGGTCAGCGGGTCGTGCAGTACTTCTTCCTCAAGCGCCCTGCGAATTTCCAAGTGGCGTGCTTCGTCGATTGGAAAGTTGAAGATTAGAGCAGCGGAAATCAAATGCGCTAGCGCCGGGCCGAGGGCGAATACCAAAACAAGCCCATGCAGCGCCTGATGCGTATTCACCGGCAAAGCCGGATTGAAGCCAAGCCATGCAACAAGCGGTAGCCCTACGCCGGCGGCGACAGCAAGCCCGGTTTTCATGGAAATGCTGAAAACCGAAAAGAATAGCGCGGTGCGGTCGGTGCCGGTTTCAAGCCGGTGACGGTCAGCGACGTCGGCCACCATCGATCGCAGCATGAGATTGCCGGAACCCTGGGCGAGGCCCTGCGCCACGGTCAGCCCAAGTAGCAGCGCCACATGCCCGGGCACCACCAGCAGCAGGCAAAGATTGATTGCAACCTGTACTAATTCGCCGGTGGCGGCAGTCCGATGTTTTCCAAGCCGCCTGGCGATTGCCGCCCAGATGGGCGACGCCGCAACGCCGAAGATGAATTGCAGAAGAAAAACCGCGCTCGCCAATTTCGGCAAATGCATATAATCCGTCACGAAAAAGATCGCCAGAACGCCACGGACGCCTTGCCCCGCTGAGACCGCAAAATCGGAAAAAAAGATGCGAAGCAGTGCGCCCTCCCGCAAAATCAACGCAAGTGTCTTTACCGGAGCGAGGCGCGCGGGCGGCGCTGCCGGCTTCAGCGTCTTCGGTACGGAGCGTAATGTCAGCAGTAGGGAAACCGGCAGGGAGAGCAATATCACACCGCCCATCGCGCCAAGCTTGAGCACTGCATTCTTCGGCGAAATCTGATCGATGATCGTTGGCAAAATGAGGATTAGCAGGAGGGAAAGTGCTGCTGCCACGGCCTGGAACATCGCGATCCGCGTGCGCTCATGATAGTCGCTTGAGACTTCGCCCGACCAGGCGAGGTAGGGGATCTGGATCATCGACCAGGCCAGATAGAAGGTGAACAATGTCGCGGTGAGAAAAACTGGCGTTACGTGGACGAAGGGCAGGGTTGGAAAAAACAGAAACACAGTGGCCAAGGCATAAAGCAAGCCGCCGATTAGGATCCAAGACTTCCGGCGGCCGAAGCGGCTCTTGGTGCGGTCGCTCAATATGCCGATGATCGGATCGGCGGCCGCGCCCCAGACCCGTTCGGCTAAAAAGATCGCGCCCAGCGCTGCCAGGGGAATTCCGAAATACTGCGCATATAGAGCCGGCAGAAACGCCGCCATCGGCACCTGCGCCGCAGTTATCGGCAGCATCAGGGAGGCGAATGCGATGAGACGGCCGCGCGGCAATTGTTTGGATTCAGCGTCGCCTGGCTGAAGCCCGGTTCTCGATTTTTTATTCATGCTGCCTGCCGCGAAGATATCCGAGTCCAAAACGAATTCTTTCAATCATCTTTGTCTCGGACTTATGGCGTCACCGCGTATAGATTGCAAATTTACTATACCAGGTCGGTATGCTTATCCGGTCGTTCGGCCTGGCCAGGTTGCGCATGTCTCTGCGCCGATCGGATTGGCACGTGACGTGCCCGACGATGGCTTGTCCATCGGAGCTTTGTCGGCGCCGGTGGCACTCAGTGATAGGCGCAGCCGTAGCCGTTTAGACAGGCGGCAAGTTCCGGATTTTCCAGTGCGTTGGATTTGGATTCGGCTATAGCGGGAAGAGGTAGAGAATCCGTGGTTGAGGAAACTGCGGTTTCCGCATCCATGCGTGCCGGATGGGCGTTACTGGAATACACGACGCCGGTGCCTCTGCGGAAGCGAGGCACGCCCCAAAGGACGAAACTGTTTGAAGACTCGAGGGCCATGGGAACACTCCAAAGGACTGCCGTAGATAAGACTACTTAATGAGTATAGTTATTGGCTCCGTAGATTGCAATCATTGTTTGTTGGCAAGTCTGATTTTTAGCGCTCGTTCGTGGCGCTTGCCTTTGGAACCGGGCGGGCGCGTTGATTGTAAAGCAGCCTGGCACGGCGCTCGCTTTCTTCCGCCGAGAGATTATCGGTATCCGTTGAAAAATCGCTGCCGACCGCCAATCCGCGTTTGACGGCAGGGCGTGCGTTGATTTCATCGAACCAGCGCGCGAAATAGGGAAATTCCTCAATGTCCTGATCCTGGTCCTTCCAGTTGACGGTCCACGGATAGGAGGCGATGTCGGCGATCGTATATTCGTCGCCCGCCAGATAGTGGTGGTTGGCAAGCTGATTATTCAACCCGCCGTAAAGCCGGTTGGTTTCGTCGGAGAAACGGCGCACCGCATAGCTTTGGTCGCCCTTTGTCTCACTTAGCCTTTTGAAATGACCGAACTCGCCGGTCTTTGGGCCTTGATTGGCCATTTGCCAGATTACCCATTGCACCACGTCGTATTTTTTCCGTGGCGTCTGCGGCCAGAGTTTTCCGCTTTTCTCCGCCAGATAAAGCAGGATGGCGCCAGATTCAAAAACGCTATCGGCGCGCCGCCGCCGATCGGTTCGTCGTCCACCAGTAATGGCATGCGGGTGTTAGGGTTGAGCTTCGGAAAATCCCCCGCGAATTGATCACCGCGGCCGATATTGCAAGCGACAATGCGATAAGGCAATTCGGCTTCATCTACAAATATCGTGACTTTTTTGCCGTTTGGCGTAGGCCAGTAATGCAAATGCAGGGTCATTGAATACACAGCCTTTCCGGCCAATGATTGGAACCGTCGAAATCTCTCCGAAACGGTGCTAAAGTATTTACTATCAGATTTATAGAGTTATATCAGACGGCTAATCTTTTGCAAACAAAGGACATTTGGATGGATGCGCAGGATGCCACGATGGTAGCCGATCTTGATCAACTCAATCGCCGGATCGGCGATACTGTGCTGGCGGATCTATCCGCCGAATTGGCGATAACCGCTGGTTTGCATGATCGCGCGGGCAGCTTTCCGTTTGAGAATTTCGCCCTGCTGCGCAAGCATGGCGTTATTGGTCTGCAGGCGGCGCGTGATCTTGCTGGCGATCCGTTGGACCTCGCGCAGGCACGCCGCATTGTCGCTGCCATTGCCCGCGGGGAGCCCTCAACGGCTTTGGTCCTGGTTATGACCTGGCTGATCAGCCTGCAGATTGCCCGCAGCCCGCATTGGCCGAAGGCCTTGCGTGCGCATGTGCTGCGGGATATCGCGGTGAACGGCGCGCTCGCCAACGCGCTGCGCGTTGAGCCGGCGCTTGGCACACCCATACGCGGCGGGCTGCCCGACACGACAGCGAGAAGGGTCCCCGGCGGCTGGCTGCTCTCCGGCCATAAATTATATTCCACCGGCATCCCCGCGCTGGCCTGGCTTGCCGTCTGGGGCCGCACCGATGATGCGCAGCCCCTGGCGGGATATTTCCTGGTGCCCGGCAATGCGCGGGGCATTCGAATTGTCGAGACCTGGGATCAGCTCGGCATGCGCGCTTCGGGCAGCCATGACGCCATCTTCGAAGATGTTTTTATCCCGGAAGAATATGCCGTCGACATCCGGCCGCCGGAGGCCTGGGAAGCGGACCGGACGCCGGAACAACTCGCCTGGATGACGGTGCTGCTGGGCGCTATTTACGATGCTGTGGCCCGCAATGCGCGGGACTGGCTGGTGCAATTCGCGCTCACCCGGCAACCGAGCAATCTTGGCGCCGCACTTTCCACCCTGCCGCGCTACCAGGAGGCGATCGGCGAAATCGATGCATTGCTCTATACCAATACCGCCTTGCTCGACCGTTCAGCTGCTGCGGAAATTGGCGAGATCTCGCCTGTCCAATGCAATTTCGTCAAACTTACCGTCACCAATAATGCCATTAGGGTTGCTGAAAAAGCGCTCTCGCTGGTCGGCAATCCGGGCTTGAGCCGCGGCAATTCGCTTGAGCGCCATTACCGCGATGCGCTGTGCGGCCGTGTGCACTCGCCGCAGGATGATACGGTGCTCATCGGGGCGGGAAAATTTGCGTTTGGGTCTTTCAACCAGGCCGTTTCTTCCTAGAAGAACACGAAGGATCGGACCACGACGTTCTTGCGGCATCTCGCATCGGCCGGCGCAATCGGATCTATGCAGGCGCTGTGGAACGACCATCGTGAAACCGAACCATCGGTGATGGAATCATAGCATTTCAGCATCGAGACCTCGTTCGACTTCTGCTGCGGCAGCCAATACCATTCGTGATCGGGGCGATGGGTAAAGCGCGTGGTCTCGCCGACGCGGTCGTCATAGATGCGATAGTTCGTGATATAAGGCTGATCGGCGAAAGAGGGCCAGGCGCAGAGCACGAAGGGGAACTGCTCGACTGTTTCCATCGGCTTGGCAAGGTTGATCGACATGAAGCGGCGCGACATTTTTGCGTCGGCTTCGGCTCCGGTGTAATGCTGGGCGCGCCCGAAATTGCGCAGATTGCGGGTGAGCAGTTCGCGGCAGCGCACCCGGCCGCTGTTGTCATTCAAATCATTATGCACGATGTTGGCGTATTGCGCGTTGACGCCGGGATTTTTCGCATTCTGGTCCTCGGTGCGGTCGCCGGTATAGTCCTTGTCGAAAACATCGTGGTTATAGACCAAAGCGTCGGTGGCGCCCGGAAAGAATTCCAAGAGGAGCTTCTCGATTTCGGGATAGAACACGCGCTCGACCTCAGCGGAATCATAGAAATTTGCGCATTTGGATTCGAGGTGCGCGAGTGAGACGCCGAGCTTGTCCATGGATTCCGGCGTTTCCGGCGAGAGGCCGGGGTAATACTCGCCGATGCGCCGGGCATCGCGCAGGACCTGCGGGAAATAGAGTTCCGGGCGACGTTGTGCCAGTTCCCCGCTGTTGCGCAGCAGCTCCGCCAGATCGACCTGTGCCGGATCCCGCCAGATCGCGTGGGAGGAGACTACCGAATAGGTTGACCGTTCCAACACGGTGTAGCGCAAAGGCAAGGCGACGCCGCCAGCGGGCGCTTCGATATTATTGGCGCGGATATGTGCCAGACATTCGTCATAGCTGCGGAAGCCCAGACCCCATTCAGTTTCGATCGGGCCTGGCGGGGAAGTTTCGATCTGCTCAATCAGGCGCTGCTCCGCACCGCTAAGAAGTTCCGCGCGCGCATCTTTGAGCGCCACCGCGGTTCCGGCGTCGCCGTTGCGCTCGAAGGCCATGTAGGAAAGCCCGCCATGCGCCGCGATCGGCGGCGGCTGGCCAGCGGTGCGTTGCAGCGGCGGCACAAAACTCGGGTTTGACGCGGTTGTTTTGTCGACGACATCCAGTGGGCTCATGGAATACCTCCGCTCCGTTCAAAATGATCCTGCCATGGGCGGCGCATTTTAGCTGGGTTCTAAAAATAGATGTAGTGTCTTAACTGGAATTGTCGATATGGGTTGTCCTGCATCATGTAAGCGGCCGCGCGGCAATGACATGATCGCAATAGGCCTGGCTGCTTGAAAGCAATTCGAAATAGGCTTGAATTCGGTGCTGGACCGGATGGGGGATCGGCAGCTTGAACCAGCGGCTGATGAGTTGACCGATCGGGATGTCGCCGATCGTAAGCCGGCCGCCCAGCAAATAGCCGTCGGCGGGAAGTGCTGCGGCGAAAAGATCAAGGCCGCGCACGACCTTGGCAATCAGCGCTTCATCAGAGACGCTGCTCGGCGTTGGTTGGTTCAGAACCAGGCGCAGCCAAAGCGTGGAAAGTGCCGGTTCAAAAGTGATGGACGCCCAATCCATCCAGCTTTCTGCCCTGGAATAATCACGCCGGTCCGCCGGCGCCAGTCCATCTGCGCCGTGGCGGTTGGCGAGATAGCGGACGATTGCATTCGACTCCCATAGGGTGAAGCCATCCGGTTCTTCGAGAGTCGGGATTGTGCCGTTGGGATTCTTGGCGAGATAGGCGGCGGTGTCCGTGATGCCGTGGCCATGGCCTGCCTCCACGCGTTCATGCGCAACACCCAGTTCGCCCAGAGTCCACATCACCTTTTGCACCGAGCTGGACCCGCGCCTTCCCCATATCCGCAGCATGGCTATTGGTTCTTCCCGGGTTTGCACATAAAAATTCAGCCGCGCCGGCGGCGACGCATACCGCCCTATCGTTCGCATGGTTTCCAGCGTCGGAAAAACGAGGAATAATCATAGGTGCATTAATTTGCTCAAACTGTTCGGCGCAGGCGACGTATTTTTGCGCTTGGTCCTGAAATCTTATGCTTGCCAGATGTCATAAATATATAATATCTATAGAAAAAGAGATTTGATCAGGGGAATTCGATGCATTCTATCATTCAGCCGGCTTATGTGTTTTCCGGCGCGCTTGTGGGCATACTTGTGGGGCTGACCGGGGTCGGCGGCGGGTCTTTGATGACGCCGCTGCTGGTTTTGTTCTTCGGGATCCATCCTTCTACAGCCGTCGGAACCGATTTGCTGTTCGCCTCGGCCACCAAGGTGGTGGGCACCGCCATTCATGGGTCCGGTAAAACCATCGATTGGAACATTGTCGGAAGGCTTGCCACCGGATCCATTCCAGCGACGATCCTGACGCTGATTGCGGTCAATCATTTCGGTGTTGAGAGCAAGGGCGTGGCGGTGGTGATCTCGCTCACCTTGGGCGTGGCCCTGATCATCAGCGCAATATCGCTGCTTTTGAAAGACAGGGTGATCGCCATCGCCACCAAGCGCAATCCGGATTTTGGATTGCATACATCGTACTGGGCAACGGTTGCGGTAGGGTTTGTCGTCGGAATTCTGGTCTCGCTCTCATCGGTGGGCGCTGGCGCGCTGGGGACGATCGCGTTGTTTTTTCTCTATCCGCGCCTGCCGATCGTGCGCATTGTCGGGACCGATATCGCCCATGCCGTGCCTTTGGCCTTCGTTGCCGGCATCGGACATTGGCTGCTGGGTTCTGTAAACTTTCATCTGCTGGAATCGCTGCTGGTCGGCTCCATTCCGGGAATTATCGTCGGCAGCCTGGCCGCGCGGCATGCGCCGGATTGGGTGCTGAAACCGTCCCTTGGGCTGATCCTGACCATTGTCGGCGTCAAGATGCTGACGGCTTGATTTCAGCTTGGCCCTGGTGATGCGCTGCCAGGGCCAAGCTTGAGCTGGCTAGCAAACGCGTGACAAACTGAAAGCTATGAAGAAAACACATAGGGCGGAGTTTTTAGAAGCCCTTCAAAGTGAAATTCAGGTTGACCCATTACCCGGCAACCGGTTGAAGCTTTGTGCCATGCGTCCGAACAAATCACGCATGTCATCCCATCGGGTGGTTCCGAAGCCTAGCACATACGCAAGTGTGGAACCATCGATCATAAAATAGTGGCGGCAATTCCAGATGGCGTCTTCTACAGGCTTGTTGAAATCGAGCGTCAAGACTGTTTTCGATCCTATCTTGGTTTCGCCAGATACGAAGTTTGAAAAATCATGTTTCTGGAGAATTTCCTGGATCTTAGTTGAATGGGCTTCCGGACTCTGTTTCGGATCGTATGGCTCGCTAAAGACGATCAGAAGATGCCTACCTTCCTCATTTGAGGCGAAACGGCTTACCTCGTAAGGACTATTTGTGGGTATAGCCGGAAAGATATTCCACCGCGAAGGGATATCCAAACTGAAATTCCATTCGCTATTGGCGTAGCGCTTCATTTCAAATGAGTTCTGCGGCGGTGTTAACGATTGACCGTCGGAGAAAGCGGCCAAACAGGCGCGCCAGCCGTTGTAACCATGTTGTTTGGCAACTTGCTCCAGCGCAACGCTGTGCTTGATCGGTTTCCCAGAATCTCGTGCTTTTGCCTCAAGCGCACTGGCCTCGGCCTTCAATTTGTCGAGCATGGACATGACAACCATCCTTAACTCGCGAGAATTTCAGGGCGTGGCTCCATTCGTCCTGCTCGCGAACCAAGGGGTTGGCGCCAGAAGCTCAGATGCCGCTATCTGCCAAAACCGTGTTAAACGGCGGAACCGGGAGGCCAGCGGCGGCCTTGATCATTATCAAAGACTAAGAATAATGGTCGGTCAAGAGCCTGTGATTGGATTAAGCTCCAAGCCGTCGAACAATTTAAATATTGCTCTTACGTACTGACAAAATTCTCTCCTGGCGCGCAATCAGGTTTTTAAGCGCGCGCCAGCGAGTGACGAACACTGCTGCCGTCCCGAGGTTGGAGGTGAGACCGGCGTGCAGGCTGTTGAACCCTGCCAGGAAGCCGCCAGCGACCGCGGCGAGGTTGGCAAGGTAGACGGTCCGGTAATCGGCCCTGAGCTCGCCGGACCTGTGCATTGCTGCCAGGCGGGCGGGGGATAGCGCCAGAAGATTACCGTTGAGGAGTAGGATATCCGCAAAATCCTGTGCCAGCCTGTCGATACCGGCGGTGGAGATGCTGACCGCCGCCGCCGCACGGGTCGTGGCGGTTGCGGCGTCGCTTCCATCGCCGACCCAGGCAGCACGGGCGCTCATTGAGCGCATGACCTCGGTTTTCGCATCCGCGCTCAGATCGCCGAAGACGGCGTCCAATCCGAGTTCCAAAGCGCGGGTCTCCGCATCCTCCTGCGGTGAGGACGAAAGATAGACGAACCTCGTATCGGGAATTTCCAGGCGTAAGGCCGCTACTGCATCCGCGGCCTCAAGCGGGCCGTTGCGCTCGAACCGTACCAGACCGAGAATATTTCGGGCGCGGGCGACGGCGAAACTGCGCGTCGCCGGGTCGGTTCGCGGCGCGGCGGCTTCCGCCTTCAGCTGCGCTGCAAGCGTTGCGGTTGGGGCGTACAGGCCCTGGGCGAGCGCCAATGCCGGCGACAGCACGGCAATTTCCGAACCGGTATCATCACGGAACAGAATGGCTCCGGCGAGGCGGCGGGTGTCGCTGGCGGTCGGCACGAAAATATGATTCCGTTTTGCCTGCCGGCGCAATGCCACCGCGCGCGGATCGTCGATGCCGGAAACAGCCGCCGCGGCATAGCGCAGCGCATCATCCCGCGCCTCCTGGTTCTGGCAGAGAATTCCGTTCAACTGCACGCGGCGCCTGGAAAAATCGACGCCGTCATCGAGGACGCAGATATCGGCGTCGAGTAGCCGGTCCAGCGCCGCCGGATTGCGGAACAGCGCGCCGCCCGCGAGCGATTTTGCAACCGCTGTCAGGGCGGAGAGATGGGCGCTGAGGCGCGGCGCGGTGAGATAATCCGGTCTTATGATGACCTGCGAGTATCTCGGCATCCGGGTTGCCAGCAGCATGACGGTGGCACCCAGCAGCGCCGGCCTGGCGTTGCGGTGAGCAACCCGTTCAACCTCCTGCAAGGAAGGCAAATTGCCTATCGGCCTGTGCGGCAGCAGGCGGGTAAGCGCGGCGGCGGCGGTCGCCTCGCCGGCATGGGTGACGCGGAGTGCCAGCTTGCCATCGCGGACGAAGCCACCGGCATGGACCGCATCGCCCGGCAGTTTGTCGGCAAGGCCGTTGCCGCCGGTCAAAGGCGATTCCTCGACCGAGGCCAGGCCTTCCACCACCACGCCGTCCGCCGCGATGTAGTCGCCCTTGCGCGCCGTGATGATCATGCCAGGCGTAAGTGCCGCGACGTCGATTTCCACCTCGCCTTGCGCATCGTTCATCCGGGCCCAAACCTGCCGGCGCCGATGCGGAGCAAAAAGCCGCCGCTGCGCGCCCATGGCGAAATTATTGGCAAGCTGCGGCCAGGTCTGCGCGAAGGTTGAGAACAGGCTGGAGGCGAAGGGCAGGCGGAACCACAGGAGGAAGGCAAAGCCAAGGGTGTGCATTGCCGGCAGCCCGACGCGGCGGCGGCGCAAATCGCGTAAGGCGGCAATCACGTTCGGAGAATTGTACAGCAGTACGACCGCCGCAGCCCACGGCAGCAAGGCGTTACGCAGAAACTGCGCCGTGAAGGAGAAAGCCAGCATCGAAGCGGTAAGTGCCAGCCGGCGGGGCAGTGGCGGCGCAGGCGGCCCCTGCAGCAGTTGGCTCCAGGAATCATCCAGAAACCGCAACAGATGCTCAGGTGAGACCAAATTCGGATCGTAATGGATGATCACGGTTCCCCATAGCCGGGCCGATCGCAGCGATATGACGCCGTGCACTGTACTTAGGCGCTCCAGCGCGCGGAACTTGACATTACGGTCCCGGAGCAGCGGGTGTGAGATGCGGATGCGCGCCGCGGCGAGCGGGCGAACCCGGAAGGTCGTGAGCGTCTGGCCAAAGCGGGTGACGCGCACTGGCAGGCCAGGGGCCGCCGGGTGCAGCTGCAGCCGGTCTGCCTGGGTTTCGCGTGACCGCTCGGGCAGTTGGATACGCCGCAGCAATGCGCCCAACCGCTGCCAAATCTGGCCTGGGTTGGCGTTTTTGGCGAGGAAAAAGCTGATCGATCCACTATCCTGGCGGATCGTCGCGGATTTGATCTCCGGCAGTGAGAATGCCAATTCCAGTAGCCGGGTAAGGGGAGAGCCGTTACCAAACAACGCCGCGTCGCGCAAAACCAGCCGGTCATTGATAATGCGGACCGCTGGCGGGTGCGCTGGCTCGGAAGGAATTATCGGGGTCACCAGGGGCATCGGACGGTCCTATAAATCTGTATTGTCTATTATATTAGTTGACTAGTCGGGTCATGTCATTAAGCTGTCATACTTATAGTGGTACTGACGTGAGATTGCATATGACGTTGAAGAAGATGCGCCGGACTGATGGCTGGAATGGACGGACGAAACAACTGGCCCAGATTGCGGTTGCCGCCGTTGACGAAATCTCGGCTTTCTATGCCGTCATGGCGAGACTTCTGATCGGCCGGGTCGAGGATTTCGCGGATATGGAAGCGCAGCGGCGGTTGCGGCGGCTTAATCTGGCGGCTGCCAAGCAACAGCCAGAGGCCGCCAAGCCGGCACGGCGCGGGGCTTAAGTTCGGCCATGTCATCGCTTAAAACCAAACTGGATGCGCAGCGCAAACGTTCCGATTTAGCATCGCCGCAGGTATCCGCGCAACTGGCCCCGCCGCGGCCGATGCGCGCCCGCAAACCAAAACTGCAGTCCGGCGCCTTTGTCGACGCGAACGAGCCCGGTAAGATCCAAATCTTCGGCGCCGCTTTTCTTTCGGACCCGACGGGCCCTACGGCGCGGTTGTTTGTCGAGCGGGCATTTTCCGCCGATGCGGTGCGCAGCGTTTTTATCGACGGCAAGCGAGGTAAGGCGGAAATTCACTACCGGTTCGGCGAGGACGGGCCGCTGGATGAAATCCAGAATATCTCGAAAATCATCGGCGGTGCCGGCGGAGTTTCGGTGCCGTGCAAATTGCCGGCGACCTATGGCCATGGCGCCGATAAGCAGATTTTTCTGCAGCGCTACGGAAGCCAGCTCTCGGGATGGAAGGTGAAGCATGAAATTGCCGGCCGTGTCCGGTTTCAAAACCCGATCCTGATCCGCCGGGGCGCGCTGCGGCAGGCGATCGAGGGCGAATTGGTGAATGCCTTCGGGATCGATAAATTTTCGGTGCAGGAATTCACCGGCACGGTGCTGGTGCATTACAGCGCCAAGCAGATTCAGAAACATCAGATCATCGCGTTGCTGGATTCGGCACTTGAAAAGACAGAGGATTTTTCGCTGGCACCGATCGATTACGATCTGCCCGTGGCGCTGGCGACCGTGACGCTTGCCGGTCTCAGCCGGTTTGTGTTCCCGGCATTGACGCCGTTAAGCGCGATTGTGTTCCTGTATTCGGTTATTCCGAGCTTCAAGGGCGCCTATGATCTGCTGGTCAAGGAAAAGCGGCTCGGCGTCGATGTGCTGGATGCGATTGTGGTTGCCGCCTGCTTGGCGACGGGGCAAATTCTTGCGGGATCCGTGCTGTCGCTGACGCTCAGCGTTTCGCGCAAACTGGTGGAACAGACTGAGCGTAAATCCAAACGCATGCTGCTCAATGTGTTCGGAAAACAACCCCGCTTTGTCTGGCTGGATGCCGATGGCGCGGCGGTTGAAACGCCGCTTGAGAAGGTGAAGCCCGGCGATATCATCATTGTTCATACCGGCGAATCCGCACCCGTCGACGGCACGGTTTTTGACGGCATGGCGATGATCGATCAGCACGCGCTGACGGGTGAATCCGCGCCGGTAGAAAAAACGACCGGTGACGAGGTGTTCGCCGGCACTACGGTGATTGCCGGAAAAATTCGGGTTTCCGTTACCAGCGCGGGCTCGGAAACCACTGCCGCCAAGCTTGCGCAAATTCTGAACGAAACCTCCGGCCATACCTTGAAGGCGCAGTCGAGCGGGCAATTGCTTGCCGACCGCGCGGTGGTGCCGACCTTGGCGCTCGGCGGCTTCAGCCTGGCAGTGCGCGGCGCGGCAAGCGCGGTCGCGGTGGTGAATTGCGATCTCGGGACCGGCATCCGCATGGCGGCGCCGATCGCGATGCTCTCATCGCTTACCCTTGCGGCACAGCAGGGCGTGTTGGTAAAATCCGGGCGCGCGCTTGAATCGATGAGCGAGATCGATACCTACCTGTTCGATAAAACCGGTACGCTGACCCGCGAGCGGCCGGAGGTCGGCCGGATTCTGACCTTCGGTAATCACGATGAAAATACCATCCTGAGCTGGGCCGCAGCGGCGGAAAATAAGTTCAGCCACCCGATCGCGAAAGCTATTCTGGATCGATTCCAGGCGCTCGATTTGCCGATGCCGCAGACAGATGAGACCAAATACGCCGTCGGCTACGGCGTCACCGTCGGCGTCGACGGCCATGTGGTGCGCGTCGGCAGCGCCCGCTTCATGGCACATGAGGGCATCAAACTACCCTCGGCGCTCGACCGTGAAATCGAACATGTACACGACGAAGGTCATTCGCTGATCATGATCGGGGTCGATAACGAACTCGGCGGCGCGCTGGAACTGCGCGCGGCTGAACGCAACGAAGCGCAGCTTGTCATCTCCGGATTGCGCGAACGCGGCGCCAAACACCTTGCTATCATCTCAGGCGATCACGACCGCCCCACCCGCAACCTCGCAAAACGCCTTGGCATGGATCGCTATTTCGCCGAAGTGCTGCCGCAGGACAAAGCCCGCTACGTTACAACCTTGCAGAAGGAAGGCCGGAAAGTCTGCTTCATCGGCGACGGCATCAACGATTCCATTGCCCTGAAACAGGCGAATGTCTCGATTTCGCTGCGCGGCGCCTCCAGCATCGCCACCGACACCGCCGAAATCGTTTTCATGGAGGAGAGCCTGGAGAAGCTTCTGCAGATCCACGATATTTCCAGAGATTTGCAGCGCAATATTAAAACCAGCTGGCGTATGATCGTCGGCGCCAACGCGCTGTGTATCGCAGGCGCTTTGTTCGGCAATTTCGGCGTCATGCACTCAATGGTATTCAACCAAATCGGCGGCCTGGCCGCCGTCGCCAACGGCCTGATCCCGCTCCGCAAAGCCTCCGCGCTGCAGCGTGAGAAAGATGCGCTGACGGCGCTGCTGGCGGCGCAACAGTAGAGCAAAAAGAAAGCCGCTTTTTTGAAAAAAGCGGCGCAAAAAATTTTATTAATCTCGAACCGGAATGTTGAAGCATCCCGGCTCGAGATTACCAGAGTTTTTTTGGTTCTTTTTCCTCAGAAAAAGAACTGCTTCCCTTAATGCCTAGCGGTGCGCTTTGCTTTCGCTTTCACGGGTGCCTTGCGCCTGGTTTTTGCGGGGGTGGGTTCCTCGTCGTCCTCCAGTTCCTCGGCTTCATCGGTCAGTTCGCGGCGTTTGGATTTGCGCGAGGCGGTTTTTGCGATGGCGGCGTCAAAGCCTTCGTCGGCGCCGTCTTCAAAACCGCGGCGGAAGACATTCTTTTCCGGGAGCAATTCGACCAGGAAAACCGCGCCGAAGACGATACCGAACGCGACGCCGTAGGAGGCGTGATAGGCGCCGGAATGCGCGGTCTTTTTAACTTTGACGGCCGCTGCCTTGGCGGTAACTTTCGCGTTGGCTGCCGCGTGTCCCAGTGATCCGGCTGCAGACTCGATGGCCTCGCCCAGGGAATTCAGCGGATCGGCATGCGTTGTGGTTGCTTTAGCGTTCATAAAAATAACTCTCCTTGTTTAACGAACTTATTTTGATAACAAAAATTTGTCGATGGAAATTAAGCTGCCTTCACTCAATTCTCCTCGAATATGTCTGCAATATCCTTGGCGCGGGATTTTTGGACGAAGGTTAGCCAGCCGACACTGACCACCATGAATCCGATAAACATCCAGACCAGGATATTGGACGGGTAAGACGGCGGCGGAAACAGTGAGGATCCGGGCAGGCCGATTGTTCCCAGCATCGGGATCAGCATGAACAGCACCGAGAGCGATGCGATGAGGATGGCTTTTTTGGTAAGCTTGCCTCGCTTGGCGAGGTAGACCGGAGCGGCCGCCGAGATCAGCATATATACGACGATGAAGCCGAAGCTGCACAATGTGCCGAAATAGCCTTGCCCATCGTAATCCGAAATGCCGAACAGCGACAGGCTGAGTGTAACAGCCAAGGTGAGCAATGCGGCAAAGCCGATGGCGACATAAGGGGATTTGCTGCGTGGATGCACCTTGCCAAGCGCAGCCGGCACCAGATTATGCCTGGCCATCGAGAAGATGATCCGGCCGGTCGCGTTGACGGAGCCAAGCGTGCAGGAGAAGAAACTAAGCACGACGCCAAAGCTGATGAGTTCGCCAAGCCAGGGCATGTTGTAATGGTTCGAGAGGACGGAGAGCGGCAATTCGGTTGTCGCCAGATTTACGTTCAGGCCCTGGAATCCAAGAACCACCACATAGGCCATGAAGATAAAAACGCCGCCGGAAATCAGCACGCTTTGGGTGACCGAGCGTGGGATTGAGCGCAGTGGGTCCTTGGCTTCATCGCCAAGCGAGGTGGAGCTTTCAAAACCCGAAAATCCAAACACGACCAGTACAACGCCAATCAGCACGCCACCAGGGCTAACCCCATGCAGGCTGAGTTGCTGGCGATCGATCATGCAGCCTTTGTGCCGGAGGATGACCATGCCGAGCGCCAGGATCGCGGCGATGGCCGCACCTTCGAGGTACAGCATGGTTTTGCTGGAAAGCCTGATATCGCCGGCGGCGAAGACGAACACCGCGGCGATCGCCAGCGTTGAGAGCAGGATTGGCGGGACATCAAGGCCGAGGCTGGCGAGCAGGCTGTGCATCGCAATTGCGAAGCCGCAAAGGGTCGACATTCCGGTGACCATATAGCCGAACAGCAGGCCGCAGCCGCCGACGAGCCCGACCGTCGGGCCCAGCCCGGTGACGATATAGCTATAGAGCGAGCCGGAGGAGGAGGAGTGCCGCGCGAACTGGTTGATGTTTAGGCTGACCAGGGTGAGGCCGAGCATGCCGATCAGAAAGGCCAGCCAGGTACCGTTGCCGGCGGTGGCAAAAATCAGCCCCAATACGGCGGCCGGCACGGTGGACGGTGCGATCACCGAGACGGATTGCGCCAGAACTTCCGGATAGCTCAGACATTCAGCGCGTAGTCCGGGCGCCAGCGGGTCGGCATAAATCACTCCAGTCGGCGGCGCCATTCTCTTCTCCTGCGTTATCGTTTTGTTACAAACGCAACCATCGTCCATAGCCACATTGACAAAAAAGACCGCTTATCTAGAGTATATCCACTAGCTTTGTAGAGTTTTGGGTTTTATGTCAATCTGATGACAATGTATATGCCGATCAAGGCGATTGAAAACCCCGATTCGATCCGCCGTAATAATTTCTTAAAGCTTGATTCTATTGGGTTTTCGTGGTCCACCCGGTTGGAGGCGAAGGCCAATCTCTCGGCTCGGCTGCGCCGGGTGCTGTCTGAGCACCCGCACGTGCGCGAGTTCTCGATCCAGAAAATCATTAACGCATTGCAAACCGAAGCTACCCCCTCGGTTTTGGCGATGTTTTCTGCCGCCGGTGTTTTTGAAGTTCCAGATGCCGCCAGCGTCTCCGGCAGGATGATCGCCAGCATCGGCGCGGGCTTGGCAAGTGGCCGCCGCAGCATCACGCTGCCGCGCCGGCTGTTGCGCCGTAAAATTCCCCGCAATTCCCTGTCCATCCTGGTCCAAGGGATCGTCTCAGTCATGGATACGGCGGGCGCTAAAGTGCGGGAACGCTGGAGCTGGGTTTTCCACCCGGCGATGAGCGTCGCCTTGGGCGTGATGCTGTTTCTGCTCGGAATTGTCAGCATGGCGCCGGTGATCGGTGGCGGCATTCAGCATGCGGCATCGGCCTTCATGATCGGCGTCGGGCTTGCCGAGCGTGACGGGCTTACCGTCATGATCGGCGCCATCGCCGGCATGGCCTCGATCGCTTACGCGGTTTACAGCGTCGTCACTGGACACAAGCTATGGTGCCGGGTGAAAGCCTGGCTGGTCCGCTGCGTGCGCCGGCTGCATTTGAATTTCCTGGCGCGCATACTCGACGGGATTTGTGACGGTGTGGGGGATCTGGCGCGCATTCGCTGGGGCGGTTTGCTATTGTTACTGGTGACCCCTGGAGAGCCCTGCGAGGCGCAGCGCGCGCGCGGGGGCAAGATCGGCGGACGGTTGAAGCAGCGGATGCACTTGGCCCTGTCGGGTACTGGCGCGATCGAATTCGCGTGCTAATCATGCATGCATGAATCTTGAGCAGTTCTACGTATTTCCAATCAACTCCGCTTTAAACTCAACCAAGCGCAAATTGATCGAAGCACAGATCGAGGAAAACGCGCAGCTCTTCGAGCGGGATGTGGAATATAAATGGCTGAAGCGCGGTGACGAAAAATTCCTGCGCATTCTGTCCAGCCCGGTGACAATTGAAATCGTGTTTCACGTTGATCGCGTGGAACTCTACGGCGCGGCACCCGCCTGGGCGCGGGCGCTGTTTACGAAAGCGCGCAAAAAGGAGCTGCAGGAGCGCATTCAGGAGGTGCTGATCGTCGCCGGATTCGTTAAATAAAAGTCAACGCTGGCGCCGCGACAGACTGCTCAAGCCAATCCCGATTACGGCGATGGCGGTTGTGAAAACAGCTGCATAAATTCGCGCGGCATCGAGCTTATGGTTCGCCGGCGGCGGCGATGCTTCGGCAGTCTTGGCTGCTTCGCGTGCAAATGCCTTATCGCGCCGCATCCGCAGATAGTTGCGTTTGTGCAGGCGCCGGTCCAGCCAGACGGTCATTCTGGAATAGGTCACGTTGATTCGCGCTGCCATCGCCTCCGAGCCGCCGCGATCAGGATGGTGGTTCTGCATCAGCCGGTCTCGCTGGCGACGCAAGTTCGCCTGGGAAAACGCCTGTTCCGGGTCCAAGCCCATCCAGGCGACATCATCCAAAAATTGAGTGCGGCCATAATGGTACGGCAAAAACACTTCGTCGCGGTTGCGGCTGTTCACTGGACTACCTTAATACAAATTTGAAAATGCGCTGTGCTCGAGGTTAGCCTAATCTACCATTTAAACGACTTCTATTGCCCGTAGTAAAGGCAGATTCGAGATTTCGTGAGGCATGGTCGCATTGGACATACTTCGCAACGGCGCCGGTATTGACCCATCGGAGCAATTCCGCGATGCGGCGGATCGCTGATCTTAAGGCTAATTTTTAAGGAATAGTTTGATACGTGACAAAGGTGAGTTTTCGTTTACGTCCGAGTCGGTTTCCGAAGGTCGCCCGGACAAGGTAGCAGACCGTATTTCCGATACCGTGGTGAACGCCTACCTAACCGCAGACCCCTTCGCGCGGTGCACGTGAGACGATGGTGACCACCAATCGCAGCGTCCTGGCAGGCAAAACCCGTGGTTCATTACCTTGGCCTTACCTTGGCCTTCGGGCATTTCGGCCGCACGCCAGATCGTAGATTAGGTAGATTCACCTGGGAAGAGACCGATCTGGTGCCGGCGCTTAAAGTTGCGTTTGGGCGCTAATAAGACGCTTAAAAGTTGCAACAGAATTGTTCAACTGACATGCTACGCTGTTGCCTTTATGTGACAAACCTGATAACTCTACCGAAGAACTATGTATACCGCTTGTAGCTTTACGGTTTTTCAGCGAACGCGGGCAGAGTTACCCGTTAGTAACCATCGGGGATGGTAAGGATGTCACTGGAAACGGGTACGCAGAAGGCAGTTATCGTCGGGATGGACTTTGAACGGGCAGCTCTATTGTCAAGCGAGCTTTCCAAATCGGGCGTCAAGGTTTGGCTCGCCGCTAACGAGACCGTGGATTTTCATTCTTTGCAAGTCGACGGCGACGTTTTTCTACATCGTCTATTCCATAATCGTAATGCTTCCTTGTACGAGCTGTTCGAAGCGGTCGATGCACATCCCGGCGAATTGGAACTCGTCATTTTCCAGGTGGGGCACGCATTTGATAGAGATGCCAAAAAACAAACCATGTCCGACCCCAATACTATCGCGATTATAACGACGATTGCCCAGTCAATCCGGCGAATGGAATCGCAAAAGAAGGGGGTGATATATATTTGCGATGAGCAACAAAGTCAAAAAACTTCTCCACTATTAGCACTTTTCACAAAAACCCAATCGACGCAGAAAATGGTTGAGGGCGCTGCCTCTGAGGCGAAAAATAGCGGTATCCGCATAGAATATCTTACTTCTGCGGATCAGCTTGGAGACGCTGACTGGTTGATGCGTCACGCAACGAACCCGCGGGACAGTGGAATAGGTCGTTTTCCGGTTGGCCGGACCCTATCGTAAACCCCTGCGTAATAGGTGGGATTCACGTCAACGCTGGTTTATTTGCAGTTCGATGGTAAGAGTGATGAAAATCCGTGACCGCGCTGCAGACCGTGCTCCGCAGTGGAAGGCTGCAAATAGGCGAGGGCGAACCAATCCTGGCCTCCGCTTTCGGACGCCTCCGCATCGACTTTCTTACGTCCGACTCAGGCGCCAAGCTGCCTTCGGGCCCGGCCGACCCAGCGGTCAATCGGACCTGTCGAAAAATAACGTGGCCCGGCAAAAGCGGTCCTACAGAGTCATTTCACGATCCATTTTTTAAGAGCTTTAGCTTCTGGCCTCTGCATGAGTTGCGGTGAGCCGCGGCGCCATTCCTAAGAAGAAACACGAGCGATACTCACAACGCATTCAATAACATTATTTTCCGACCAGATTGCCTCACAAAGCGTGCTTGAACACGCTTCACGCGATACCGTAGTGAAGGCGATTCGAGCGAACACGGTTTTGAACACGGCCTGCCAAAGAAAAGGAGAATTTAGTATTATTTATCAATAGCTTGGCGCTGTATTCTATCAGGCTCATACCCTGAAGGTTCCTGATTCAAATCCAGGCCCCGCAACGAGATTAGCTGAACAAGAAACATGTCGGGCTCGCGGGCCAACGCCTTCGATTTCCGAAACGATCCCGGTACTGCCAAATTCCATACCTGATCGCATGCGTTCCAGTTGCCGCGTTAGAGGCGCGGCCCCCGGCATCTTTCGCAAAATCACCTTTATGGCGGGTAGCGCGATCTCCCCATAAGGCTATTCATTTCATGCAGGCCCTGGCTGTAAATGGCCGTCTTCCACCAGATTATTGTTGCTAAGTGTTTCGATTCGGTTAGCATTAAACCCGGTGCAGCGCAGGGGGTGTCGTGCAATCCGGGGTACAAGCGGTTAAAGCGGAGCCGATTGACGTGCCGCGCTGGCGGGGCCTTGCCGGGGCCGTCGCGATGATCCGCGACCCGGCCGCGCATCTCGCCTCGCTCACCGAGCAGCACGGCGACTGCTTCCGCTACGCCTTCGGCGGCGTCGCGGCCACGCTGGTGATATCGCGGCCGTCCCTGATCCTGCATGTCCTTAAGACCTGTGAAGCGGCCTTCACCAAATCCGATATCCAGACCCGGTACATGCAAGCCTTCCTGGGTAAGGGACTGCTGACGCTGGCGGGAGAGGAATGGCGGCGGCAGCGCCGCGTCATCGCGGCCGGGTTCCGCGCCGACCGGCTGGAGAGCCTGTCCGAGCCGCTGGCCCGGCTGGTGGTGGCTGGGCTCGAGGAACTCGCGACCAGTGCTGCGAACGACGCGCCAGTTGCGATCGATATCGATATGATGCGATTGACCTTCCTTGCAGTCGCACGGGCGTTATTGGGAGCCGATATCGATGAGGCGGGCGTTTCCCGGATCAGCGAGGCGATCCTGCGGATTCAGGGCCATCTTGTCCGCCGCATCGTCTTGCCCTGGGCAGATTCCTGGTTCCGCCTCTCGGGCGCCGATGAACGTCACCAGGCGCTCCGGCGCGCCGGCGACGGCGTTCTTGCCGCGAGCATCGAGCGCCGGTTGGCGGCGGGGGTGCCGACCGGCGAAGGCGATATGCTCGATGCGTTGCTGGCCGTGCGTGATCCTGAAACCGGCGAGCCGATGTCGCGTGAAGCGGTTGTTGCCGAACTGATGCAACTGCTGGTCGCGGGGCATGAAACCTCCTCGACCGTGCTTGCATGGACCCTGTGGTTGCTGGCCCGCCATCCCGAGGCGCTGATGGCGCTGCATGAGGAGTGTGACGCGGTGCTCTCCGGCCGCATCGCCGGCGCCGGCGACGTCTCCCGGCTGCCGCTGACAATGGCGACGCTGAAGGAGGCCATGCGGCTCTACCCGCCCTTCTGGATGATCGACCGCCTCGCGGTCTCGGACTCTTCCTGCGACGGGATCGACATCCCGGCCGGGACCCGGATCGCGCTGCAGGTTGCCATCGTCCATCGCCGGCCGGATTGCTGGGCCGAGCCTGCGGCTTTTCGGCCCGAGCGTTTCCTGGGGCCGGAACGCACCAATGAACGCAGCGGCGCATATGTGCCATTTGGCACCGGGCCTCGCACCTGTGTCGGCAATGGTTATGCCTGGCTGCAAATGCTCGCGATCCTGACCGGGCTTGTTCAGCGCTTCGACATCGCCGCGGTCGACGACGCCGTAGCGCCACGCGCTTTGCTGATCCTGCGCCCGGCCGGCGGTATCGCCATGCGGCTGCGGAGGCGGGCATGAGCACCACATTCGCAACAGCAGCCGCGCAGAGCGTCGAGCCGGCGACGATCGTGGAAGCACTGGACGCGATCACGGCGGCTGATCCCGCGGCGCTGCTTTACACGTTCCACGATAGCAGGGGGCGCGTTACCGCAAGTTTCGACCGCGCCGGCTTCCAGCGTCGTGCCGCCGGCATCGCCGCCGAATTGGCGGCACTTCCGGGCTGGGCCGTGGGAGACCGGGTGATCCTGGCCTACCCCGCCGGCCTGGAGATGATCGCTGCTTTCTTTGGAACGATGCGGGCGGGCGGCATACCGGTGCCGGTGCCACCGCTCGGCAAGCAGTCAACGCGACACCGGATCGATCAGGTCGCCGGGGACTGCAGTGCTCGGGCAGTGCTGACGGTCGGCAGCGGATCTTATCCGGCGCTGCCAACCTTCGATAGCTCGCTCTGGCCCGACGCCGTTCCGGAGCCGCCGCGCGCCGCGCCAGACGGGATCGCCTTCCTGCAATATACGTCCGGATCGACAAGCGCGCCGCGCGGCGTGCGCGTGACCCATCGAAACCTGCTGCATAATGGGGCGCTGGTCGTCGACCATCCCCGGCCGGTCGCGGTCAACTGGCTGCCGCAGCATCACGATATGGGGCTGATCGGCTACTGCCTGTATCCCGCACTGGCCGGCGGCGTGATGCATGGGCTGGCGCCCGAGGCATTCGTGGCGCGGCCAAAGCTGTGGCTGGAACTCATCACGCGCTATCAGGCGACGGCCAGCTCGGCACCCGGCTTTGCGTTCGACCATCTGCTGGACCGGCTTCAGCCCGGCGATCTGGACGAATTCGACATGTCCTCGATGCGGTTTCTGATGGCCGCCGCCGAACCGATCCGGCCCGAAACCTACGCCCGCTTCCTGAACGCAACGGCGCCGCTCGGGCTCGACCCAAGTGCCTTCTATGTCGCCTATGGGCTCGCCGAGGCGACGCTGGCGGTGACCAGCTACGGCCGCAGGCGGCTGACGCTGGGGGCCAAGGACCTGGCCCGCGGCCAGGCCCGCGAGGCGGCGACGCCGGCCGCTGTCGCCGCCGGCATTCGGGTGATGTCCTGCGGACTGCCGCTGGGGGACACGCAGGTCGCAATCGTGGGTCGCGGCAGCAGCGCCGGAACGACGCTTCCGCCTGGCAAGGTTGGCGAGGTCTGGCTGGCCGGCGACAGCATATGCCCCGGTTACTGGGTCCCGGGAGGTAGAGACGCCTTCAGTAAAAAGTTGGAAGGCAGTGACGCGCAATGGCTCGCCACCGGCGATCTGGGGTTCCTGGATCAGGGTGAACTGGTGATTTGCGGCCGCGCCAAGGATTTGATCATCGTCCGCGGGCAGAACCTCTATCCGCAGGATATCGAGGCGAGCATCGCCCGCGCTTTGGGACTGCGGCCGGAAGTGGTTGCCGCCGTCGAGCGCGATGGCGAGGTGCTGGCGGTCGCCGAATGCCCGGGGCGCGCCAAGCCCGACCCGCTAGCAGCTGTGCGGCAGGTGCGCGTCGACCTTGGCATCGAGCTTGCCGAGCTGCTGCTGGTGCCGCCGCGGACACTGCCGCGCACCAGTTCGGGCAAGCTGCGGCGCCATCTCGTCGCAGCACTGCCGGATACGCCTGGTCTGAAGGTGATCGCGCACTGGCGCCGGGCTGCGTCCGCCGCCGGCGATGCGCCCTTCAGCTGGCTGCGTGAGCGTTACCAGCTCGACGGAACCGAAAGTCAAAACCTCGCCGATATCGGAGTCGAATCGCTCGACCTCGTCGGGCTGCTCCATGAGATCCAGGAACTGCTCGTCGAGCATGGGGCCAGCAGGGTGGCCGAAGGCATCGACGCGCGGCTGGTGCAGCGCCTGGCGGTGCGTGATCTGATGGCAATCGCCGACTCGCTGGAATGCGATCCGGCCGGTACCATCGCGCAGCTGGCAAGCGAGTTCGCAGATGCAGCCGCTGAAGTTCGCGCTGCCGAGCTGGCCGCGATGGCCGCCGACGCCGCCCGGCCGCCGCCGGTCATGGCTGCGGCGGGACCGGTGCCGGGCCTGAACGATGGGCCAGTGCTGTTGTCGGGCGCGACGGGCTTTCTGGGGCCGTTTCTGATCGCCAGCCTGCTCGCCCAGACAACGGTGCCGGTCATCGCACTGGTTCGCGCCGCCGATGCCGCCGAGGGTCAGCGACGCCTGCTCGCCGCCGCCGAGGCGACGGGCCTCGACAGGGCTGTGCAGGCGGCGATGGCGGAACGGGTTGAGGTGGTGCCCGCCGATGTTGCCCGCCCCGACCTCGGCCTCGATACCGCTACCTGGACCAGGCTGGCAAATGAGGTGGCGTCGGTGTTTCACAACGCCGCGCTGGTCAATTATTTGTTCGACTATGGACGGATGCAGCCCGCCAATGTGCAGGGCACGGACGCGATGCTGGAGCTTGCGGCGCGTGGCCGGCGCAAGGTCTTCAACCATGTGTCGACGACCTTCATCTTCGGCTGGGCGACCAAGCCGTTCTTGCTTGAAACCGACGGCAATGCCGAAATGGCGCTGCTCGACTTTGGCTATAGCCAGACCAAATGGGCCTCGGAACAGCGGGTGTTGCGCGCCAGCGAAACCGGCCTGCCGATGCGCATGTTCCGCCCGGCGCTGATCACACCGTCGCTGACCGGCGGCGGCAATGCCATCGACATTACCATCCGGCTGCTGAAGTTCATGATGGACCATGGCATCGGCGTCGATGCGCTGAACCAGGTCAGCTTCACACCGGTCGATCTCGTGGCCAATAACATCGTCGCCATCGCCGGACTGGAAGACACGCTTGGCGGCAATTTCCATGTCGTGCGGGATGATTTCTCCAGCATGGCCGATGTTACGGATTGCATCACCGCCACCACCGGCCGGCCATTCACGCAGTTCCCGCTCAAGGGCTTCGTGCCGGAGGTCCTGCGCCGGGCAACCCGCGACGACCTGCTGTTCCCCTTGCTCGATTTTCTGATCAACTCCATCGACAATATCGCCTCGATGGAATTCAAGCGCTATGACTCGACGTCCTATCAGGCGGCGCGTGATCGCAGCCCCTGGGGCAGACCCGATCCTTCGCTGCCCGAGACGGTCAGCGGCATCCTAGCCTTCATGAACCGGCAGGGGCTGATGCGCTACTAGCGCGCGATAGGCTAGGTCGGATCAGTAAGAGGCCGCTTTTTGGAAAAAAGCGGCGCAAAAACTTTTTTGAATCTGGGCCATGGCCGTTGGCGTTTTCAGCGCCAATAGCCCAGATTCAAAAAGTCTTTTTGCTTCTTTTTCTTCAGAAAAAGAAGCGCTTCCCCGCTGCTGACTCAACCCAAAATGATCAGGCTTCGACGTCGACGAAATCGGCGGGATTGAGCTTTCGCAGCCGGCGCCGGAAGCCGGCGGTGAGACCAGGGTAGATCACCGAGTTGCGCCCCTGTCGGTCCAGGAACCAGCTGCTGCAGCCGCTGGCCCAGACGGTGCCCGGCAGCCGGCCCGCCAGCCATTGGTTGTAATCCGCCTGGCGCGCGGCATCCGGCATGATCGGCCCGCGTTGCGCCAGCAGGCGCAGCCATTGCCGGACATAGGCGATCTGCGATTCCGCCACATGCACCGCCGAGGAATGGCTGAGCCCCGAATTGGGACCGAGCAGAAAGGCGAGGTTCGGAAAACCCGCGGCCACCGTGCCCAGATAGGCGCTGACGCCACGCTCCATCCACAGCTCGGGCAGGCGGTGGCCGGCAACGCCTCCGACCGGCAGGAGACCGTCCGCATCGGCGACATGATAGCCGGTGGCGAACACCACGTGGTCGGCCGCGATCCGCCGTCCGTCGGCAAGGATTGGGCCGTCGCGGTCGAACCCGGCCAGCGCGCCGCGCAGCAGGGTTACGTCGGGACGCGCGAAGGCCGGCCAATAGTCGTCGGACACCATGATGCGCTTGCAGCCCAGCCGATAGTCGGGCCGAAGCAACGCCCGGGTCGCGGGGTCCGGCACTTCGCGCGCCAGCTTGGCGAGCGCCACCCGTTCGACAAGTGCTGCCATTGGCCGGTTGCCGAGGTTGCCGAGGCCCAGTGCCTCCAGCTGCCAGTAGCGGGCGCCGCGTTCCAGCCGGTCGAGCATCGGCAAGGCCCGGCCCAGGCGGCGGCGCCAAGCCGGCCGCTGCCGGTCGCCACGCGGGAGCACCCAGGCCGGCGTGCGCTGGATCGCCGTCACTCGCGCCGCCGTGCCGGCGAAAGCCGGGACGATCTGTACAGCACTTGCGCCGGCGCCGATCACCGCGACATGCCGGCCGGAGAGGTCCCAGCTGTCGTTCCAGGCGGAACTGTGGCACCAGCTGCCCGTGAAATCCGCCAGCCCCGGATAATCCGGCCGGCGCGGCCGGCTTTGCGGCCCTAATGCCAGCAGCACGGCGCGCGCCCTCACCGTCGTTCCGCCGATTTCGAGCCGCCAGGCATTGCCTTCCCAGTGCAGCCCGTCGACCTGGCTGTTCAGGCTGATGTGATCTTCAAGTTCTCGGGCAACGTCTGTGAGATAGGCGTGGATCTCGGCGCGCCCCGCAAAGCGTTGTGACCAGTCCGGATTGGGCCGGTTGGCCAGGCAGTAGAGCATGGATGGGACGTCGCAGGCGGCACCCGGATAGCGGGTATCGCGCCAGATCCCGCCGACCGCCGAGCCACGCTCGAAGATGCGGAAGCGCCAGCCGTCGGCGGCGAGTGCCAGGCCTGCAGCCAGCCCGCTGAACCCGGCGCCCACCACTGCCACATCGAGCGTGGCAGTCACGCCGCGTTGGCGGGCCGCCGGCCGCTGAGGACGAGGTAGCGGCGGTCGCCGGCGAGCTCGGCGCGATAATGGCGGATCAGTCCGCGGCCGGCGAAACGCGCCAGCCAGGCAAACGGGCCGCCGCCGCCGGGCAGCACACCGTTGATGGAGCGCAGGCCGAGCGCCAGCCGCTCGGTGACGTCATCGACGGCGTCGAGCGTGAGGCCCGCCGCGGTGATCGCGTCGCGCCACTGTGGCTCGGTCCAGCAGAAGGTGTCGGTCAGCCGGTAGAGGAGGTTGTTGCTGCCGCTGATGCTGACCAGCTCGGCGATGGCGAAGCGGCCGCCGGGCCGCAGCACGCGGTGCAGATTGGCCAGAAAGGCGGGCTTATCGGGATAGTGATGCGCGCTTTCCACGCAGAGTGCCGCATTGGCGCTGGCGTCGGCCACCGTGCTGAGGCGCTGGGCATCATCGACGGCGAAGCTGACGCGGGAACCGGTCTGGCCGGCTGCGGACTGCGCGTGCGCGATATGCGGCGGATAAAGATCGATGGCGCGATAGGAGGCCGGGTGGTGACGGGTGGCGAGGTAGTTCGCCTGCTCGCCGTTGCCGCAGCCTATTTCCAGAACGTCGTGTCCGTCGATGCCGCCGAGCTGCTCGACAACATGGTCGCTGAAACTTTGCTGGCCTTCGATGAGGCTTTGGCCGGCATGAACGAATAGCGGATAGTGCAGCATCTGCTGCTTGCCGTAGACGGCGCGAAACGCGCGATCCATCGTCCAGTAGAAGGCCTCCATCGCCATAGCGCCCACCCCCGTGCCACGGCTGCCTTGCCCTCGGCTAGAGTCCTGCTAGCATATCGTAACGAGGAGATAAACCATGTTCGCAGCGGCAAATGCGCCGGTTTTTGCCGCCTCCTCCGCGTTCTGGCGGGAGGTTCGGACCGAGACCGCCGCGGCGCTGGCGAGCAGGCCCGAGCATCCGTCCGTCGGCGATCCTCGCCTGCATCGAAAGGCACTCGTCATCGTAATGATCTTCCTGTCCGCTTATGCCGCTTTGCTCGCCGGCTTTGGTCCGGCGGCGGTTGTGCTGCTGGCCATGCTCCAAGGGGCGGCGGCGGCGACTTTGGGGCTCGGCGTTTTCCATGATGCGGGTCACAGCACGTTCTCGCGCCGTGCCGCCACCAACCGGCTGGTCGCCCGGGCCTGCTGCGTCATGCTGGGGCCGTCCCGTTTCTACTGGGACGTCAAGCACCACCGGCTGCACCACCGTGCCCCCAACATCGCCGGCTGGGACGACGATGTTGATGCCCGCGGCGTGCTGCGGCTGACGCCCGAGGATGCCTGGGCGCCGCGCTTTGCGGCGCAGCACCTGCGGCTCCCGTTCCTCTATGCGCTGAACACGATCGAATGGTTCTTTTTGAAGGATTTCCTGTGCCTGTGGCGCGGGCGGTTGAACCCCTGGCAGCCGGCGCGGCCGACCGGCGCGGCGCTGGTGGAGTTCTGGACCGACAAGGCGCTGTGGTTTGTGCTGTTCGTGCTGCCGCCCTTTTTGCTGCTGCCGTTTGCCTGGGCGGTGATGGCGTTTCTCGCTTATCATTTCGTTTTCAGCCTGGCGCTGACATTCGTTTTCCAGCTGGCCCATCTGACCCCCGACATGGCTTTCGGCCCGCCGCGGCCAGGCGATGATTTCGCCAGCCACCAATTGCGCACCACGGCCAATTTCGCCACCGGCAGCCTGTGGGTCACCTGGTTCACCGGCGGTCTCAATCACCAGATCGAGCATCATTTGCTGCCCGGCGTGGCGCATACGCATTACCGCATGCTGGCCCCTGTGGTCGCAGCGGCGGCGCGGCGGCACGGCCTGCCCTACCATGATCTGGGCGGCCTTAGCACCGCCATTCGCCAGCATGTGACCCTGGTGCGCGAGCTGGGATTGCCCCGCCATGGCTGACCGGGGCATGGAAGCAGCCGTCAGTAACCTGTTTGCCAAAGCCGGCATCGGCATTGGCGGCGATGGGCCGACCGACATCACCGTCCATGACCCGCGCTTTTATTCGGCCGTGCTGCGGGACGGCGAGCTTGGCATGGGCGAGAGCTACATGGCGGGGTGGTGGGACACGCCCTCGATTGATGCGCTTGCCACCCGCTTCATCGCCTCGGGACTGTTGGAGCAGGGCTATCGCAGCCCCGCCGTTGTTGCCTACGCGCTGCTGGCGCGGCTAAAGGGCGTGGGCAGCCGCCGCCGCGCCTTCGACGTCGGCGAGCAGCATTACGATCTTGGCAACGATTTGTTCGAGGCCATGCTCGATCCACGAATGATCTATAGCTGCGCGGACTGGTCCAGCGCCGAGACGCTGGAGGCGGCGCAGGAAGCTAAGCTGGAGCTGGTCTGCCGTAAGCTGGGCCTGCAGCCGGGCCAGCGCATCCTCGAGATCGGCTGCGGCTGGGGCGGCTTCGCGCGCTGGGCGGCCGAACGCCATGGCGTCTCGGTGGTGGGCGTCACCGTGTCGGTCGAACAGGCAGCGCTGGCGCGCCAGCGCTGCGCCGGCCTACCGGTCGAGATCCGCGTCTGCGATTACCGCGCCATCGAGGGCCAGTTCGACCATGTCGCCTCGATCGCCATGGTTGAGGCGGTGGGCCTGCGCTATCTCGACACTTATATGGAAACGGTGGCGCGCGTGCTGAAGCCGGAGGGGCGTTTTGTGCTGCACGGCTTTTACGGCAATGAGCCGGTGGCGCCGCAGCACGCCCGCTGGCTGGATAAATACATCTTTCCCGGCGGCGCGGCGCCGGCGCTGTGGCAGATCATCAAGGCCGCGCAGGGGCGACTCGCCGTCGAGGCACTGCACCGCCTCGACGGCTATGACCGCACGCTTGGCGAATGGGAGCAAAGGTTCGAAGCCGCATGGCCGCGGCTGTCGGCGCAGTATGACGGCCGGTTCTACCGCATGTGGCGCTTCTATCTCGGGATCTCGCGGGCGATTTTCCGGGCCCGGCTGTGCCATGTCTGGCACATCGTTTTTTCGCATCAACTGCCGGGACGCGGACCCACGCCGATGTTCCTGCCGGTCGCCGAGATCGAAGCGCGTTAAAGGATCTTATTTTCGAAATGATTCAAGTAAAGCGGTCGCTTTTTGAAAAAAGCGACGCAAAAACTTTTGTTACTTTCGAGCCGGGATCTTCGAGTGCCAATGGCTTCGCGCCGAGCGTCTTCCGGTTTTCTTCAGAAAGAGAAGTGCTTCCCCTTAGCTGAAAATACAGGGTCAACTTAAAGATTCAGATCCAGCGCTCAGACCAGGCGGTGGAGCAACCGGTGATGGGCTGCGACCGCCGTGCCGAAGCGCTGGTTGACGCGGTAGGGCAGGCCGCATTCGCGCGCGGTTGCCGTGATCAGCCGGGTCAGCGCCGGGTAATGGACGTGACAAATGCCGGGGAACAAATGATGGGCGACGTGGGTATGCAGGCCGCCGCCGATGGCGGCCAGCAACCGGCTGTCGGGCGCGACATCGGTGGTGGTTGCCAGCACATGGCTTACATGGTCCTCGGGCAAGGCAGCGGGAAAGCTGTTGCCCTCGACCAGATGGGTGATCTGGAACAGCAGCAACATCGCCACCCCGGCCGCCATCTGGCCGGCGATGAACCCGCCCAGCACCAGGGCCGCAGGCTTTCCCGACAGCAGCAGCGGCAGGCCCAGCAGCACCGCCAGATAGAGCAGCTTGTTGACGGCCAGCCTTGCCAACGGCTGATTGTACCTGCGGGCCAGCTGGAAATCACGAATGAAGGCGAGATCAAGGAAGCCCATCGCATAGACCGCCCAGGCCAATCGCGACTGCCAGCGGCCGAGCTTCGAGCGCGGCTGCAATGGCGACACCCGGATCAGGCCGCGGGTGTCGAGCGCGTTATCCACCGCGCCGACGTTCATTACCCCATGGTGATCGTCATTATGGCTGCGCCGGAAGACGTTCGGGTCCATGCCGCATAGCGACATAACATGGGCCAGCCAGGCATCGATCCGCCGCCGCCGGGTGAACGCTGTATGCACGGCATCATGGGCGACGTTGACCAGGAGAAAAGCCTGGGCCAGGCCATTGGCAATCCACAAGGTCAGGAAAATCAGCGGCGCCACGCCCGGCAGGCAAAGCAAAGCCAGCGTGCCGCCATGCACCGCCAGCCCCAACGCCAGCTTGACCCAGGCGCCAGGATCGGCACCGGGCCGGCGGCCGGCAAAATAAGTGTTAACCCGGGACCTTAGCAGGCGCCGGAAGCGGACAACATCCCCGAGGTCAGCCGGCACCATGTCCATTCGGGGAGCGTATCAGACTGGATTTGGCGGTGCAAGCGTGGCGATTCGCGGAAGGACGACTGAAATCACCGGCCACAATGAGAGTCTTCTTGGTTTCACCGCGGCTTTTGCCTTCAGGGCTATTGCCTTCGGGCCGGGCGGCGGGCGATAAAACGCCGTGTCCGCAAACCGAACCTTACACTCTGCATTGGTGATTGCGGCACTGGCGCAGGCAATGCGCGTTGCCGTGCAACGATCCGTTCGTTGAGACAGACCGGAGAATCAGGCGGGGGCCTGCTGAGAAATCTCTCGGCGCATGCCATCCACAGCCCGATGCCTGTCACGGTGCTGTTCCTGATTCTGGCGATCGGCGGCGTGTTTGGGTTTCGCGCTTTGCCGGTCACGCTCAGTCCGGATACGTCTTTCCCGGTGGCGGTGATCACCGCGGTCGATCCGGGCGCCGATCCTGCGAGTATGAGCCTGGCGGTGACCGAGCCGCTCGAGGATGCCGTCACGGCACTTCCCAGCGTGCATCACGTGCTTTCACAAACCAGCTCCGGCGCTGCCATGATCACGGTGGAATTCAACATTGGCGACAATCCCGATAGTGCGATCGCCGCGGTGCGCGCCGCGGTCGATGGCGCGCGGGCGCGCTTGCCGCCGGATCTGCAACCGCCCAGCGTCGTCAAGCTGGACGCTCAGGGCGGCCCGGCGCTGGTCTATGCCGTGGCCGACCCGGTGCTTTCACAATTGGCGTTGAGCGAGCTGGTGCGGGTCCGTGTCAAAACCACGCTTTCGGATCTGCCGGGCGTCTCGGCGCTGGCGGTGCTTGGCGCACGGACGCCGGAGGTCAGGATCTCGGTCGACCCAGCGCGGCTCGCAGCCCTTGGGCTGACGCTGCCGGCGTTGGATGCGCAGATCCGCGCCTCGGCGAGCGTTCCGCAGGCAGGTGTCGGCAAGCTCGGCAGCCAGGCCGCTTCCGTGCAGACTTTGTCGGCCTATGATTCGGCGGCCTCGCTCGGCAGTCTGCCGGTGGCGCTGTCGCCAGGAACCTCAGTGCCGCTGGCCGCCATTGCTTCGGTGCGTGAAGCGGCAGCTCCCACCGCCTCGCTGGCGCGGCTGAATGGCAGGCAGGTATTGGCCTTCGAGATATGGCCATCGCCAGGCGCCAATGTGCTGAAGCTGCAGGCCGCCGTGCAAACCGCGCTGGATGGGTTGGCGGTTCTGCATCCCGGGCTGGTTTTTACCCGCGTCGGCGGCACGGTGGATGCGACGCGTTCAACCTACGACACCACGATCGAAGCGCTGCTCGAGGGGTTGATCCTGGCCACCGTCACGGTCTGGCTTTTTCTGCGCGATGCGCGCGCCACGCTGATCGCCGCTCTGGCAATGCCGCTTTCCTTGCTCCCGGCATTTTTGGTGCTGTTGTTTTTGGGACAAACCTTGAACTCCATCACCTTGCTGGCGCTGGCGCTGGTGGTCGGCATTCTGGTGGACGATGCGATTGTCGAGATCGAAAACATCGAGCGGCATATCGCCATGGGCAAGCGCCCCTACCGGGCGGCACTCGACGCGGCGGATGAAATCGGCCCAGCCGTGGTGGCCACGAGTTTCGCGATCATTTCGGTATTCCTGCCGGTCAGCATGATGCAGGGCGTGGTCGGCCAGTATTTCAAACCTTTCGGTCTGACGGTGTCGGTGGCGGTGTTTGCCTCGCTGCTGGTCGCGCGGCTTTTTACCCCGGTACTGGCGGCATTTTTCCTGCGGCCCGCGCGAAGCGTTAACCCGGCGCGGCCAGCCTATTCCGGCTGGCTGACCTATTATCGGCGATGGCTCGACCGCGCACTTGCCCATCCCGGCGCCGTTTTGGCAGCCGCCGCCGGCGTTCTGCTTATTACCGTCGCGGCCGCAGCGCTGCTTCCAGCCGGCTATCTGCCGGTTGAAGATCTTGATGAAAGCCAGTTCCGATTCACGCTGCCGCCGGGGAGCACCGTTGCGGCGAGCGACGCGCAAGCCGCAAGGGTGATTGCGGCATTGCGCAGCGCCCCGAGCCTGCACCGCGATATGGTGTCGGTCTTCACGCTCGCGAGTCATGGCCTTACCGGCGCGGGCACGCAGGTCGCCAATGAGAATCAGGTGGCTGTCACCATCCTGCTCAGCCCAAAACGGCCGGATAGCGAAGCGAAATTCGAGATCGCTTTGCGCGCCGTGCTCGACCGCATTCCAGATCTCGACTGGCACATGGCCAATCATGGCGACGACCGGGATGTCGAACTCGATTTCACCGGTGATGATCCGGCAGCCCTTGAGCAGGCGATGCGCAGGCTTGTCGCCGAGGCGGCGTCGCTGCCCGGATTGTCGCATGCCGGCACCTTCATCGCACCTTACGCCACGCAAATCAGCGTCACGCCGAAGGCCGCCCTGGCCTCAACACTGGGCGTCGATACCAGCGATCTCGCAGGCACGCTGGCGCTTGCCACCGGCACCGTGCTGCCGGATGCGCCGGTCATCGCGGAGAACGGCAAGCAAGTTCCATTGCGCTTGGAACTGAGCGGGGAGGCGAACCAGGCAGCACTCGGCGAGCTGCCGATTCCGGCGGCAACCGGCGCGGTCCCGCTGGCGCTGGTCGCCGATCTTGGGATCCGGCCAGGGCCGGCGGAGGTGATAAGGGTGGATCGGACGCCGATGGAAGGGGTTGCCGCGGATTTGCTGCCCGGCAGAACGCTGGGTCAGGCGCTGAACGAATTGCGCGCGCTGCCGGCCTATCGGGCACTGGCGCATGCGGGCATTGGCGAGCTGGATATCGGCCCTGCGGAATTCCTGAGCGAGATGTTCTCGCAATTCAGTTTTGCGCTTGGCGGCGGCATGCTGGCTTTGCTTGGGGTGATGCTGCTGCTGTTTCGCAACTGGCTGCAGCCGCTGACCATTCTCGCGGTCTTGCCGTTGAGCATGGGCGGGGCGTTGCTGGCCCTGCTGTTCGGTGGTTTCGAGCTCGACCTTTCCTCGTCCATCGGCTTGCTCACCTTGCTCGGCATCGTCACCACAAACGGTATTTGGAGCGTCGCTGCCGCTTTGACCGAGGAACAGGCCGGGCTGCCGCGGGCAGGGGCAGGGGGGGGGGGGGGGTTGCGGCGCGCGCGACCCGTGGTGATGACCACGATGG
>JAMFSE010000051.1 GCA_026225115.1 Rhodovastum atsumiense
GCAGGATCAAATCGGGCAGCGGCCATCAGCATGGGTATCTCGATCAGAGAAGCTGCTGTCGCGGCGTCGAAGAAGCGCAGTGTTTCGATGACTTCGCCATGCGATCGCGCATAGTTCTGGACAGAACGACCGCTGCCGACGGTCGGCAGCCGCAGCCATAGCTTCATGTTGCCGAAGGTCGGCAAAGCCAGGTGGCCGCGATCGATCCGCTTGTCGAACGGGATTGCCAAGGCGCCGATGCCGCCGCCGAAGCTGATCCCGCTGTAACCGATAAGCCCGTCAAGCTCTGGGTAGAGCTTAGTCAGGACGGAGACAGCCAACCAGAGATCCTCCACGCAGCCGCGGAGGATGTAGCGTTCCGGCTTATCGATGTCATGTAGCACGTGCCAGGCGGGATCGCTGGAAATCGGCGGCCGTCTGCTGCGGGACAGTCCACGAAAACAGGGGAAGAGCACAGCCGTTTTAGTAACCGGAAGATTGAAATCAGGCTGGTCGCGGCCGCCATAGCCATGGCCGACGACGAGGCCGCGCGTGACTTTCCCGTCCCTCGGCAGCAACAGCCAGCCGCCGATCTTGAAATCATCGGTCGACGTAAAGGTGATGTCGTGAACGCGCCAGTTCGGATGGCTGGCGTTGCTCTCGCTGAGCCGCGGGGCAGGGTCCACCGAAAGCGCGTCAGCGTAGCGCGCGCGCCACAGTGCTTCGAAATGCGGCGGGCATGGAGGCGGCTTCATCGCGCGCAGCTCTTTGATCCCAAAACCGTAGGTTGGATCGAACTCAAAAGGGTGGTTTGCCGGGATACTCATTCAACGCCCTTGCTCAGGTCAGAGCCGGCAAATTGCGCCACCCCATGAAACCGGATGGCCGCTTTGAGGCCCAAACGTCAAGCGGGGCTTTCGCTGCCAAAGCGTACGCAATGGCCGGCACTCGCTGCGCTGGCCCTGCTGTTAGGGGTGAACCTTTCACCATATTATCGCACCGAAACGAAGGCGCGATGGGATTTGGCTGGGAAGGAACTACAAACTGGCATGGCAGCGCAGCGGCAAGTGGGTCTGGGCCGTAGCCGGGGCGGTGGGGCAGTTCGACCAGGAAAACAAAACCCAATTCGTTCGTCGCCTCGCCGCTCTCGGGCCGCCAGAACTCAGCACGTATCTAGGCCTGGATATCGTGCTGCTGCGCTTTGGTCCTGAGTGAATGCAGTTCCTCTAACGCAAGCTACGACACCGGTGCGAGGTCTATTTTTGTTAGGCAGCCCTCAATGATTGGCCAATCATCCGCGCCGGCTCTGGCGGCGACATAGCCGTCCGGGCGCACCAGCCAGATGCCTGGGGCTTCGGCGGGGCGCAATGCCGGTTCCAGCAGGCGGGCATGGCGCTGCAGCATCGTCTGCGCCTCGGCGCTGTCGGCGGCGATCAGGGCGAAGCGCGGCGTATTGCCGGCGCCGAAGGGTTTTTCGGCGAGCATGCGCTCGCCCGGCTTTGGTCCTTTCAGGTTTTTGGACGAACCGGTGTTCAATTGGCTGTGGGGATAGCCGATGGTGATTTCCGATAACCGGTCGGCCATCGCGTGCTGAACGCCGGAAAAGCCCAGCAGCCGGTGCGCCACGAAATTGCGCAGGTTTTGCATGAAATGGTTTTCAACCATGGCCACGCGCGTCATCCGGCCGGAGTCTGAAAGGATTTGTTTCGCAACCTCGCTCCGCTCATCGCTGTAGCTGTCCAGCAGCGCCGGTTTGGCGTCGCCGTGCTCGACCAGCGCCAGCTTCCACGCCAGGTTGATCGCATCCTGCATGCCGGTATTCATCCCCTGTCCGCCGGCGGGGCTGTGGATATGCGCGGCATCGCCCGCCAGAAAAATCCGGCCGCTGCGGTAGTTCTCGACCTTGCGTTCGTTGATGCCGAAACCGGCCAGCCAGATCGGGTTCGACAAGGTGATGCCAGGCGGGCAACGGCCGTTCACGATGCGGCGCACTTCCTCCAGATCCGGGTCATGCTGCGGGCTGTTGCCGATATCGGCGATGATGCGGTAACGGCCGGGCGCGATCGGGAAGAACACCACGGCGCCGTCCGCATGCCAGAACATGACGAGTTCATTGCCGGGGAAATTCAGCCCGGCGACGTGAACATCCGCCAGAATGAAATGGGTCGCCAAAGTGTCGCCTTCGAACGGCAGTCCCAGCCTCCCGCGCACCAGCGAATGCGCGCCATCGCAGCCGATCAGCCAATCGGCCTCGAAACTCTCGGCGCTGCCGTCGGCATGGCGGAGGCTGCAGGAAACGCTTGTCCCGAGATCGGAAAAGCCGGTCAGCTCGACGCCGCGCTCGACTTTGCCGCCGAGCGATTGCAGATGTGCTTCAAGCAGACGCTCGCTTTCCGATTGCGGGATCAGCAGCAGATAATTGAACGGAGAATCAACGCTGGTGAGCGAGACGCGAGCGATCAGTTCATCGCCGCGTGAAATGCTCACCGTTTCCGCCTTCAGCCCGGTGGCAACAAAAGCATCCGCGCAACCCGCGCGATCAAGCAGCTCCAATGTCCGCGCCCAGACCGCCAGCGCCTTGGATTTATCGGTGCGCGCAAGCGCCTTGTCGATAATGCGCAGGGGTATTTTAAAGCGGGCAAGCTCCGCCGCCATGGTCAGTCCCACGGGGCCCGCACCGACCACCAGAACGGATTTTTTCATCGATTTTGTCCGAACGTCTAAGTCAGGGAATAGCGCGTTTTCCGAAATTATTCAACGCGGCCGGTCGTCAATTCCCAGCCGGCGCCAGCGCGTCGGGGATGAACTGCCCGAAATTGTCGCTGAGGTCGGACAAGGGCGCGAACGCCGCTGCGTCTTGCAACCGCTGTTGGATATGGTCCGCAATCGCGATGTAGCCGCTGCGCTTGAAATGATCCGGCAGCAACCGGCTCACTTCGGTCTCGTTGAACAGATCCGCAGGTCGGATCAATGAATCGACATCGACGAAAACGAATTTGGGGTTGTGCGCGCAATAGTTCCGCAGCACCTGATTATAGACATGCCGCTGGGCGCAGAACCGCTCGCCCTTGGTTGCCGCCTCGACCGCCTGCTGCCAGCCGGCCAGATCCTGGCTGGCGCCCAGGCATTGCGGCCAACCCGCATCGATCAGCTTTTCCGAGCCGGGCATGTTCTTGGTGCTGACGCCAAGGGCGAAAAGCAGGGCACTGCCCGGCGTCAGGCGGCTCATGCGGTCCATCGCCGCAATGAGAAGACCGTATTTCTGTTCGGCGGTGAACAGCCGTTCGGACATGTTCTCGGAGAACCATGCATCATCTTCCTCGCGCTGTGCACGCAGGCAGTTTTTCGTCAGGCGCATCACCACGCCATCGCGCGTTTCAAAGAAATTAAAGCCCATCGAGGCGTACATTGAGATAATGACGATCTCGGATTCCGAAAGCGAGGCATCGAACCGGATCGCATCGTCATAGGTCCAGTATTTCAGCCGCCGCAGCACTTTGTCCTTGGCGATCCTGTCGCGGTCGCCGGTGATAAACCCGGTATCATCAAAGCGGACCGACATGTTGCCGCGCACCGTGTTGACGAATTCCTCGCGATTCGAGCTGCAGAGCGAGGCGAGCTGCAGCAATTCGCAGCCGCCCACCAGCGTCAGTTTTTTTGCCGAGGTGAGGTTTTGAATCCCGTCGCCTTGGCCGTAGCCTTCGGAAATCCAATCCACCACCGGGAAGGGCGAGATTTCATTGGCGACCGGACCGACCACATCAATTTCGGGCTTTTGCAGCTTCTCATAGACATATTGCTCGATGCCCATATTCATGGTGCGGCAGGAGAATACGAAATGCTTGAGGATGCTGCGCGCGGCGTTGCGGCGCATGACGAAATAGCCGACGACGCCGTAGTCCCCGTACCGGTCGGAGACGCGGACCACGCCCGGGGTGCTGCCGTACCTGCTCAGCAACAGGTGAAATTTGTCGATCTGCCCCGGCCGTTCCAGCCTGATTTTGGTGAAATTCAGCTGGTTCGTGCGGTTGGCGAGTTCGTAGATGCGGTCGAGCTCACCTTCGATCTTATAGTCTATTTCGACGCGGATATCGCATTGACGCAGGAATTCCTCGTTGCCAAGGCCGGACGCGCTGCGTTCGGTAGCCTTCGCCTCGATCAATTTGTATTGCGCCAGGCGCGAGAGCGCGCTGTCATCCTTGCCGGCGGCGGCAGGCAGGTTGAGCAGGACCGGCAGAATATCCTTTGGCTCCGCCGTCATCAGCCCTGGCGAGACATGCTTGGCTTCCTCGAGATTGAGGACGTTGTCGTCGATGAACAACACATTTTCCGGCCGCAGCGCGGCGGCCTCGATGATCGCGGCGACATTCTGGCCTTTCGGCCCGAATTCGATTTTCGGCAGGACGAAATAATCCATCACGCCAAGCCTGGTCAGCGTTTCGACGACGGTGTTGTGATCGTTCTTGGAACAGATTGAGGAAATGATGCCGCGTTGGGCGAGCGTGATGACGATGTCCTGGTTCGCGGGGATCGGGAGGATCGCGCCTTCAGCGAGCGTGCCATCCCAAAACGTGTCGTCCAGGTCCCAGATCACCAGTTTGACGTTGTTTGCTAACATGCGCTGATCCTTTGCGACGTGAGAATAAGGACAGAGTCTAGACCGCGTTGAGCCGGCCGCGGATGAAGTTAAGGCCAGTTGCTCCAGATTGCCGTGGTATTTTTTCGTGGAAAAATCTCGGGTTTCTTCGGTTCAAATTGAAAACCGTTATTATTCGTCTGGAACATCGACAGGCCGGTATCGGCATAGAAGCCGGGGCGCGGCACCGTGCTCGCATCATCGATGCCGTTCAGAAAAATCTTGCCGGTCCAGGTTCCAAGCTGCAGCCCGTCGGCCACCTTGCCTGTCTCCACATCCTCAAAGCGTCCCTGCTTGGCGTCGCTGAAGAGCTTGGTGATCGCGGTGGAACCGTTGACATTCGAGGGCAGCGTCATCGTCGCGGCGGAGTCTGAATTATCGCCTTCGAAAATCACGTTCGCAAGCTTCGGATATTGCTTCGCATTGGCGTTCAGGAAGGCGATGAGATCGGAAAACCCCTGACCGTCGATATTGTCATCCAGAAATGCCTGCCAGTCCTGCACCGAGGGTGAGTCGGAATTCTGGCATTTATAATTTCTCGTGTTCTGCTGGCAGAATACCGCGGCCGCGCCGTTGATATAGCTGTACATCAGGCCGGATTTTTTGCCGTCCAGCAGATATTGCTGGGCCTTGCCGAATTCCATGAATTTATCGCCGAAGGCGAAATAGCCGACTTGGCTCGACATCAGCGCAAAGAACGGAAACGCGCCGCTGCAGGAAGGAAATTGCCATCCTGGCGTCGCCGGGCATTGCATGGCGTTGATACCGGTCCAGTACTGCCCCCAGCCGCCACCGGCGCCGATGAAAACATGTGTCTTCATCCAGCCGGAGGATTTGGCGTTGATCAGCGTCGCCAGATCGACCATGACCGGGCCCATCAGGTTCCAATTCTTGGCGGCGTATTCGCTCAGCCGCACGCCGCTCAGCCAGCCATCGAGTTTCCGGCTCTTCGCCATTTGCACAACGCCGGCGATGTCATCGGAATATTGCTGCTCGCGCGTGAACACATCCGCCTGCGACAGCAGAATCGGCAAGCCCTTCTTGTTGAGATGATTGATGAACCATACCCGCTCATCGAGGATGAACGTAACCGGCTTTGAATCCGGATAGGTTTTTTGCAGCTGCGCCAGAAAGGCGATGATGGCATCGTTGCGCTGAGCCACGCTGTATTGACGTTTCGAAATCGCGCTGCCGACCTCCAGGATCACCTGTTTCTGTGCATCCGTGAGCACGCTCGGCGGCAGATAGATATACTGGTTATAGGCTTGCCATTCGGCGTCGCTGATCGCGCCTGTTGCCGCCAACCGGTAGCCGGGCATCACGTAGATCACGCCAGTATTCACGCCGGCGGCGTGCAGCGTGCCGATCCACTCCGGCAGCGTCAGCCCGGCGAGATAGGGCGGGATGGTGAACATCAGCGACCGCGGGCAAGCCGGCATATCCGCGTAGTGGTTATAGGTTTGCTGGCAGGCGGTCTTGTTGGACATCTGCCAGCGCGTCATAACGCCGTTCATCTCATCCGGGGTCTGTGCCAGAACCGGCTCGGCGCATAAGGCCAAAGCAGCGGCCAGAAATGCCAGCGTCCAGCAAACAAAGCGTCGAAACAGCGGATGATTCTGCACTTATTTTTCCATTTTGGTCAGCGTCAATCCTGGCCATCCTTGCTGCCATCCGCCGGCTCTTTCTTTTGCCCGCGCAGCAGCTTCAGCTTGTTCTTAAGCAGCGCACCCAGCCCGCTGTCCTGCGGCGTGGCGACGACCGGCGGGGCGCTCACCACCATGGACACAGCCGGTGCCTCAGGCTCGCCATCGTCTTCCGCGTCGGCCGCGACCGTGTTGGCCACCTTGCCCGTCATCGATGCTTTGCGCGCCTGCAGCTTTGACGCATGCGCCTGCAGCCGTGCTTCGCGTTCCCGCTGTTTTTCATCGCGGGACTTGCCCTTGGCCGCTGCCGGAGCCCGTTTGCGGTCAGCTGCGTCGCCCTTGGCATGACCGTTCCTGGCCGCGCCATTTGCAGCGGATGTTTCATCCTTCGCGTTCAGCGCACGATCCTTCAACTTGGCGGCGCGCCGCTCGTCCTTGGATTCTTTCGGGACCTGATAGAATTTCAGCCGGTCTTCCTGCGCCACCGGCGGCAACAGCCCATCGAGCGGTTTGCGCGCCACCGCCACCAGCACCGGTATCCGTAGCACCACCATGATATCCAAAAGCTCCAGCCCTTCACAGATAACTTCGGTGAAGGCCATGGGGCTGAATCGCCAGTAATCTGGCCTCGAATGCATATCCAGCGTCGCCGTCGCCTTGGGGACCTTGTCGTTGATCACGCCGGCCTGAATTTGCGAGCGCGGTATGTAGGCCGGCGCGCCCACGGCCAGAATACCGCCGGGCGCCAGCACCCGTTTCATTTCATCGAGTGAACGCCAGAAGTATTTGTCATGTTCGAGGACCGCGTTCGACAACACGGTGCCGAATTGTCCATCGGCGAAAACGCCGGTCATATCTTGCGAGTTGCAGCGGGTGAACCGGATCGACTCCGCTTCCTCCGCTTCAAGCTCTACCTCGGCGAGATTGGTTGCGAAGCGATCCGGCCGGTTCGCGAAATAGGGGCCGGAGAGAATGGCCGGCTGTTTGTGGCCAACGCCGATCTCCAGAAACGGCCCCTTCATTTCATATTTTTCAGCGAGCTGCTGGTAGACCTCGTTGACTCTCGGGTGCATGCGTCAGTTGGTCCAGTTGAGAGGCGAAAAGCCATTGTTCATCGGTGGCAATGACCAGTCATCACCTGTGCGGTCAATGCCTGCTCTGTTACAAGCTTGCGACAGTTTGCGCTGAGATCAACGTCCGATGGAAAAGTAACGGTGCGTTGCTTTAAACCAGGTCAGCCAATAGGTCGCATATCACCCGGTTGCGGCCGCCGGCCTTGGCGGCGTAGAGCGCCTTGTCCGCGCGTTGCAGAAGCATCACCAGGCTCTCATCGCCGCGCCGCTGCGTAACACCGATGCTGATCCGCACTTCAATGTCGCCATCCGCTGTCGAAACCGGCGCAGAAGCCGCCGCCTGGCGTAGCCGCTCGGCTATTTCAACGACGCCGGGCGCCGAAAGGCCGCTGAGCAGAACGGCGAACTCTTCGCCGCCGAGCCGGGAGAGCTGATCCTGGTGGCGCAGCATCGACTTCAGCCGCGCCGAGATTTCCCGCAGCACCTCATCTCCGGCCTGGTGTCCGTAACGGTCGTTGATGGCTTTGAAGTAGTCGATATCCAGCATGAGTGCGGCAACCGGTTCACTTCCGCTTGCGTCCTGCTCCGCCAGCAAGGCCTCGCCGGCGGCGAAAAATTGCCGCCGGTTCCAAAGTCCGGTCAGCGCATCCGTTGCCGCCAATTTGCGCAGGTTTTCATCGACAATATGTTGCGCGGTCACGTCATGGAACAACCAGATCCGGCCGTTTCTTCCATTCCCCAGGATCGGATGCGTTTCGACCTCGAGTTTGAGATGGCCGAGATCCCATACCGCGCGCAATTCCAGGTCGAGGGCGCGCTGCAGCGGCCGGTAAAGCTCGGTCAAAAACTCGGCATTGATGCAGCGTTCCCGCAATGCGCGCATCGCCTCTGCAATTTCGCTCACGGTTTTCTCGCCGGCCGACATTGCAAACAACATCGCCATCTGCGCGTTGATCAAGCCAGATTGGCCATGGCCCTCAATAATGACCACCCCATTCGGCACGCTGCCGAACAGATCCTGAAAGCGCTGCATCGCCTGGCGTTTTCGCAAAATCGTGCCGCGGTCGATGAGCATCTGGGAAAACACCGGCGCCAGCATCCCCACCTGGTCGCGCATGCCAAGGCGGAAGCTGCATTCGCAAACCGGCGGCGGATTCGACAGCCAGATGAACAACATGCCGCTGAAGCGCGCTTCCGGAACCGGTGCGGGCAGAAACCACAGCTCGCGCGCAGGCCGGTCAAGTAGGACCTGAATGGTGCTGGGCAGGTTGAACATCTCCGCCGCCAGCGGGCCCTGGCTCCAATCGGCGGCGTGCAGCATCGGTGCCAGTTTGCCGAATGGCATAAAATCGATCTTGGGGCTGGCGGACAGCGGTTTGGCCAGGCCGTCATCGCCAGCCTCGAACGCCAGCAGAACATCCGCCCCCGCCGCCCGGCGGGCAAAATTGACCAAGGCATCCAGCCCGTCATTCGAAATGCCGGCTGGCTCCGCTTGTGGCGTCTGGGGTATCGGCGTCTGCGGCGATGCCGCGGCGAGCGGGGGCATCAGGCCGCTTCGAACAGCGGCGTCAGGCGCCGTTCCAACACGTCGATGATGGCTGCCGGCGCCGTGATATGCGGCACATGCCCTTCGGTCGGAATGACATCCAGCGTCGCATCGCCAATCCGCGACTTCATCCAGTTCGCAACTGCGACCGGCACTGCCATGTCCTTTAGCGGCTGCAGCAGATGCACCGGGCATTCCAGCCGCGGCAGGACCACGCGCATATCCGACTGAAAAATCATCCGCGCCATTGCCAGCGCGATATCGGGGCGCATCTGGAACAGCATGCGGCAGAATTCGTCGACCACTTCGTGATCCGGCACGCCGACGACCAGCGGCACAAATCCGGCCGCCCAGGCTTGAAAATTCGTCGCCATGCCGTCGTACAGCCCGTTCAGCTCGGCCTGCTCGAAGCCACCCTGGTAGTCTTCATGGTTGAGATAGCAGGGCGAGCCTGCGATCATGACGATTTTCGAGATTGTCCGATGATTCGCGACCGATGCGGCAACACCGATCATGCTGCCGACCGAATGGCCAACATAGATGCAATTCTCGGCACCGACCTCATCCAGAATTTCCAGAAGATCATCGGCATGGCCAAACAGCGAACCGTGGCGCAGGGGATCGTAATTTGCTTCGCCGTCCGGGCCGCAGCCTGCAAAGTCGAACATGACGACCCGAAACCGGCTTTCGAACCAGGGCAGCAGTCCGGCCCATGCCGTCTGGTCGCAGCCAAAGCCGTGGCCGAGTACCACGGTGGTTTTGCCACGGCCTGATATGCGCCCATGCAGGCGGTCAAACTTTGTAGCCACCCCGCGATCTCCTAATGCGAAGCGACTATGCCTAGCCCGGCTGGTCCGGATCAATACTTTCTTAAGGTTTGTACAGGGTTACAGATCAAGTGGCTGTGATCAGCCGATTTCTGTGCTTTTCATGTCATTTCAGAGATCAAACCTGCGGTCCAGGCGTTGAGTGAAGGGCCGCTCAGATAACTCAAGGTAGAGCGAGGTCTATACCGAGAGGTTGATCAGAGATCCGCGTTGCGCCGGCTTGCCGGATTCGACACTCGGTGCCTGTAAAGCATTCGGCACCGCAAATGGCGCATCATTACCTGGCTTTTGCGGTGTCAGCCGCAGCCCTGGCGAAACCGCATTTGTGGAGACGCCGATTGGCGATGAAAATGCAGCAAGCGATGAGCCAATGATCATGGCGGCGAGAATGAATAACATCGCTTAATCTAAGGTTAACAAAGTAGAATTTTCTACCAATCGTAGGTAGTAATATTCTGTTAACCTTCACGTCTTCGAGAGCAAGGCACCGCTGGCTGGCAAGCCCTGTCTCGGGGCGCCCGCTCAGGCGGTCTGAGACAGCGCCGCCACGCCCGGCAGGGTTTTGCCTTCCATCCATTCCAGGAACGCGCCGCCGGCGCTGGAAACATAGGTCAGCCGATCGGCCACCCCGGCAGCCCGCAGCGCCGATACCGTATCGCCGCCGCCGCCCACCGAAATAAGGCTGGATTTCTCCGTTGCATCGGCAACCGCCAGCGCCAAGGCGTTGGTTGAGGCGTCAAACGGCGGGATCTCGAAAGCGCCGAGCGGCCCGTTCCAGATGATGGTTTTAATCTCCGGCAGCCGCTTGATGAATGCCTCAACCGTCGCCGGCCCCACATCCAGCGCCATCATGCCGGCGGGAACCGCACTTGCGGGCACGGTCAGCGTCGGCGGGTTGGCGGCAAATTTCTCGCTTACCACCAGATCGACCGGCAGCACGATCTCGCAGCCTTGCGCCTTGGCCTCGGCCAGAATTTTCAGCGCCGTCTCGTGCAGATCCTGCTCCTGCAATGATTTGCCGACATCGAAACCCTGCGCCGCCAGGAAGGTGTTCGCCATGGCGCCGCCGATCACCAGAATATCGACTTTTTCGACGAGATTGGTCAGCAAATCGAGCTTGGTCGAAACTTTCGACCCCGCCACGATCGCCGCGACCGGCCGCTTTGGTGCGCCCAGAGCCGCCTCCAGCGCCGATAGCTCCGCCTGCATCAGCCGGCCGGCATAGCCCGGCAGAATATGCGCGACCCCTTCGGTGCTCGCATGCGCACGATGCGCCGCCGAAAACGCATCGTTCACATAGACATCCGCCAGCGATCCCAGAGCCTGGGACATGCCGGGATGGTTCTCCTCCTCGCCGGCATGGAAGCGGGTATTTTCCAGCACCAGCACATCGCCGTCCGACATCTCCTCCACCGCTGCCTGCGCCGTCTCGCCGACGCAATCATCGGCAAAGGCAACCGGCCGGCCCAACACCTCCGCCAGCGCCTCGGCGATCGGCCGTAGCGACATCTCCGGCACGCGCTTGCCCTTCGGCCGGTCGAAATGGCTGCAAACGATGACTTTCGCGCCCTTCTCCGACAATTCCTTGATTGTCGGAGACAGCCGCTCAAGCCGTGTCAGATCCGAAATTTTCCCATTTTGCATGGGAACATTCAAATCCGCCCGCAACAGTATCCGCTTGCCGGCGGGGGCAAAACTATCCAGCGTTTTTGCCGACATTAGAGCGAGCCGAACAAGGCCGTGGTGTCGGACATCCGGTTCGAAAAACCCCATTCGTTATCGTACCAGCCCATCACCCGAACCAGCCCCTTGTCCACCACCGCGGTCTGCGGCGCATCAAAGGTGCAGGAGGCGGCCTGGTGGATGAAATCGGTGCTGACCAGCGCTTCGGTGTTGTAATCCAGAATGCCCTTCAGCTCGCCTTCGCTCCAGGCCTTCATGGCGGCGTTGACCTCGTCCTTGGTCGGCTGTTTTTTCAGCACGACGTCGAAGGAGACCAGCGAGACATCCGGGGTCGGCACGCGGATCGAGGTGCCGTCCAGCTTGCCGGCCAGTTCCGGCAGCACCAGGCCGACAGCCTTGGCGGCACCGGTCGAGGTCGGGATCATCGAGAGGGCGGCGGCGCGGGCGCGGTGGCGATCCTTATGCAGGGTGTCCACGGTCTTCTGGTCGCCGGTATAGGAATGGATGGTCACCATATAGCCGCGTTCGATGCCGAATTCGCTGTGCAGCACTTTCGCCATCGGCACCAGGCAGTTGGTGGTGCAGGAGGCGTTGGAGATCACCTCCATCTCCTTGGTCAGGGTTTTATGGTTGACGCCGTAGACGATTGTCGCATCGACGCCGTCGGCCGGCGCAGAAACCACGACTTTACGTGCACCCGCGGTCAGCAGCGCCGCGGCGGTTTCGCGCTTGGTGAACAAGCCGGTGCACTCCATCGCCACATCAATGCCGGACAACGGCACTTTCGCGGGATCGCGCTCGGCGGTCACCTGGATCGGGGCATATTTGCGGCCGTTATAGGTGATGAGCAGGCTGTTGCCCTCGACCGCGACGGTGCCGGGGAACCGGCCATGCACGGAGTCAAAGCGGAGCAGATGCGCATTATCTTCGACGCTGCCAAGATCGTTAATGAGAAGGGGCTCGATATCCGTGCGGCCGCTTTCAATCATGGCGCGCAGCACCAACCGGCCAATCCGCCCGAACCCGTTAATCGCAATCTTAACCGCCATCAATAATGCTCCTAATTCGTTAAAAACTACCTATCTACTGCGCCTTATGGCGCCAAACGCTTCACAGCCGCGACGATTGCAGCTTCGGTGATTCCAAAATGTTCGTAAAGGTCTTCGGCCGGCGCGCTGGCGCCAAATCCGTCCATACCGATGAATATTCCATCGGTTCCCAGCAGACGCTCCCAGCCAAAGCCGGCGGCCGCTTCAATGCCAACTCGCGGGGCGTCCCCCAGCACTTCGGCGCGGTAGCTCGCATCCTGGCGGCCAAAAAGTTCGAAACTGGGCGCCGAGACCACCGCGACCTGAATGCCTTCCTTCGCCAGCGCGGCTTTTGCTGCCATCGCCAGGCTGACTTCGGAGCCGGTGGCGATCAACGTGGCCGCCCGGCTGCCCTCTGCCTCGGCCAGCACATAGGCGCCGCGGGCGCTTTTATTGCCATTAGCGGCATCGCGCAGCGCCGGCACCGCCTGGCGGGAGAGTACCAGCAGGCTTGGGCCAACCGCGTTGCGGATGGCCAGCTCCCAGCATTCGGCGGTCTCCATCGCATCCGCCGGCCGCAAAACCAGCACATTCGGCATCGCCCGCAGACTGGCCAGATGCTCGACCGGCTGATGCGTCGGCCCGTCCTCGCCAAGGCCGATGGAATCATGGGTCAGCACGTGGATCACCCGCACTCCCATCAGCGCCGCCAGCCGGATCGAGGGCCGCATATAATCGGTGAACACAAAAAACGTGCCGCCGTAGGGAATAAGTCCGCCATGCAGCGCGATGCCGTTCATCGCCGCGGCCATGCCGTGCTCGCGCACGCCGTAATACAGATATTTGCCGGCGAAATTATCCGGCGCCACCGCCGCCATGGTTTTGACCTGGGTGAGGTTGGATCCGGTCAAATCCGCCGAACCGCCGACCAGCTCCGGCAGGGACGCCACCAGCACTTCCAGCGTTTTCTGGCTGGATTGCCGGGTCGCCAGCTTCGGCTTCTGTTCGGCCAGCGTTGCTTTGAACGCGCTCATCGCCTCGACCCAGCCTTCCGGCAGCTTGCCGGCCGTCACCCGCTCGAATTCGGCCTTTTGCGGATGTTTCGCCATTCGCTTCAGCCAGGCCCGGCGCGCGGTCACCCCGCGGCTGCCGGCTGCCCGCCAGGGTGCGGTCACTTCTTCCGGCACAGTAAACGGCAGATGCTCCCAGCCCAGCGCCCGCTTCGCCGCCTCCGCCTCGGCGCCGCCCAAAGCCGAGCCATGGCTGCCTGCGGTGCCGGCTTTGCTCGGCGCGCCGAAGCCGATGATCGTCTTGCAGGCGATCATCGTCGGCTTGGACGATTTCGCCGCGAACGCCAAAGCCGCCTGAATCTGGCCGAAATCATGCCCGTCGATCCGGCGCACGGCCCAGCCGTAGCCGGCAAACCGCTTCAACGGATCTTCCGAAGTGGCGAGCTCGGTGCCGCCATCGATCGAGATACTGTTGTCGTCGAACAATACCGTCAGCTTATTGAGCTTCAGATGCCCGGCCAGCGCGCCGGCCTCATGGCTGATGCCCTCCATCAGGCAGCCATCCCCGGCGATCACCCAGGTCCGGTGGTCGACCAGGCTTTTGCCGAATTTCGCCGCCAGCAGCCGCTCGGCAATGGCCATGCCGACCGCGGCGCCCAATCCCTGGCCGAGCGGCCCGGTTGTCATCTCAATCGCCGGATGCTCATGGTATTCGGGATGCCCCGCGGCTGCGGAATGCAGCTGCCGGAAGCGCTTGAGCACCTCGATCCCCATGCCTTCATGGCCGGTCAGATGCAGCAGCGAATAAAGCAGCATGCTGCCGTGGCCGGCCGAGAGTACAAAGCGATCGCGATCCGCCCATTTCGCGTCGGCGGCATCGAATTTCAGAAATTTGGTCCATAACACGGTCGCCACATCCGCCATGCCCATCGGCATGCCGGGATGGCCGCTCTTCGCCGCCTCCACCGCATCGATCGTCAGCGCCCGGATGGCATTCGCCATAATCCGCTCGGGCGTGTCCGGTTGCGCCAAAAGCAGTGCCTGGCGTGCCCGCGCCGCCTCGTTACCCGCAATATCCGCCAAACTCGCCATGGATGTTGTTCCAGTCTAGATCGATATGGCTTGACGCCAAACTACAGGCGCGATCAACGAAGCCAATCGCGTGATCGCCAATGCTGTTTGGCGCGTCCATAAAGCTCCTGGCCTTCAGCAGCAACCCGATGGAGAACATGCCATGTCTGCGCCGTCATTGTCTGCCACCAATCAAAGGATCTCCGGCCCCCGGCTCTGGGACACGCTGATGGAAATCGCGAAGATCGGCGCCACTCCCAAGGGCGGGGTCAAGCGCATCTCACTGACCGAGACCGATAAAGCCGGCCGGGCCCAATTCAGCGCCTGGTGCGAGGCCATCGGCCTCAAGCTCCGCGTCGATTCCATGGGCAATATGTTCGCAAGGCGAGAGGGCCGGGACCCGACCCGCCTGCCGGTTCTCTTCGGCTCGCATCTCGACAGCCAGCCGACCGGGGGCAAGTTCGACGGCGCGCTCGGCGTCATCGCCGGGCTGGAAGTCATGCGGACGCTCTATGATCTCAACATCACCACCGAAGCGCCGCTGGAGCTGGTCAACTGGACCGACGAGGAAGGCACCCGCTTCGGCCGCGCGATGATGGGCAGCGGCGTCTGGGCGGGGCTGTTCGACGAAGCCGCCACCAAGGCGCGGCAGGATGAGGACGGCACCACGGTCGGCGAAGCGCTGTCCGCCATCGGCTTCGAGGGCGCGGAGCCCGCTGCCGCCTTCCCCGCGGATGCGCTGTTCGAGCTGCATATCGAACAAGGTCCCATCCTCGAGGCGGAGGATAAAAAAATCGGCGTGGTCACCGGCGCCCAGGCGCAGATCTGGTACGAGGCCATTGTCACTGGCCAGGATTCCCACGCGGGCACCACCCCGCCGGTCGCTCGCCGCGATGCGCTGCTCACCGCCGCCCGCATCATCGAACTGGTCGACACCACCATGCGGGAAACCGGCGATACCAGCATCGCCGATCTCGGCCGCGGCACCGTCGGACGCCTCTATGTCCACCCGAACTCCCCCAATGTCATTCCCGGCGAAGTCCGCTTCACCATCGACTTCCGCAACCCGGCCGATAGCCGCATTGCCGAGATCTCCGAGACCTTCCCGGCCAAGGCGCAGGCGATTGCCGCCGCCAATGGCTGCAGCCTCGAGCTCAACACCGTATTCCGCGTTCCGGCCCAGCTTTTCGATCCCGAATGCGTGGCGTTGGTTCGCGCCGCCGCCGAAAAACTCGGCTACGGCCATCGTGACATCGTCTCCGGCGCCGGGCATGACGCGGTTCACGCCGCCACAATTCTACCCACCGCGATGATCTTCACCCCGTGCAAGGACGGCCTGTCTCATAACGAAGCAGAATCGATCTTGTCGGAAGAAGCCGAAGCCGGCACGCAGGTGCTGTTCGAAGCTGTCCTCGCTCGCGCCAACCGAACCATCGAATAAAGAAGAGATTCCTCCGGGAAAATATCCGAACAACCCCGACGATTGCCATCCCGCCTCCAGGAACGGATTGCGGCCTTCTGATTGTTCTTGCTCACCTTTCGAAAATCCGATTAATCGTTCCGATATTGTTTGATAACCTTACGGCGCAACATTCGCCTTTTCAGGTTATGAAAGCGGCAGATTTGCCGAACATTGGTTATTGAAATTTGGCGAAGGCCAGCAAGAATGAACGGTTACATCTTCAGGCAACCATATATCTGGTTAATTGCAGCATGGTTGCCCGCTGGGCTGCTCTATGTATTTGATCCAGGCGGCCTGCTCCCTCCACCCCAGATAATATCATCGGTCATATTATTTTTATCCACATGCATCGCCTGGCTCATCCTGTTGATCCGCGCGGTTATTTTACGCCGCCTGAGGCATTTCGTTTTGCTCGCAGCTACGGGCGTTCTTGGACTGTCAATCACATATTTATGCTTGCGATTTTCCGATGAAATTCATTTTCAAATCATGCGTCCCATCTATCTCAGGCAAATTAGCTCTGCTTCCAAGGAAGTTAACGAGAAGTGGTGGGAGTGGGGAGGTGGAGGGGGTTACGACACGAGCTTATTATACCTTCGGAAGGTAACCCCATCATCCCTTGCCTCTGCAGAAGAGAACCCTGGTGTCCCCGGTTGGTCTGCAACAATTGAGAAAATGAGCACCCATTTTTTTTTAATATACAGTTCTTGGAATTAGGTAAACCAAATGCAAAATTCAATCTTCTATGTCTAAGATCATAATAGGAAACTCGTGGCGGCCAAGTTTCTTTATAATGACGGAGGGCCCGTTTTAGCAGAACATTCATGGTTTATTAATTGTTCCATCTGATTATAGTGTTCAAAATGCAATAAGTTTTGCCCGGTCCGTATCCAATGAAACGACTGTTACGGTTGAGGGCAATGATGACCAAGAGATTTCCGGGTGGGAGCCTGCGATGGGTATAATGATCGTCGCTTTCGTAAGTGGCGGTACGCAGGATTTACAAAAAACGTATAATGGTCGAGCCGGCGCGTCGGTGCCGGCGTTTACAGATGCAGCGTCATTTAACCTGGGTCTTGTTACAGCATATTCCGGAATACCACTCTCTTGGGCAGAACTTGGCGGCGGCGCGTACAACGAAATTAAGAACCACTTTACACACCTCAAACAACCCTTGGACACAAAGGGCATTTATGGTCTTTCGGAAGTAAATTCCAAATCGGTTCAAGCCGGCTATAAATTTGGAATAGGGTTGCCCGGTTCTCACACTCCGGCTTCGGCTAATCGCCCATTTGAGAGAATTCATCCTGATCTGGTACCGCTCTCGGCCACAAAAAGAGTTAAACCGGCGCCTACAAAACCGGTGGCGGGCCATACCACGGCGGTCTTGGATATGTTCGATCTCTACGAAAGAAGTTTCGTTCTTATGCGCGCAGAGCCGGCGGGCGAAGACGTCCTGGATTGGCGCGCCCAAGCGGTCGCTGACCCGCCGGAGGTGAATGACCAAGCCAGCATGATTGCGGAGCAGCTTTTTCAGGCCGAACTCCGGGAGACTCCTGTTCGCCCGGCCCGCGGCGCAGGGACGAATATCGCGGCGAGCCAGGCAGAATCGCCCGCGGGTTCGACCCCGCCCTCCAAAGCGGCGGGAATCCATCGCCAACACGTTAAAACCGCTGCCACGCAGCACCAACCGGCGCCGCCGGCGGGTGGCCGTCGCGGTGCAACCGGGCATCGAAACGATCCGATTTTTATTTATACAAATGGCACTCACGCGGCAAATTAGCTTGACATAAAACCCGTACCTGCCCGTTGCAACGACTGCAACCGGAGGTTTAAGCCTAAGACGACCAATCCCGGATGAAAATCCGGCTGTGGCATTGCCGGGCCACGCCCATGTCCCAGATTCAAAAAAGTTTTTTGGTTCTTTTTTTCAAAAAAGAACCGCTTCAGCTTTCAGCATCCTTCGCTTTGCTTTATTGCACGGAACGAGACTACTGAGGTTTAGAATGCCCTGGATTCCCGGCATGAAGCTCCGAACGCTGCTCCTTACCGCGGTCGTCCCGCTATTATCCGGCTGTTCCACTGCCAGCTTCCGGCTGTTCCACCCAGCAGGCGTCGTTAGCAGCATCGAGTGGCATTATACCCTTATCGATGTTGGCGTCATGTCGCTGCTCATCGTGCCGGTCACGATCATGATCGCGGTGTTTGTGTGGCGCTACAGGAAATCCCGCAATGCGAGGTATGACCCGACATGGTCGCACTCGCTTGGCCTTGAGCTGGCGATGTGGGGCATTCCGTTCCTCACGGTCATTTTCCTCGGTTACGAATCCTATCGCAGCACGCTGCTGGTTAATCCGTACGGTCCGGCCGCCCTCAACTACGCGGATGCCGCCAACCCGCCCTTACAGGTCGATGTCGTCACCACGGACTGGCAATGGGTCTTTATCTATCCGCAGTACGGGATTGCCACGGTTGACGATCTGGTGGTGCCGGCCGGCCGGCCGGTCAAGCTCTGGCTGACCTCGACCAGCGTCACCAATGATTTCTTCATCCCCGGCGTGGCGCCGATGATCGACGTGATGCCGGGCATGCGGACGATGGACGGTTTCCAGGTCAATGTTCCGGGGAGTTTCGAGGGTTTTTCGGCTGATTTCAGCGGCGCCGGCTTCTCCTGGATGCAATTCTCAACCCGGATCGTTGCCAAGCCGGATTTCGACAAATGGGTCGCCGCCACGCAGGCCTCGTCCAACCAGCTGTCCTACGCCGCCTTTACCAAATTGGCGGAACCGACGGTGAACGTGGGTGCCAAGCCAGCGTATTTCTCGCAGGTTCCGTCCGGCCTGTTCATGGACGTCTATAACGCCGCCCGGGCCGGCACCGTCTATGCGATCCCCGAACAGCTCAAAATCTCGACCTCGTCGGTCGATTACACGCAGGGCAGAGATGGCACAAACTAAAACCCATAAATTTGGCGAGGCCTGATCATGTTCGTGCATCTGCAGGGCCCATATTCCTTCCTGTTCGGCCGCCTCACTTTGGCTTCCATTCCCTACGACAACGCCATCATCCAGTTCGCCTTCGGCTTCGCTGCCATCGCCGCCATATTGGTGGTGGCCCCGGTGCTGTATTATCGCAAAATTCCCTATCTGTTCCGCGAATGGCTGACCACGGTCGATCATAAAAAAATCGGCGTCATGTATATTATTCTCGGCCTGGTGATGATGTTCCGGGGCTTCTTCGACGGGCTGATGATCCGCACCCAGCAGGTGATGGCGGACGGCCCGCATTCAGCGGGCCATCTGGAAGCCGCGCACGGCTATCTGCCGCCGGCGCATTTTGACCAGATCTACTCGTCGCACGGCACGATAATGATCATTTTCGCGGCCACCCCGATTCTCACCGGGCTCGGCAACATCATCGTCCCGCTGCAGATCGGTGCCCGCGACATGGCGTTTCCGACGCTGAACGCAATCAGCCTGTGGCTGACCACGGTCGGCGCCGCTTTGGTCATGGCGTCCCTGTTCATTGGTGATTTCTCGACCGCCGGCTGGGTCGGGCTGATCCCGCTCACCGAGCTCGACTTCAGCCCGAGTTCCGGCGTCGATTACTGGATGTGGGCGATCCAGATTTCCTCGGTCGGCACCACGCTGAACGCCATCAACGTCATCGCCACCATTGTCGCCATGCGGGCGCCCGGCATGCGCTGGACCCGGCTGCCGATCTTCACCTGGACGACGCTTTCCACCAGCATTATTGGCCTAACCGCCTTCCCCATTCTGGGCGTGGCACTGGCTTTGCTGGGCGCGGATCGTTACCTCGGCACGCATTTCTACACCGCCGGCCTTGGCGGCAATTTGATGCTTTACACCAATTTGTTCTGGATCTGGGGCCACCCCGAGGTTTACTTCCTTGTGCTACCGGCCTTTGGCATTATTTCTGAAGTGATCCCGGCATTCTCGGAAAAGCCGCTGTTCGGATATGTCACCATGGTTGCGGCGACCTTTGCGATCGCCGGCATCTCCTGGGTGGTCTGGCTGCACCATTTTTTCACCATGGGAGCCGGGCCGCTGGTCAACAGCTTCTTCTCGGTCGCAACCATGGTTGTCGGCATTCCTACCGGCGTCAAAGTCTTCAACTGGCTGTTCACGCTCTATCGCGGCCGGCTTACCTTCGCGACACCGATGCTATGGGCGGTGGGCGCGTTGTTCCTGCTGCTCATCGGCGGCCTTACCGGCATGATGCTCGCCATCCCGGCGGTCAATTACACCGTGCATAACAGCGTGTTCGTCATCGCCCATTTCCATTGCATGGTGCTCTTGATTGTCTACGCCGCCTTCGCCGCGGTGTCCTTCTGGTGGCCGAAAGTCTTCGGCTTCAAATTGGATGAGACCACCGGCAAGCTGTTCTTCTGGTCTTTCAGCATCGGCACGATCCTGCTGTTCACCGCCATGTTCGGCCTCGGCTTCATGGGAGAGACCCGGCGCCTGGATTATCTCTACAACACCCAATGGTTCCCGGCGCTGGTCATCGAGGAAATCGGCGTCGGCTTCTACAGCCTGTCGGTGCTGATTTTCTTCGCGATGCTGTTCGTCAGCATCCGCGACCGGGTTAAAAATGCCGCCAGCGCCGATCCCTGGGGTACGTCGCGCACCTTGGAATGGCTGACGCATTCGCCGGTGCCGTTCTATAATTTTGCCGTTACCCCGCATGTCAACAGCCGCGACGAACTCTCCTGGCGCTACCTAAATAATCTGGCGGCGACCGCGCCGGAACATTTCGAAGAAATCCACATGCCGAACAACACGCCGGTCCCGCTCATCATCGGCGCGCTGGCCTTCGGCTTCGGTTTTGGGCTTACCTGGCGCATCTGGTGGATGACCGGTTTTTCTCTGCTCGGCATCATCGCCGTTGTCATCTACCGGTCTTTCGCGCGCGATAAAGGCTATCATCTGTCGGCCGAGGTGATGACCCAATTGGAGCGTGAGCCGCCGCTTGGTGTTATTGCGGAATCACAATATCTTTCCAAGCATCCTCTGACCGGCGCGGGGGCGCATTAATGACACTCGGAACGATAGGCGCCGACGAGAAAGTTGTCCTCTGGCAATACGGTGAGGTCGCGCACGACATGATCTCGACCAAAACCCTCGGGTTTTGGCTCTACATGCTGTCGGACGCGCTGGTCTTCGCCGGGCTTTTCGCCGCCTACGGCGTGCTCGACCATTCGATGAACGCCGCCAATGGTCCGACCGAAGCGCAGATCGTGCACCCGATCGCCGCTTTCTGGCAGACGCTCGCCGTGCTCACCAGCGTATTCGCCTATAGCGTCGCCACGGTGGCGGTGAAGCATGGCTACCGGCAGCTGGTCGTGCTCTGCGTCCTGGCCGCCATCCTGCTCGGTATGGTTTTTCTGGGACTGGAATTTTCGGATTTTGCCGATCTCTATGCCCACGGTGCCACGCCGCAGGTCAGCGGCTTTCTCTCGGCCTATTTCATCCTCATCGCCACCCACGGCCTGCATATGGCCTTCGGGATTCTCTGGCTGCTGGTGATGGCGATCCAGGTCAGCCGCCTCGGCCTGACCGCCCCGGTCGTCGCACAATTGTTGAATCTGCGCCTGTTCTGGCAATTTCAGGCGGCCATCTGGGTCTGCGTCTACGTCTTCGTCTATCTCAAGGGGGTAATCTGATGTCCGCACCCGATCCTGATCCCTTGCACCACCCGGAAGTTCAGGAAGCCGGCATTATCGGCTACACGGCGGGCTTCCTCGCCACGCTGGTGCTGCTCGGCGTCGCCTTGCTGATGACGGAATTGCACGTAATGCCACCCGGCCCTTTGCTCGGCAGCATCTCCGGCCTCGCCATCATCGCACTGCTTTGCCAGACCTTCCTGTCCTTTGGCCTCGACATCACGCGCCACAACATTTGGAAAAGCGTCTCTTTGGTCCTCACGGTGCCGCTCTTCATCCTGACCATCGGCCTGACCGTCTGGATGTTCCAGCAGCTGGACGCCCTGACCATGATCCCCGGCAGCAACATTATGCCCGGCATGACCATGCAACCCACGATGCTTCAGTGAGGGTATTCCAGAAGCCGCTCTGACGGCTGACTAGCGGCGATTTTCTGCGCCCCGGTGCTCACGTGCTGATGCACGCTCCGCTCCGGTGCTCGAAAATCACCGCTATTCGACTCGCCAGAGCGACTTCTGAAACAGCCTCCGGGAAAGCAGTTCTTTTCTGAAGAAAAAGAACCAAAAAGACTTTTTTAATTTGGGCCGTGGGCGTTTGCACAACCGCGCCAAATGTTACCCCCGTTGCGTCTGTTTCAAAATGCGCTGTGGTGAGTCAGCTGGGGCGTGTTTCGAGAACTGGAGCGGAGCGTACGATAGTACGTGAGCACCAGGAGCCCAGAAACGCGCCTCAGATGGCCACCGCAGCAGCATTTTCAAACAGGCGCAACCTCAAACGACAATGCGGCGGTATAGGTGCCAGCTGGCGTGTCCCAGAACGGGAAGAACGATCACGATGCCGAGCAGCGCCGGCAAGGCCCCGACCAACAACCCGATCACTACCACTGCACCCCAGCCAAGCACGAAAATTGGGTTATACAGCATCGCCTTTATCGAAATGCCGATGGCCTGGGCGGCTGTGACCTGCCGGTCGATCACCAGCGGGAAAGAGATGAAAAACACCGCGAGCGAAAGCACCGCGAACACGGCGCCGGTGGCACAGCCGACGGCGATCAACGTCCAGCCGGCCTGGGTCTCCATGACGCGATGGAAAAACGGCGCGTTCGCTTCCGCGTTGGAGCTGCCAAGGGTCAGCCCGTAAATAATTCCGGCGGTGACGTTCCAGACCACGAACAACATGATGGCAATGACGCATAGCCGCTGAATGGCGATCAATCGCTCGGGGGTGAAAGCGCTCAGCGCGGTCGATTCCTTACGTTCGCGCTGCCGGCTGACGGCCGCAAACCACAAGGTCGCCATAGGACCGATGAGCGCGAACCCAGCGCAGATCGGGAATACGAAGGGCAAAAACGCGTGAATCACGATCACGCTGGCCAGGAACACGCCGGAAACCGGATAGATGATCGCGATCGTCAGCGCATCCGTGCGGGATTCCCGCAGGTCCTGAAAGCCGAGTACCAGCACTTCCCAAATGTCCTTAGCCCGCATTTTACGGATCGAGGTTTCGGCGGCGGATAGATCGGGCCGGTTCGTCTCGGGGGGGAAGTTCTGCGTCAGTGCGCTGGTTGTCATCCTCAACTCCTCAACTCTCAACGCTCATTTCATTGCGCGCTGTGCCGGTTTGATACACCAACCGCCGTGCAATTTAAAGCTACGACGCTCCGGCAGGCTGCGGATGTAATGTGGAAATTGTTCGTACAGTCTGGACTTTCCGGCAGATGTTTAAAAAATAGGCAGATGGCGCCCGGGCAATCGTTTTGAAATCAAATTATTATTTTTCGACAAATGCCTTTTCGATAACGAAATGTCCCGGTTCGGAATGGTTGCCCTCAACAAACGCCCGGCCTTTCAAAAACACCGTAAGATCGGTGAGCATGTCCGGGCTGCCGCAGAGCATCACTCGGTCGGTCTCCGTGTTCAGCTGCGGCAGGCCGAGATCGGCCTCGAGCTTGCCGATCTCCAGCAAGGTGGTTACCCGGCCCATGTTGCGGAAAGGCTCGCGGGTGACGGTCGGGTAATAGAGCAGTTTTTCGCGCACGAGCTCGCCGAAGAACTCATCCTCGAGCAGCCGATTGACGATCAGCTCGCCGTAGCCGAGCTCAGGGATGGTCCTGCAGCCATGCACCAGGACCAGCTTGTCGTAGCGCTCATAAGTGTCCGGATCCTTGATGATGCTGACAAACGGGGCAAGCCCGGTGCCGGTGCCGAGCATGTACAGCGTTTTGCCGGGCAGCAGATTATCCTGGATCAGGGTGCCGGTCGGTTTGCGGCCAACCAGAATGGTGTCGCCCACCTGCAGATGCTGCAGCCGGGAAGTGAGGGCGCCGGAGGCCACCTTGATCGAGAAAAACTCCAGATTCTCCTCGTGATGCGCGCTGCACATGCTGTACGCACGCACCAAAGGCCGGCCTTCGACTTCCAGGCCGATCATCGCGAACTGGCCGCTGATGAAGCGAAAGCCAGGGTCGCGGGTGGCGGTGAAACTGAACAAGGTGTCCGTCCAATGGCGGACGGAGAGCACTGTTTCGGTATTAAAGGCGGCAGCCAATTGTATCGCTCCTGCGGAAATCGAAAATCCCAATTTCCTAGAACTTGTGCGGCGCATCATGTCAACAAAGGATCGCGGCGCTCGTCCCTGCCAATCCGCCACCGCATAGCGGCTGAAGCGGTTGTAACGCCGACTATGGTTTAATATTCGCCCGGCTCGTCTATTTGTGGTAGATTCTCTTACGGTTTGACCTGCGAATGGGTGAATTCAGTGACGTTGCTCCGGATTGAGCGCCAGATAGAGGTGGAAGCCACCCGTACGCAGCCGGAATTCGCGGCCTTCCGGCGCATTGCCGTCGTGATTGGCGATAACGGCCCGGCGGCTGCAATCAGTGCCATCGGCCAGGCGGTTCTCAACGAAACCGCTTTCGCCCGGCCGGGATTGCTTGGGTTCTACCTTCGCTTTGTTCTCGAATGGGCCTGGCTGCGGCAACGGCCGGGGGTGGCAACCGCGGCAGCGGCGCTCGCGGCCGCGCGAGCCGCCTGTCTGTTCCTGCAGGCGGAGCGTGACGGGTTGGAAGCTGACGATAAACCGCCTTTGCCCGATTGGTTTTCCGTCTTGGTGAGCGAGGTCGCACCCTCCGGCGCGGCGCTGAAACTGGCTTCGGCAAGACTGCTCGGCGCCCCGGCGGACCCGGCCACGCTGACTCGCATTCGCGGCATTTGGAGCCTGCTCGGGACCGCCGATGCGCTGATGGAAACCGGTGGCGATATCAGGTTGCAGCGCGACCCCCGCTCGGCGCTGAACGGCTATGGCTGCAGCCACCGGCCGCGACCCTGGGCTGTGACCTTTGCTTCTTCAACCGCCTCATCCTCTTCTGAAAGGGGATATCTGGCGGCGGATCTGGAGCGGCTGAAAACCACGGCGAAGCTGCTGGCGGCGGAGCGCGGGCCGGCGGTCCGCGCGTCGCTGGCGGCGGTGCGCCGTGGCCTTGCCCAGGTTTTCGATCTGGACGCCGCAACCCAGGTGGTTTTGGCCGCATCCGGGACCGATACCGAGCTTTTGGCCCTAGCGCTGACGCATCTGGCCGGGGCCGATGCGCCAATCCTGAATATTCTGATCGCCCCGGAGGAAACCGGGCGCGGCGTGCCGATGGCGGCGCGCGGGGTGCATTTCGCGGTTGATACGGCATTGGGCCATGACGTTGCCTTCGAGGCGCCGATCGCCGGATTCCGCCCGGACACCGAAATTGCCAATGTTTTTCTGCGCCAGCCGGGCGGCGGGCTACGTGCGGTGGAATTGGTTGAGGCCGAGATCGAGGCAATTGTGGCAGATGGCATTGCCGCCGGCCGGCAGGTGATTTTGCACGTGCTCGACCTTTCGAAAACCGGCCTGCTGGCGCCGGGCCCGGCATTTCTGCAGGCCCTGCGGGCGCGCTACGGCGCCGGTTTCGATATTGTGGTGGATGCCTGCCAGGCCAGGCTTTCGGCGCAGGCGATGAATGAATATCTGCGCCTGGATGCAGTGGTGCTGATTACCGGATCGAAGTTTTTCACCGGCCCGCCGTTCGCCGGCGCGCTGCTGATCCCCGCCGCCGTGGCAATGCGGCTCGGCCGGGGCGAATTGCCGGCCGGGCTGGACGCCTATTTTGGCCGCGACGAATTTCCTGCGGGCTGCAAAGCGGCAGACCAGCTGCCGCCGGTCGGCAATTATGGGCTGTCATTGCGTTGGCACGCGGCGCTCGCGGAAATGAAGGCCTTCAAACTGGTCGCGCCTGCGCGCCGGGCGGAGATCCTGCGCGGTTTCGGCGCGGTGGTACGGGCCGCCGTTGCAGAAAATCCGGCTCTTGCCCTGCTCGACGCGCCGCCGATCTACCGCGGCGAAATGGATGAGCCCTGGGAACGACTGCCCAGCATTTTCAGTTTTTCCATGCGCTCGCCTTCTGACCCGCAACGCTGTCTGGACCCGGCAGAGGCGCGGGCTGTTTATATTTGGTTGAATGCCGATTTAAGCGGCGTTTTGCCGGGCCACGCGGCTGCCGGACGAATTTGCCATATCGGCCAGCCGGTGCGCCTGCCCCAGCCGGACGGGCAGGGGGAGATGGGCGTGTTGCGGGTTTCCGCCGGCGCCAGGCTGATCTCCGGTGAGCCATCGCATAAGGGGCTTGGCGGACCGCTGCGGATCCAACGCGAATTTGCCGATTTGCAGGTGGTGTTTGCAAAGATTGGCCTTATTCTGGCGCATTTCCGGCAATTGCAGGCAGCCGACCCGGCGCCGCATTACCGCCGGCTTAGCGTACCGGACTCCGCTGCCGGGTTTGCGCGAAAAGCCATAAAAAAACTTTGACTTCGCTGGTCCCGGCGCGCGGAATGATTACATAAGTGCAAGCGATTTCGCTTCAGGAGAGAACCATGCCAGCTTGGCGGACTAGTCTAATCATTGCCGCAATTTACTGCGGTGCCAGCGGGGCCGCACTGGCGCAGGTCGGCGGCGTCAACGGCGGGCTGAACTCTGACAACGGGGCGCTCTCCGGCGGTGACATCAACCGCGTCAACGGCATTAACGCCAATGGAACCCCCCGGCAGCAGGATCCCGGCGCCTCGATGACCAATGGCGCCGGGACCGGTGCAATGACCCCAAACGTGACCGGTGCAACGACCGGCGGGGCGGGGAATATCGGGTTGGGCGTGCCGAAAACCATCCCGCCGACCGTCATCACGCACGGCACTGTGACCCCGGATGGAAGCTCGCCCTAGCGCGCCGGCTACGAAGCTGCCGGCCGCCATTCCCAAGCGCGTCGGTTAAGCGGCGTGCTTGGTCTGCTTGCTATCATCCTTGCCGAGCAGCGCCAAAAATTCGCGGTTGAAGTCGGCCAGATCGTCGGGCTTGCGGGAAGTGACGAGGTTGCCGTCCACAACGACCGAGCGGTCAACCCATTCGGCGCCGGCGTTTTTCAAATCCGTCTTAAGCGACGGCCAGGAAGTGAGAGTCTTGCCGCGCACGGCATTCGCCTCGATGAGCGTCCAGGGGCCGTGGCAAATCGCCGCGATCGGCTTTTTGGCTTTGACGAAATGATCGATGAAAGCGACGGCATTTTCGTCAACGCGCAGGGTGTCGGGATTGGCAACCCCGCCCGGCAACACCAAAGCATCGAAATCCTCCGGCCTGGCCTTGGACAATTCCAGATCCACCCTGGTCTTGTCGCCCTTGTCGTGATGTTTCATGCCCTGGATTTCGCCGGGCTTCAACGAGACAATGCTGACCTGTGCGCCCGCGGCGCGCAGCGCTTTGACAGGCTCTGTCAGCTCCGATTGTTCAAAACCATCGGTCGCCAGAACGGCAATTTTTTTCTGTTTGATATCGGTCATGGTATGACTCCTTCCGCCGGGGCTATTTTCCGGCGGTGCTTGACGTGGAGCCTGGAATTATGTGTGCAACCTCCGATATCCAAAATGAACATAAGCTCATGCAAGCGTCATCGGTCGGGCTGCATGGCCGTGTTATAATGCCCGGAATTGGAGGGGAAGATGCTGGACAAGCTTGATACTTTCGATAACCACGTGCGTGAGCGCGCCTTCACGTTATGGGAAGAAGCTGGGTGTCCGGATGATCGCGCGGAAGAATTCTGGCATCGCGCCCGTGAAGTCGAAATGCAGGAATACGGCCTCAGCGAGGCTGATTTAAAAACACTTGCGGAAGAACGCTCACCCGGCGATGACGCCGATTTCGCCTGAGACTGCCACAGACGTTTAGCATCTAGGCCGCTACATCGGCGGCGTAACACCTTTGGCGCCAACCGCGATGTATTTGGCTGAGAATTTTCCACCCTCATCAACAACGACTGCGAACGCCTGGGCGCCCTGCATAAGCACCGTATGGGTTGCGGGTGCTAGCGCAACCACGGGCGTCGAAGGCAGCACCAGAATAATCTGCTTGCCGCCCTTGTAAACGACGCTGATCTGTTTGGCACCCGGCAGGGCCGAGACCGTCTGAACGCTGCCGTTGGTCATTGAGCTGCCAATCTTTGCAGGCGTGGGCATAATGCTGGAAACGCTCCCATTGGTCATGCTGCTGGGAGCGCTAGCCGGGGCCCCCACCACATCCGGCAGCGGGTCCCAGGGGTAATGACCTTCACCGGCGCCGCGCATGACGGGCGGGAAGATGACAACCTCGAGCGCGATCATATTGGCGCCGGAACCTTTGGCCGCCGTGCCGATATAGCTTTCGGGTAGAATGTCGCTCAGGCTGGCTTTACTCACGATCGTGTAGCGTGTGGTGGCTGACAGTTCGAGCGTCTGGGTTGTGCCGTCTTTTGTCTGCAATGTAATCGATCCCGGGGTAACGGATTCAATAACGCCGCGTAGGCGCTCTGGCGTAGCTGGCGTGGCTGCGATCGCGATACTGGGCAGGCCCAAAGACAGGATCAAGGCTAGTGCGCGTTTCATGGCTGGTTCGCTCCAAATTGTATGGAGA
>JAMFSE010000007.1 GCA_026225115.1 Rhodovastum atsumiense
AAAAAAGAAGCAAAAAACTTCTATTGCTCAGGGCGTGGGCGTTATCTCCGTCAGCGCCCCCGGCCAGAATTCAAAAAAGAACTGCTTTCCTTAGCTTAGATTTTCTTCAACGTTTCCAGCATTTTTGCTGCAATGGTCTGCCAATTTGCTTCGGCGCTGATTGCAGATGCCGGCTTTGTGGGCGCTTTGATTTGTTTCAAGGCCTCGGCGATCGCAGCCGCGTTGGGCTCGCATAGGATGGCGCCCGGCGTGTTCGCCAGTTGTTCGGGCAGGCCGCCGACATTGGTTGCGACAACCAGCCGGCCCTGGCCGATGGCTGCGGCCGCAACGCCGGATTGGCTGGCTTCGCGATACGGCAGCACCACGGCGTCCGACCATTCGATCAGGTCGCGCAGTTCGGATTCAGGTATCCAGCGGTGGTCGACCTGCACGCCGGGCATCGCGCGTAGCCTGGCGAGTTCCTCGGAGACCGGGCCGTCGCCGCAGATGCGCATTTCGAACGGCAAATCCGGGCCCAAGGCGGTCAGCGCGTCAGCCAGCATGTCGAGGCCTTTATAAGGCAGCAGCCGGCCGAAGTTTAATACGCGCGGTTTGCCGCCGTGGGCGAAGGCCGGCTTCATGGCGCCGAAACTGAAGGGGGGATGCAATAATTTTGTGACGGTCTGGCCATTGCGGCCAAAGCCCTGGTCTTGCAATTGCGCCTGCACATGCGCGCTCATCGGAAACAGCGCCGCGGCATCGCGGAGCAGCCTGGCCTGGCCAAGCAGGCGAAAGCTCAGGCCGTCGCCGGGGTGGGCCGCCGCATCATGCACCAGCACCGCGTACGGAATGCGCTGTTTCCGTAACGCCCGCACCATCCGCTGGTCGAGCAATGCCGGCATGGCACAAATCGCAAAATCCGGACTGATTTGTTTCAGTTGCGCGAGGCTGCGGCGCGACGGCAGCAAGGATGCGGTGCGCTGCAGCAGATAATCGGCAGCGTTGGTATAAGTGGGTTCGGCCCAATCGCATTGCACGGCGTTGGGTGGCGCCAGAATCTCCGCATCCTTAGCCAGCGACAGAGCGATGTCGTTTCCCAGCGCCGACAGCGCATCGCGCAACTGTACCGCAAAAATGGGCCCGGCACCGCGGCGGCCCCAATGCCAGACCAGCAGTTTCACGCAATACCGTTGGCGGCGAGCGCCGCCAGCACCGGCCCGGCGCCGATGGCGCCCTGCGCATGGCGCCGCCCGGCCTCACCCATGGACTGCCGCAGACCAGAATCATCTCCCAAACGCTTCAACCAGACAGCGGCATCTTCCACATCCGGCTCGGCCCATTGCGCATTGCGCAAATCGTAATTGCCGCGCGGGTCGACCACCGGGATCAGGCGATAATCGATCAGCGCTGATGTCTCTTCCGTCATAAACGTTAGATTTCCTGACCACCCGGTAGCCACGACCGGGCGGCCCAGCAGCATCGCCGTTGCCGGCACCAGGCCAAAGCCTTCTGATCGATGCAGCGACATGACGATATCGCTAGCAGCGATCAGGCCGCGCAATTGCGGCTCCGGCAGCGTCTCGGAAATCAGCCGTATATTCGCCGCACCGGCAATCGCCGCCTCGATGATTTTTAGATCTTCCCGGTAAACCTCGGAGCCCGATACCTTCAGCACAAACAGGCAATCCTTGCGCGCCCCAAAGGCAGCCTTGAACGCGGCGATATTCCCCAGCGGATTTTTTCGCGCCATGCTGGAGGCAAGGTTGAAAATTGTCAGCACCACCAGCACGTCCGCCGGCAAGTTAAAGCTGTCCCTGTCGCCCTCCACTTCCATCGCCGGCAATGCCGCCAAAGGATACGGCACCACGCGCACGGCGCCGGGCGCCAGAACCTCCACCGCATCGGCGGTGAATTGCGAGGGCGCCCAGATCTCATGCACGAACCGCGCGCCATACCGCCAGTCTCCGGGCAGCACCGGCAGCTCCCACGCCCACATGCCGATCACCCGCCGGCCGGCAATGAAATCCCGCCGCAGCCGCAACAGGCCGACGGGCAGAATGGGGGCATTCAAAACCGCAAGTAGCGCCGCATCCCCCGGCACATCGGCCGGCGTCGTGGGAACAACGCTCGGCAGCCCAAGCGGCAACAGGCCGCGCGCCAGTCCATGCGCCGCAATCACCTCATGCATAATCCGCGCGCTCTCGGCCAACCCATTGGCGCCCGCAACATCGCCCGCGACCACAATGCCATTGCTGCGGCTTGGCCCCGGCCGGTCCGGCTTGCGGGCCAGAGTCGCCGCCAGCCCGCTCATGCCTCGCCGGCGAAAATCCTGAGGCAACTGCCGCCAGAGCCCATGCCCTAATCGCAAAGCCGCCGCTTTAATCGGAATCATAAAAAGACTCTACGAGAAGCACTTCTTTCTGTGAACAAAAAGAAGCAAAAAAACTTTTCTATGCTGGGCCTGGGGCGTTGGCTCGGCCAAAGCCCATGACCTAGAGTAAAAGGAGTTCTTTGATTCTCGCGCCCCGATGACTGAGCGGCAAAGCCGCGAAGTCTGAATCGGGCCACGCAGAATGCTTCAAAAAAGAACTGCTTTGCTTTAAATGCTGATACCAAAATAACTCACATAGGGTGAGAACTGCGGCTTCAGCAATTGCGGATTGATTCCGAAGCGGTCCAGCACATATCTGCGCTCGCCGCCGTAGCCGCCGGATTTTCTGTTTTTCAAAAATGTTTCCATCGCCGTTGTTGCAGTGGCTGTCAGCGGCAGATTGAAATGCTCGTAGATGCGCGCCACCGCCGCCATCGGTACATTGGCAAGTTCGTCGTAATGCACATGGATTTTTCTGGCTGGATCGACATCGCCGTGCTGGTCGAAATCCACAAGGCGCTGCGCGCCGTCAACCCAGCGTTCGGTAACCTGCGTGCCGATTTCCACCGGGTCGATGTTTTTTAAAAACGGTCGCCGCAAAACTTCGGTCAGATGCGCAACCGAGGCGAACACCTTCATCGGGTCGCGATGCACGACCACGAACTGCGCATCCGGATAGATTTGCATGATCGCTTCCAGGCAGAAGGAATGATCCGGGCATTTCAGCACCCAGCGCGTAAGGCCCGTGCCATGTTGCAGAACCTGCAGGAATTTCCGATGGAATTCGAATGCTTCCAGATGCCCGCGGGCGTCGATCCATGCCTGGTAGTCCGGCACCCGAAATGTGGTATCAAACCGCAGGCTCTGAAAAACGGCGGCGGTAATTTCGCTGCATTCCTGCGGGCTCTCGGCATCGATCGGATGCAGCTGGGGAAATTCCGGCGCGATGCCGCCAAAAAATTTTAACTGCCCGTTAACAATATTAACGTGGCGGTCACCGGCAGCTGAAAAATCCCGCGCGCGCGGCTCCGGATAAATCGTCTGCCAAGCCCGCGGCACCAGATTGCTGTTGTCCTGCGCAAGCAATTCGTGGAGAAAGGTGGTGCCGCTGCGCGGCAGGCCAAGGATAAAAATCGGGGCGATGACCGGTGCTCCAGCGATCGCCGGATTTTTGGCCAGTTTTTCTTCGATCTGCGCTGCGTTCCGCAGCAGCCGGACAAAATCCCAATAGACCGAAAGTTTGCCGAACATCGTGAGCTCGGTATCGGCCGCCAGCGATGCCGTGAGCTGCCGCAGTCCCAGTTCGGCACCCGGGGATATATTCACCCCCGCCGATTTTATGAGCGCCCCGGCATCGAGCTTCGGTAACAGAAATTTCGGCGCCAGCCGCTCCGTGATCGACAGACCGGCCAGGAACAGCCGGAACGGCAGGCGCAACGGCGGCGCCCGCGAAGGCTCAATGACGGGTGGGTTCACTGCCTAATTCGCCTTACGCTCGATCAGTTCAATTTTATAGCCGTCCGGATCCTCGATGAAGGCGATGACGGTGGTGCCGAATTTCACCGGGCCGGGCTCCCGGCTGATTTTTGCGCCAGCTGCGCGTAAGCGATCGCAGGTGGCGCGAACATCCGGCACGCCCAGCGCCAGATGTCCGAAGGCGGTGCCGATCTCATAGCCCTCATCCTGGCCCCAGTTATAGGTCAGCTCCAGCACGGTATGGGTCTTTTCCTCGCCATAGCCGATGAAGGCGAGGGTGTATTTTCCCTCCGTCACTTCATGGCGACGGATCTCATGCATCCCCAGCAAGCCGGTGTAGAACTTCACGCTTGCGTCGAGGTTTTTCACCCGCAGCATCGTATGTAGATAGGTAAAGTCTCCGCTCATTGCGTCCCCCTCCGGTTATGGCCCTCAGGCCCCGACACCGATCAGGAACAGGCCCGCCGCATCGGCCGCTTCGATCATTTCCTGTCTGTCCGTTAGAATAGTCCCACCTGCTTCAAAAGCGATACCCCGCAGACCCGCCAAACTGGCGTTTTGAATGGTTTGCCGGCCGAGCGTCGGCAAATCCGCACGCCGGTCCTGTCCGCTTTTGGCAAGTTTCACGAGCACGCCGCCAGGCCCCGGCCGGGCCAGGCCGGAGACGCGGCTCAGCATCGCGTCGGTTCCCTCAACCGCCTCCATCGCCAGCACAATCCCCTGCTGCACCACGCATGCCTGGCCCACATCCGCCGGCCCAATAATTTTAAGCACCAATACCCCGCGCTCGACATCGGCCATTGCCGCCGGGTCCGGCGCGGTTGCCGTAAGCAAGCCGGAGGGCCCGAGCATGTCGGCCATGATGTCATGGGCGCCGAGCACGGTGAAACCATCCTCGTTCAGAACACGGATAATCGCGGCGAGCAGCCCGTCGTCGCCGGCAAAGGCGGCGCGGCCGATTTTCGCCAGCAGTTTCGCGCCCTCCGCATCCGGGCGGAGCGCCAATAGCGACGGCCGTTTGACCGGCCCGATCATCACGACCTCGGTGCATTCATGCTGACGCAAGGACTGGCGGATCGCGCCGATGGCGCCCAGCCGGAAGAACTGGTGGGGAAAAGCGGCGATGACGGAGGGATCGGCAAAGCCGTCGATCGCGGCGATGAAAACCTCGCGTCCGGCAGCGCGCGCGGCGGCCGCCACCTGGCCCGGCAAATTGCCGCCGCCTGCAATGATGCCCAGGGAGCTCTTGCGCGATTTCATACGAAACTTCTTTTGTTCAAAAAACGGAAAATCCCTACTCTTCCTCGCCGGCAACATTCGTCAGGATGCCATGTTTGCTCGGAGCGGCTATGAAATCGAGAATCTGCCCGACATAGGGATCCGCATTTGTTTCCGTGAGTTCCGCCACCCGTTCGGCAAAAACCCCAGGCCCGTTGAAGAGAAAATTGTAGGCGCGGTTTACGGCATGCAGCTGGGGCTTTTCCAGCCCGCGGCGCTGCAGCCCGATGAGATTGAGCCCTAGAAGCTGCGCACGGGTACCGAACACCCGCGCATAGGGGATCACATCGCGCGTGACACCGGTCAGTCCGCCGACCATGGCGCCGGCGCCGACGCGCGCGAATTGCAACACCGCGGCATTGCCACCGATAATGGCGCGCGCCCCCACTTCCACATGGCCGCCGAGCGCGACATTATTTGCGATTACCACGCCATCTTCAATAATGCAGTCATGCCCGACATGGACGGTCGCCATGAGCAGGCAGTCCGCGCCGATCACGGTGACGCCCGTGCCGGTGACCGTGCCGCGATGGATCGAGGCATGCTCGCGGATCTGCGTGCGCGGGCCGATGCGCGTCGCCGTGTCCTCGCCTTTGTATTTCAGATCCTGCGGCGCCAGCCCGATGGTGCAAAAGGGGAAAATCTTGGCGCCGGCGCCTAGCCGCGTGCGCCCTTCAATGGCGGCATGGCTGACCAGCTCCACCCCATCCTCGAGCACCACGTCGCGCCCGACGGTGCAGAACGGGCCGATTTTTATACCCTCGCCAAGACTAGCTCCGGGCTCGATGATGGCAGTCGGGTGTATCAGCGTCCGCACGATTCAAACCTTTTTATAAAGCCTTGGCTGCCGTACGGCCACGCTCTACGCGGCGCGCTTAAGTTATGCCAGTCAATCATTATTTCCGACTATTTCCTGGTCAGGCCCTGGGCAAGTCATTGATCCGGAACGTCTATTCCGGCTTGGGATCGTCCACGATCATGGCGGTGAACTGGGCTTCCGCGACCGTTACGCCCTCGACCTTGCCGACTCCATTGAAGCGCCAGACATTACCCCGCTTGCGATCCTTGGTGACATGAATGCGCAGCTGGTCGCCGGGGACCACCGGCCGGCGAAATTTCGCGCTGTCGATCGACATAAAATAAACGATCGGCATGGTCTGTCCGGGTGCCAGGGTTTCGATCACCAGCGCCGCCGCGGTCTGCGCCATGCTCTCCACGATCAGCACGCCCGGCATCACCGGGTGACCCGGAAAATGGCCTTGAAAAAAATTTTCGTTGACCGAAACATTTTTGATGCCGATTGCGGAATGATCGCGCCGCACGTCAACCAGCCGGTCGACCAGCAGAAACGGGTAGCGATGCGGGATCATGTTCATCAGCCGGCTGGCCTCGATAACGGCTACGTCGATCGGCGGCAGGCTGGCTTCGGTTTGTGAGGTTGCGTCCATCAGCGTCAATCCGTGCTGTCTGTTTTATTGGGTTTCTGGCCGGCCTTGCTGCGGCCCGCCTGCGCGAGCTTCCGAAGTGTTACTACCTCGCGGAAAAACGCCTTTGAGAGCTGCGCCGGCGCGCCCAGCACCTCAGTGCCGGCCTCGACATCGGCCATGACGCCGGATTGCGCGCCGATCCTGGCATTTTCACCGATATTCAAATGTCCGGTGACACCAGCCTGGGCAGCGATGATCACCTGGTCGCCGATCATCGTCGAGCCGGAAATTCCTGCCTGCGCCACGATCACGGTCCCTTTCCCAATTTTAACATTGTGCCCGATTTGCACCAGATTGTCGATGTGAACGCCGGCGCCGATCACGGTATCCTGGACCGAGCCGCGATCGATGGTCGTGTTTGAGCCGATCTCGGCGGCATCGCCGATTATCACCCGTCCTAGCTGCTGCACGGCGACGAAGCCGCTTTTGGACATGGCGAAGCCGAAGCCGTCCTGGCCGATCCGGGCGCCCGGATAAACCACGACACGGTCTCCCAGAATCGCATGAGAGATGGTGGCATGGGCGTGGATCCGACAGGCTTTACCCATCAAAACCCCATCGCCGATGACGGCGAGCGGGCCGATGATGCAGCCAGCACCGATCTCCGCCCGGGCACCGATGACAGCGCCCGCGCCGATTTCGGCGCCGGCGTCGATCACCGCGGCCGGATGAACGCTGGCGGCCGGATGCACGCCCGGCTTCGGGCTGGCAGGCGGATGAAACAGCGCCGAGACCTTCGCCCAGCCCAGATAGGGTTCCGGCGTGACGATGGCTATGGCGCCGGCCGGGACCCGCGCCGCGAATTCCGGGTGCACGATCACCGCACCGGCGCTGGTGGCGTCCAGAAGCACCGCATAGCGGCGGTTATCGAGAAAGCTGACATCAAGTGGCCCGGCGGATTGCAAAGACGCCAGGCCGCTGATCATTCGTGACACAACCTCGGGCGGGCTTTTGACCTCAGCGCCCAGCGCCAGCGCGATATCGGCGACGCTGAAAGGTCCTGCTTTCTGGAAAAAGCGGGGATCGCCGGGTTTGGCCGTGGTTGTCGGGTCAAATACGGCGGTCATCCGGACCTTACTGGCCGTTCCCTTGATCTTGAGTCTGGTCCGGGGCGCTCACCGCCATGCCGGGCGTCACGACGCTCGGCGGAACCGTGACCGAAGGCAGCAGCTTGTTCAGCTGCGTCGTCACGTCGGTGGTGATATCAAAGGCGTTGATGTTGAGCGCCACCTGTTCGCGATGCAACACCAGGTTCATCCCGCGAGACTGTGCTACCTGACGGATCACCGCAATTAGGGTCGCCTCGATCTGACCAAGTGCAGCCTGGCCGGAATTTTGAATTGCCTGGTTGCGGGCCTGAAACTCGGTCTGCGTGGTCGCGATTTCATTTTGCAGCGCCTGTTCCTTGGCCTCAAGCTGGGTATCGCTCAGTTTGGCGCGTTGCGCCGTTATGGCTTTCTGCAACGCTTGGATTTTTGTGCGGGCCTTCTCCGCGTCGGCGGCCAGGGCCGTCTGACGGCCACGGATGATGGTTTGCACGCCCTGCGCCGCGGTCGATCCCTGCATCACGGAAGGCACGCTCAACACGCCGATCACCGCGACGGGCGGCGGGGTTCCGGCCGCCAGCGGCGGCAGTGAGGGGACCGGCGGCAGCTGTTGCTGGGCCTGTTGCGGGGCAGCCGGTGCAGCCGGCGCTGGGGCCTGCACCGGCGCCTGGACAGGGGGCGCCACGTGATGAACCGGAGCGGCGGGCGCGGCGCTGGGCGGGATGAAATAGCCGGGCGATGATTGTGCAATCGCGCTAGGCGAGCCGCCGGCGAGCAAGCCGGCAGTCAGAAAAAGATATTGTGAAACACGCGACATGGAAACCACTAGAACCTCGTACCAAAAGAAACGCGGAATTGCTGAATTTGATCGTCAGGCTGTTTGATGATCGGCTCAGCGAAGGAAAGGTCGATCAGACCAAAAGGCGTATTCCAGGCAACGCCGACACCCGCGCCCAGCCGGGGCGAAGCGCTGTCATAGGCCGGGCCGTCCTGAACAATTTCCGAATTCGGCAAGCCATAGGTGCTGCCGGTGTCGACGAACGCAAAACCGTTGATGCCCAGACTCGGTGAGAACGGCGTTGGAAACTGCAGTTCAGTCGATTGCGACCACATGACCTGGCCGCCAAGGCTGTCGCCAGTGGAAACATCGTGCGGGCCGACGCCGCCATCGGCAAAGCCGCGCAGCGAATCGCCGCCCAGGAAGAACCGGTCGATGATATGGGTGTCGTAGCCGAAGGTCGGGATCAGGTAACCGGCCGTGCCGCTAAACTTCAACACCCAGGCCTTGTTGCCGAAAATATGCTCGAGCGGGATGTAATAGGTCGCATCCGGGCTCAACCGGGCAAATTTGGCGGTGCCCCCAAGCCCGGCATAATCGGTGGTCAGATCGAGCAACAGGCCGGAGGTCGGCGTCTGATCGTCATCGACATAGTCAAAGGAGATCGTCTGGCTGATCTGCGACAGGCTGGAAATGCCGGCCTCATTGGTCACGTAAAGGCTGGAGCCGCTGGGGATATCATACACATCGCGCTGGCTGACCGTATAGGTGAAGGACTGCCGCACATTGGCGTTGAAGCGATAGCCCATGCGCACGTCAGCGCCGATATCGCTCTCTGAATAAGAATAGCTCGAGCCGGAGGAGGTATAGGAATCGGTCACGGTACGGAACAGATCGAAGCCTGCGATCAGGTTGCGGTCGAGAAAATACGGGTTCGTCACCCCGATGTTGATCTGTGTGCCGCGCTGCGCCAGCACCGCATTCAGGCTTGCGTTAACGCCGGTTCCGAGAAAGTTGTTCTGGCTGAGGCCGGCGTTCAACAGCGCGCCGAGATCGGACGAATAACCACCGCCGAGCGAGAACTGGCCGGTTGCCTGCTCTTTGACATGGGTATTGAGAATGACCTGCTGCGGCGTGGTGCCGGGCGAATTGGTGATCTTCTGATCCTTGAAGAAGCCGAGATTCTTCAAATTGCTCGTCGATTTGTCGATTTTGGTCTGATTATAGCCGTCGCCTTCGGCCACCGTCAGTTCCCGCCGGATGACCTTATCCTCGGTCCTGGTGTTGCCGGTGATGTCGATGCGCTGGATATACACTTCCGGGCCCTGCACGACCGAAAGCTTGATGGTTGCGAGCTTGGTTGCCGGATCGGTCTTCACATAGGGGTTCACCTGGGCGAAGGCGTAGCCCAGATCCTGCGCCTTGGTCGCGACCGCCGTGATGCCCTCGGCAATCGCATCGCCGTCGAACCAGTCACCTTTGGAAATCGGCACCAAGGGGCGCAGCTGTTTGCCGGAGAGGTTACGAATGCTGGATTCGACCGTCAGGCTGCCGACCCGGTAGCGCGGCCCTTCGGTAAAATTATAGGTCAGATAAAAGGATTTGCGATCCGGCGCCAGTTCCGCATTGGCGCTGTTCATCTGGAAGTCGGCATAGCCCTGGTGCAGATAGAATTGCCGCAGCAATGCCTCGTCATACTGAATGCGGTCGGGGTTGTATTGGTCGGTGCTGGAGAGAAAGCGGTACCAGGCCTGTTGCCGGGTTGAAACGATTTCCCGCAACTTGCTCTGGCTGAAATTCCGGTTGCCGATGAAGGTGATCCGGCTGATCAGCGTTTGCGTGCCGTCGGTGCACTGAAACACCACGTTGACCCGGTTATCCGACAGCTTGATGATGTTCGGGGTCACGGTCGCGTCGAAATGACCCTTTTTCGCGTAGAGATCGAGCAGCGTCCGGCGATCCGCTTCCGCTGCCGCTGGGGTGAACACGGCCCGCGGTTTCAGGGAGATCGCCGCCTGCGCATCCTTATCCGCGACGGTTTTGTTGCCGACGAAAAAGACCTGGTTGACGGTTGGGTTTTCCACCACCGCGACATTCAGGTTGTTGCCCTGGCGGGTGATCGAGACGTTCTGGAACAGCCCGGTCGCGTAGAGCGTCTTCACACTCAGGTTGATTTTATTGGGATCGAACGGGTCGCCCTGCTGGATGACCATATAGCTTTCGATCGTGCCGGTCTCGATGCGCTGATTGCCGGTGACGTTGATCGCCGCAATGCTGCCGCCGCTCTGCACCGGCGCTTGATCGGGCACCGCGGCGCCCGGCGCACCGGCGCCCGGCGCACCGGCGGACTGCGCCATGGCGCGGCCGTACCCGAGAAGACCAGGACCCAACAGGCTAGGAAGCAAGCAGACGGAGGCCAGTAGGACCGAGCGCGGCTTAAGCAATAATCAACCCCCCATAGCAAATTCAGGCACGGCGTCGAACCAACCGGCAAACCGGCTGCCCCAGGAATCCAGCGCGCGAGCACAGTACAGAGGCAACCCCGTTCTTGCCAGCCGCAACCGGCAGGCAATGCTGTGACAAAGCGCTACGCGCGGGCTTTGACACGCGCCGCCGCCCGCCGCAAGGCTGCGCCGCAACCGTTTTAGCAGCCTTTGGCATGAGGCTGTTTCAGAAGTCGCTCTAGTCAGTCGGCAAGCGATGATTTTCGAGCCGTCTCAAAGATGAGCGACCCAGTGCAGGGCGCCGAGCTGGGTAAGGTCGTTGAAGGTCGTGAAGGCGAAGAGGCTCAGCAGAAGGGCGAAACCGAAGCGCAGGCCGATCTCCTGAGCGCGGCGTGGAATCGGTTTTCCGTAGATCGCCTCACCGGCGTAAAACAGCAGATGCCCGCCATCCAGGATCGGGATCGGGATCAAGTTGACCAGTCCCAGATTAACCGAAAGCATCGCGATGAAGGAGACCAGGCTTGCAACGCCCAGCGCCGCCACCTGGCCGGAAAGCTGGGCAATCCGCAGCGGGCCGCCAAGATCCTGGGCGCCGGTATGGTGCCATACCAGATTCCAAAGCCCGTTCAGCGTCGCCGCCGTCACGTTCCATGTCTCAGTGCCCGCGGCCGCGACCGCGCCGGGCACCGTATAACGCTGCAGCATCTCCTGATCACCTTCTACGCCCAGAAACCCAATTGCGGGGCCGCCGGATTGTTTCTTGCCGGTCAGCAGGGTCTTGCTCTGCACCACCCCGTTGCGGCTGAAGCTTACGTTAAGCTCGGCGGCAGGATGGCTGACGATGATTTGCTGCAGATCTTCAAAATATTGGATGTGCTTGCCGTTCGCGGTCAGAATTTTGTCGCCCGGCAGCAGCCCGCCCAAAGCAGCCGGCGATCCGGCAGAAATCTTGCTCAATATCGGCGCCACCTGAACTTGCCCCGCGAACAGAAACAGGCCGCAGAACAGGGCGAAGGCTAAAATTAAATTTGCAAACGGCCCCGCCGCGACGATCATTGCCCGTGAGCCCAGGGATGCCGCACCGAACGAACCCGGCAGCATCGGCTCGCCGTTATCTTCTTGGCCCCATCCCTGCATTTTCACGTAGCCGCCAAGCGGCAAGGCCGAGATTTTCCATACGGTGCCGGATTTAGCCTTCCAGGACAGCAGCGCCGGTCCGAAACCGACCGAGAATGCCTCAACCACCACGCCGCGCGCCCGCGCCGCCAAATAATGGCCAAGCTCGTGGAAAAACACCAGCACCCCAAGGACAACCACAAAGGCCAGAATGGAGCGGAGAAACTCGGTCATCGGCGTTGATCCTCTTAAATACTCAAGCGGCTTTCGCCGCGCAAAAATCAGGCGGCCTTCGCCGCCGTCAGCCGGGTGGCCGCATCGCGCGCCGCATTGTCCAGCGCCAGAACGGCGGCAAGATCAAGCACCGGCGGCGCACCCAGTTGCGTCAGTACCGATTCGACGATGGAAACGATATCCAGAAAGCCGATCTTGCGGGCAAGGAACGCCGCGACTGCAACCTCATTGGCCGCATTCAATACCGTCGGCGCGCCGGCGCCGGCCAGCAAGGCCTCGCGGGCAACACGAAGGGCCGGGAAACATTCCTCGTCGGGCGGAAAAAATTCCAATTTTGCCACTTCCGCCAGGTTCAACCGCGGCGCCTTGGTCGCCAGCCGCTGCGGCCAGGCCAGGCTATGGGCGATGGGGATCCGCATATCGGGCGCGCCGAGCTGCGCCAGCACGCTGCCGTCGGTGTAATAGGCCAGCCCATGGATCACTGATTGCGGATGCACGACAACTTCGATCTGCTCGGACGTCAGAGAAAATAATCTCGCAGCTTCAATAACTTCCAATCCTTTATTCATCATCGTTGCGCTGTCGATCGAAATTTTCGCGCCCATGGACCAGACCGGGTGCCGCAGCGCCGCTTCCGGCGTGATCGCCCGCATTTCCTCATAGCTCAATTTGCGGAAGGGGCCCCCGGAGGCGGTCAGCACGATCTTCTCGACAGCGTGGAGATTGTTATCGGCCATCGCCTGCATGACGGCGTTATGTTCGGAATCGACCGGAAGCAGCGTCGCGCCATGTTCGGAGACGGCACGCAGAAAAACATCGCCGGCGGAAACCAAAGCTTCCTTATTGGCAAAAGCGATGGTGCCGCCGTGCCGGACCGCGGCCAAGGTCGGCTCCAGCCCGATCACGCCGGTGATGGCCGACATCGTCCAGTCCACCGGCATCGCCGCGGCTTCAATGACCGCGGCGCGGCCGCTGGCGCATGCAAGATTGCTGCCCGCCAGCGCTGCCCGCAGATCTTCCAACAGGGATTCCTCCGCCACCACCGTCAGTTCGGGCCGGAAGAGTCTCGCCTGCTCGGCCAGAAGTGCGATGTTGCGGCCACCAACCAGCGCGCGCACGTGATAGCGATCCAGGTTTTCTGCTAATATATCAAGGGTTTGCGTGCCGACACTGCCGGTCGAGCCGAGAATTGTCACGATTTTTACCGCCATTACGGCATCACCCCCTGCACCATCAGCGACCCTCCGTGATGCGCCAACAGCGCCAATATGACAGCCACGGGTGCTGCCGCCAAAAACCCATCCAACCGGTCAAACAAGCCGCCATGGCCCGGAATCGTCCGGCCGGAATCCTTAACGCCTAATTTGCGCTTGATCACGCTTTCGAGCAAATCGCCGGCCTGCGCGCACAGGCTGAGCAACAGCGCCGCCGGCAATGCCCATAGCGAAATGCCGTGCCCGCCATCCGCGAGCAGCGCGCCGGCCAGCCCGGCAATGATCAACCCGCCAACCGAACCGCTCCAGGTTTTGCCCGGCGAGATCCGCGGCGCGAGCTTGGGGCCGCCCAGCAACCGGCCGGCCAGATAGGCGCCGATATCGGTGGCCCAGATGACGGCCAAAAGGAACAACGTATCCCGTAACCCGGCTTGCGGCTGCAGCCGCAGCCAGAGCAGTGAAAACCCGCCAAGGCCGATATAGGGAATGCCGAACGCCGCAAACCAGCCAAAGCGCCAGGTTGTGACCAAGGTGAAAAGCAACATGCCCAGCAGCCCGGCAATCCAGCCGAGCGTCACGGCCAGCAGCAGGGAGGCGATGACCGCCATGAAAATCGCAATATTCCAGCGCTTCAAGCCGCACAGCCGGGTCCATTCCCCGGCCAGCCCGAACATCGCCACCGCGACCAGCGCTTCCCAGGCTAGCCCGCCAGACCAAAGTGCGCCCAGCGCAATCGGCGCCAGAATCAGCGCCGAGGCCAGCCTTATGCCGAAATCCGACCATTTGCTGTTTCCCGCGGGCTGACCTGCCGGGCCTTCGGCCTTGGCGAACGGGCTCACCGGATCACTCAGGGCGCGCGCCAAAACGCCGCTCCCGCTTCGTGAATTTGCCGATCGCGGCGGCAAAATCCTTTTCTCCGAAATCCGGCCATAGCACATCGGTGAAGACCAGCTCGGCATAGGCGGTCTGCCAAAGCAGAAAATTGGAAATCCGCTGCTCACCGCTCGTGCGGATAAGCAAATCCGGATCCGGCACGCCGGCTGTGGTCAGATATGAGGCAAATTTTTGCTCCGTCAACGCTTCCGGTGCGATGCCCTCGGCAATGGCCCGCTGGGCCGCGGCCACAATATCCGCCCGGCCGCCATAGGACAGCGCCAGCAGCAAGGTCAGTTTTTCATTCCGCGCGGTCTTCGCCTCTGCAGCTTCCAGCTCAGCCACAACATTCGGGCCAAACCTTGTGTGCTCGCCGATCACCCGCAGCCGAACCCCGACCTCATGCAATTCCTGCAGCTCGCTGCGCAGATATTGCAGCAGCAGACCACGCAAATCCGACACTTCCTCCTGCGGCCGTTGCCAGTTCTCCGATGAGAAGGCGAACAGCGTGAGGTATTTCACCCCCTGCCCGATCGCTGCCTCGATACTGCGGCGAACTGCCTTGGCCCCTTCGCGATGCCCCACCAGGCGCGGCAATCCGCGGGCTGCGGCCCAGCGGCCGTTGCCGTCCATAATGATCGCCACATGCTTCGGCACCGCGCTTGGACGTGCGGGCGCGGCATTATGCTGCATTGGATTTGCCATGCGGCGCCATCAGACCTGGCGGATGTCCTTTTCCTTCTCGGCCAGACTTTCATCCAGCTTTTTGATGTAGCCGTCGGTCAGTTTCTGCACTTCTTCCGACCAGTCGCGCTCATCATCCTCGCTGATGTCGTGTTTCTTTTCCCAGGCCTTGATCTGCTCCATGCCGTCACGCCGCACGCCGCGCACCGCGATCCTGGCGCTCTCGGCATATTTGGCGGCGGTCTTTGCGAGCTCGTTGCGGCGCTCCTCAGTCAAGATCGGTAAGGGCACGCGCACGAGCTGACCATCTGGCTGCGGGTTCAGCCCCAGGCCGCAATCGCGGATCGCCGCCACCACGGAGTTGATCATCGACCGGTCCCAAACCTGCACGGTAATCATCCGCGCTTCCGATACCGCGACCGTCGCCACCTGGTTAAGCGGCATCATCGAGCCATAAGCCTCCACCTTCACCGGATCGAGCAAGGCCGGGCTGGCGCGCCCGGTCCGCAAGCCGCCGAATTCGCGCTTCAGCGCGTCCAACGCGCCGTCCATGCGGCGGGTCAAATCCTGTTTCAATTCAGTCAGATCGGGAGCGGCAGCCATGGTAACCTCAAATTATAATTTTACGATGATTCTCATCAGGCTTTCTCAATTATCCGGGTGAATAAGCCTTCACCCCGCATCACTGCCGCGAAAGCGCCCGGCGCGTGAATATTGAAAACCAGAATCGGCAGTTTGTTCTCCCGCGACAGGCTGATCGCGGCAGCATCCATCACGGTCAAATCCTTCGACAGCACTTCCAGATAGGTCAGTTCCTCAAAGCGCTTGGCATCCTTGTCCTTGCGCGGATCGGCCGAATATACCCCGTCCACCTGGGTGCCCTTCAACAGCGCGTCGCATTTCATCTCCGCCGCCCGCAAAGCCGCGGCGGTGTCGGTGGTGAAAAACGGATTGCCGGTGCCGGCGGCAAAGATCACCACGATGCCCTTCTTCATATGGTGCTGCGCGCGCCGGCGAATATAGGGCTCGCAAACAGAATCCATTGGAATGGCGGATTGCACCCGGGTCGGAACCTGCAGCTTCTCCAATGCCGATTGCATCGCCAGCGCGTTCATCACCGTCGCCAGCATGCCCATGTAATCGGCCTGTGCCCGGTCCATGCCCGCTGCGGCGCCGGCAATGCCGCGGAAGATATTGCCGCCGCCGATGACCAACGACACTTCAACCCCCATAGCAACAACGTCCTGCACATCCTTGGCAATGGCCGAAACCGTGTCGTTATCAAGACCGAATTCCCGCTTGCCCATCAGGGCCTCACCCGACACTTTTAAGAGCACGCGCTTATATTGCGGGGTCGCTGTCATGAAAGCTCCTGAAAGAGAGGCGGCAAAGCAAGGGCGACTCAAGCTAAACGCGTGAGCCGCCCCAAACAAGAGATTCGCTAAGCTTTAGTTTAGACGCCGGCGGCAGCCGCAACCTCAGCTGCGAAGTCTGACGTCTCTTTCTCGATGCCCTCGCCCAGATGGAAACGCACGAAACGGGTGATCTCGGCGCCGGCCTTTTCAACCACCGCCTTCACCTTGCTCTCGCCGTCATGCACCCAGACCTGTTCCAGCAGCACAACATCCTCGTAGAACTTCTTGATGCGGCCCTCGACCATCTTGGCAATAATCGCCTCCGGCTTGCCGGAAGCCCGCGCCTGCTCGGACAACACATCTTTCTCACGCTCCAGCGCCGCCGGATCGACCTCGGTAACGCTCAACGCGTCCGGGCGGGTCGCCGCCACATGCATGCCGATCTGCTTGCCAAGCGCCTCAATCGCCTCATCGGCTTTGCCGGACAAACCGACGATCACGCCGATTTTACCCAGACCAGGCTTCAGCGCGCCATGCACATAGCTTGCCACCACGCCGCCCGGCACTTCAACCACGGCAACCCGGCGTACAGTCATGTTCTCGCCAATCGTCGCCACCAGATGCACCAGCTCATCGCCGACATTACGCTCAGAACCGGGATAGGGCGCCGCCTTCAACTTCTCGGCATCCTCACCGGTCGTCAAAGCAATCTTGGCAGCCGTTTCCACAAACGCCTGAAACGCCTCGTTGCGCGCCACAAAATCGGTCTCGGCATTAATCTCAACCATCGCCGCCTTGCCCGGCGCCAGCGCAATGCCGATCAACCCCTCAGACGCCACACGCCCAGACTTCTTAGCCGCAGCCGACAGGCCCTTCTTGCGCAGCCAATCAATCGCGCCCTGCATGTCGCCATCGCTCTCAACCAGCGCCTTCTTGCAATCCATCATGCCAGCGCCCGTCGTCTCGCGCAGGTCTTTCACCAAAGCCGCAGTAATTTCAGCCATTTATAAGCTCCGAAAGAAATCAGATTTGTAGTCGAAGAGAAGCAGTTCTTTTTGTGAACAAAAAGAACCAAAAAAACTTCTGTATACTGGGGCATGGGCGTTGGCACCGCCACAGCCCATACCTCAGATTCAAAAAAGTTTTTTGCTTCTTTTTTTCAAAAAAGAAGTGGTTGCTTTTACGCGGTTGCTTCCGCCACCGGCTCCGGCAGGGCTTCCAGGATCGGCTCAGCTGCAGCGCCCAGGTCGGCGCCGGAGGAGCCGAGTTCGGCGCTGATGCCGTCCAGGACCGCGCCGGAGATCAGGTCGCAGTACAGGGTAATGGCACGGATTGCGTCGTCATTGCCGGGCACCGGGTAAGTAACGCCGACCGGGTCCGAGTTGGAATCGAGCACGGCGATGACGGGAATGCCGAGTTTATTGGCTTCTTCGACCGCCAGCTTTTCCTTATTGGTGTCGATGATGAACAGGATATCCGGCAGGCCGCCCATATCCTTGATGCCGCCGAGCGCGCGTTCCAGCTTTTCCTTATCGCGCGTCAGGTTCAGGATTTCCTTTTTGGTCAGGCCCTGGGCGCCACCGGCGAGGAGTTCGTCCATCTGGCGCAGGCGCTTGATGCTGCCGGTGATGGTTTTCCAATTGGTCAGCATGCCGCCGAGCCAGCGGTGGTTGACGTAATACTGGCCGCAGCGCTGGGCGGATTCAGCAACGTAGTCGGCGGCGGCGCGCTTGGTGCCGACGAAGAGCACGCGGCCGCCGGCGGCGGTTACGTCGCGCACGGCCTTCAGCGCCTTTTCAAGCGCCGGGACGGTTTGCTGCAGGTCGATGATATGGACCTGGTTGCGCACGCCGAAGAGGAACGGCGCCATGCGCGGGTTCCAGCGGCGGGTGTGGTGACCAAAGTGAACGCCGGCCTCGAGCAGGCCGCGGAGAGAAACGTCAGGTAATGCCATAATGCAAAAACTTTCCTAATAGTCCGGTTAAACCTCCGCGGGACCTGGCCTTGCGGCACCGGACCTGAAGCGAACCTCAGGAAAGGCGCCCCGCGTGTGAATTTGCCCGTACGACGGGCGCGACCCGTACGACGGGCGCGACCCGTGCGACGGGCGCGGCCGGCGCGAACGCCGACGGGGCGGGATATGGCAAGACTGGGCGCAAAAAGCAAGGCAGGCTAATAGGTGGCTGGTCCCACATCGAAGGAGAGCCCGATGGATCATCCTCCCATTGCCTTCACGGCCGCGGAAGCCCCCAAACGCGCCAAAGTCTCGAATTACCCTGAACCCTTCGCCTCGATGATGATCGGCCGGGTTAAGCAGCCGCTCGGGGATGCGTTCGGTCTAACGGCATTCGGGGTTAACCGAACGACGCTGGTTCCAGGCGCGGTTTCGTCACTGCATCATTCTCATAGCCGGCAGGATGAGATGATTTATGTGCTGGAAGGCCATCCGACGCTGGTTTCAGGCGAGACTGAAATGCTGCTCCATCCGGGCATGTGCGCCGGATTCGTGCACGGCGGCCCCCCACATCACTTAAAAAACAACAGTTTGCAGGACGTTGTTATCCTGGAGATTGGCGATCGCGGTGCCGGCGATGAGATCGTCTATCCACTTGATGACCTGCAGGTGGCAACCGGCAGCAAGGGCGAGCGCTATTTCGCCCATAAAAACGGTGAGCCTTTTTAAAGCAGGCCGTAAGCCATTAACGCCCGCTCCAGTGAAGCCGCGCCTATAAAAACATACCCCTGCAGGCCGGCCGCAAGCGCACCTTCCACGTTGGTATTGGAATCGTCTATGAACAGGGTCTCCGACGGCGTGCCGCCAGCTGCCGCTACGCAGCGCAGATACACCTCAGGATCCGGCTTTGCGGCGCCGAACTGGGCTGAGACGTAGGATTTTTCGCCGCATAGAGCAAAAAGTTCCGGGAACAGAAAATTCAGATGCTCGCGGACTAGCGTATGGTTGTTGGTCAGCACCGCCACTTTCGCCCGCTGTTTCACCATTGCCATGATAGCCAGCGTCTCCGGCATCGGCATCGTCGCCAGTTTTCGGTTATCCAGCCATTCCCGCAGCGTTATCGGATAGCCCAGGCGGTCGCCGAAGCCGGCGAGATAGGCTTCGGCGTCGAGTTTTCCGGCATCCGCGTCGCCCTCGAATCCGGAGCCCCAGATCGCCGCGTAGATTTCATCCGCCGGTTTGCCGGAGCGCCTCGCCAGATCGTCCAGACGCTTTGCCCGGTCGTAGCGGCAAAGCACGTCATGCATGTCGAACAGTGCCAGCGAGATCTTCGGCATAGCCCGAGTTTGTCGCTAACGGGCGGGTGGCGCAAACAAAAAACGCCGCACTAACCTGGCCTTACGTCAGCAGCGGCGACCAGCTGGGGTCGGAGGCGTCGGAGGGGGTGTCGACCGTGCGCTCGTTGAAGCCGTCAATACCGATCGTTACCAAGTGTGAATCATGGCCATTCGCCGATGGGGTCTGCCGATAGAACATGATCACCCGGCCATTCGGGCAGAAGGTGGTGCCGCCGACCAGAAAGCCCTGGCTCAGGCTACGCTCGCCGGAACCGTCAGGCGCCATCACGCCGATATTGAAATTGCCGCTGCCCCAGTTGGTGTAAGCGATCTGGTCGCCCTTCGGTGACCAGACGGGTTCGCCATACTGGCCATCGCCAAAACTGATGCGCTTAACGCCGGAGCCATCCGCGCCCATCACAAAAAGCTGCTGGTTGCCGTCGCGATTGGAATTAAAGACGATCTGCGAGCCGTCCGGGCTATAACAGGGCGTGACATTGAGCGAGCTGTAATCGGTCAATTGCGTGATGCCGCCGCCATTGGCGCTCATTTTCACGATCGCAGAGCCGCTATTGCTGAAGACCGACATCAGCAGCGTATTTCCATCCGGGGAAAAGCGCGGTCCGATGGTCTGTTCACCAAAACTGCCGACCAGACGCTCCGAGCCACTCTGGAGATCAAACAGATAGACCCGCACGGCGTTGTTCTGCAAACTTACAAAAGCCAGTTCAGTCGGGCGCCCCGGGTTGAAAACCGGGCTTAGCGCTAATGAGCCGCCATCGGTCAGAAAGCGGTTATTTTCGCCATCATAATCCATCACCGCGAGCCGCTTGATCGGGCTCGTTACCGATCCGGCATCGGAGATATAAGCGACGCGGGAATCAAAATATCCAGCCTCGCCGATCAGCTGCTGATAAACCACATCGCCGATAATATGGGCGATGCGGCGCCAGTTGGTGGTGGTGGTGGTGTAGGCAGTGCCTTGCACCTGTTTCTGCTGCGTGACACTCCAAAGCCGGAATTCCACCCGCAGCTGGCCGCCGCCCTGGTCGGCGACATCGCCGGTGACCAGGGCCTGGGCGCCGAGGATGCTCCAATTCGCCCAGACCGGCACCCCGTTGGCCATCGAGTTCGGCACGAAGCTGGAGGGATCGATCGCCCGGAACAGCCCGCAATGTCCAAGGTCGTCATTGATAACCTGGGTGATCTGGCTACCAACGCTGGAGGGGTTGTTCGTCGGGTCTGTGAAGACCGAGATGGCGATGGGTATCGGCGCATTCTGGCCGCCGGAGACGACAATGGGCGCATCACTGCCGCCCGCCGCAGGCGCTGGCGCGGCACCACCCAACGCCGATTGTGCACGAGCTATACCCGGCAGCAGCAGCCCAGCCGCACCTGCACCCAGTACTCCCCGTCGCGAGAGTATCGGATGACGCGAAATAAGGGCCGAGCGGTTTAAAAATTTCATAAGTAAAACCTCCGCGTCACGGGTTCGGGTTAAATTGGAAAATAAAAGTTTGGTTCTGCCCCATCATGCTGGCTGGCAGCGGCAATGTTGCGCATTGATAATTCATCACCGCATTCACCGCCCGATTGGCATAGGCCGCATAGACCGGGTCGCTCATCTGCCCCATGCTCTGCGGCGCTACCTCGGCTGCGCGAACGGTTCCAGTGGCGTCGGTCGTAACCTTCAGCAGTACGGAAAACGTTGATAACCCCGGCGCTCCGGCATCGATGGTGAAGCACTGCTTTACATGGGCGGCAATGCCATCCCGGTTGGCACCGGAAAGCCTGGAATTAGATGTGCTCTTATTGCTACCGCCACCATTCGGCGCGCCGCCCTGATCCGGATTGTAGTGCGCCGTCGGCGCCTTGTCCTGCTTCTGCAGCGCCTGCAGTTTCAACAGCGTATTCAGCACGCTCTGGCTGAGCGGTGCCGGATTCTTCGTCACATTCTGCTGATGCGTCGGGCTTTGCGCCGGTGCCGGCGGCTGCGGAATCGGCGGCAGCGGCAGCTTCGGCTGCACCACGGTTGAAGTCGTTTTTTGCGGCGGCTGCGGCGGAGGTGGGGGCGGCGTCGGTGCCACGCTCGGCGTTTCCACCGGCGGCGGCGGCGGCGGCGCTGGCGCCGGCGGCTGCGGGATTGCCTTTTGCTCCGGCGCCGGCGGCGGTGGCGGCGGCGGCGGCGGCGGCGCCACGATCGGCTTCGGCGTCGGCTGTTTCTCCGCCAGATTGGCAGCGTTCACGGTCGGCGTGTTGGCGGGTGCTGCCACCTTGCCGGGCGCATTCGCCTGCTGCGGCGCCGACGGCCCCACCAGGTCGACGCTCACGGCATCATCCGTCGCCTGATCGAGCTTGGGCACCGGCAGCACGATGATCGCGGCGGCAATAAGTGCTGCATGGATAAGGAAGGAAAAAATTGCGCCGCGGCGCATCCCTCGGTTCATGGGCAGGGCTTCACCGTTGCGTCTATTGCCCCGGCGCCGAATCCGGCTGCTTCGCCAGCAGCGCCACCTTGGTGAACCCGCCTTGGGTGATCGTCGCCATCACCTGCAGCATGTCGCCATAGGTAACGGAGCTATCCCCACGCACGAAGATTCTGCGGTCCTGATTATTCTGCGAAATCTGCTGCAAGGTTGAAACCAGATTGACCAGCTGCACCTGGCTGTTCTGCAGGAAAATCTGATTCTGCGCGTTGACGGTAATGGTGATCGGCGTCGAATCCGAATTCACCGGCTTGGCATTGGCCTGCGGCAAATTCACATCGACGCCGGAGGTGATCAGCGGCGCCGTCACCATGAACACAATGAGAAGCACCAGCATCACGTCCACCAGCGGGGTGACGTTGATTTCCGCCATCGGCTTGTAGCGGCGCCGGCTGCTGCCCGGGCCGATCATGCCGCCGGCCATTTAAGTCTTCTCCTCGGTCTGGCGGGAGAGGATGGCGCTGAATTCGCTGCCGAACCCTTCCAGCCTGGCGGCATAGCGGCCGAGGTCATTGCTGATCTTGTTATAGGCCAGCACCGCCGGAATCGCGGCCACCAGGCCGATGGCGGTGGCAAACAGCGCCTCGGCAATGCCGGGCGCGACCACCGCAAGATCGGTGTTATGCATGGCGGCGATCGCCGAGAAGGAATGCATGATACCCCACACCGTGCCGAACAACCCGACGAACGGCGCCGTCGAGCCAACGGAAGCAAGAAAAATCATCCAGCGTTCCAGCCGTTCCATCTCGCGCATGATGGTGACGTTCATGGCGCGGTCGATACGCTCGCGCACCGCGGTATGGCCGATATCGACGCCGGAAATCCGCACTGTGCGCTTCCACTCGCTCATCGCAGCACCGAAGACGGCGGCGATCGGGTTGGTGGGGTCGGCACCCTCGCGCTCGTACAGCTCTTCCAGGCTGCCGCCGGACCAGAACTCATCCTCGAAGCTGTTGGCCTCGCGGTTGATCCGGCGCACCGAGATCGATTTTTCGATGATGATCGCCCAGACCCAGATGCTGGCCAGCAGCAGGATCAGCATCACCAGTTTCACCACGATATCGGCTTCGAGGAACAATCCCCAGAGCGACAGGTTCGACGAAGGCGCCCCCAGTGCCGCTGTATTTACCGCCTGATCCAAATCACATCCCTTTCCAAACTAACCACCCACGACTCGGCCCAACGACTTCGTCCTAGCGCTCGACCTCGAACTGCAGCCGGGCCCGCCAGGTCTCCGGCATCCGGACCGCCTTGCCGTCGGCCAGCCGGGCGCAGCCCAGCCCGACCTCCAGCACGACGAGCGAGTCGTTGTCGCGCCAGAAATCCTGTTGCAGCGTCGCACTTGCCCCGCCGACTTCTATCACCCGCGTCTCGATTCTTATTTCGTCATCCAGCCGCGCGGGGCGCTGATAGTCTATCTTCATGCGCCGCACCACAAACATAACGCCGAACTGGCTTACCATTTGTACATGCGGCACGCCCATCGCACGCAGGGCCTCGGCCCGCGCGCGCTCGGCAAAATTGAGGTAATTGGCGTGATACACGATGCCGCCGGCATCGGTGTCCTGGTAATAGACGCGGAGCGAAAATTCGAAGGGGATGCTCATTCGCCGGACAGTAAATCCATCTGATCCGGGCCTTTTTGTGGCGGCTTTAGGCCAAGATGCCGCCAGCCAGCGTCCCCCAGCATCCGTCCGCGGCTGGTGCGGAGCAGAAAGCCTTCCTGGATCAGAAACGGCTCGACCACGTCTTCCAGCGTATCGCGCGCCTCCGCCAGCGCTGCGGCCAGTGTTTCGACACCGACGGGGCCGCCGTTATGATGCTCGGCCAGCCGCCGCAGATAGCGGATATCCATCGCATCCAGACCCAGATGATCGACATCGAGCCGGTTCAGCGCCGCATCGGCCGCCGCGCGGTCGATCACGCCGACGCGGCCGACCGCCGCAAAATCCCGGATCCGGCGCGTCAGCCGGCCGGCGATGCGCGGCGTCCCGCGCGAACGCTGGGCGATTTCGGCGGCGCCTTCGGCGGTGAGGTTCATATTCAGCTTGGCCGCCATCCGCGCGACGATCTGGGTCAACTCAGCGGTGGTATAGAATATCAGCCGGAGCGGGATGCCGAACCGGTCGCGCAGCGGCGTCGCCAGCAGGCCGGAACGGGTGGTGGCGCCGACCAATGTGAAGGGCTGCAGGTCGATCCGCACGGTACGCGCGCCTGGCCCCTCGCCGATGATCAAATCGAGCTGGAAATCCTCCATCGCCGGATAGAGGATTTCCTCGATCGCCGGTTGCAGGCGGTGGATTTCATCGATGAACAGCACGTCCCGCGGCTGCAGATTGGTTAAAATCGCCGCCAGATCACCGGATTTCTGAATGACCGGGCCGGAGGTCGCCCGGAAGCCGACGCCGAGCTCGCGGGCGACAATTTGCGCCAGCGTGGTTTTGCCGAGGCCCGGCGGGCCGTGCAGCAACACATGGTCCAGCGCCTCATTGCGCGATTTGGCGGCCTCGATGAAGACCCGCAGATTCTCCCGGGTGGCCTTCTGACCGGTGAAATCCTCCAGCGTCTGCGGGCGGAGCGCGATCTCGACGCGATCCTCATCGGCCCGTTCGCCGGAAAGCAGGCGGTCCTCCTCGCTCACCGGCTAAGGCCCTTCAGCCCGGCCCGGATCAACACATCCAAGGCGGCGTTTTCGCCATGTTCGGCCACGGCCCGGGCCAACGAGGCTTCCGCCTCCGGCCGCCGGTAGCCAAGGTTGGTCAGCGCCGAGAGCGCATCGGCAAAGGCGCCCCCCGCGGGCGTGCTGGATACCGGCAGCGCGCCGCCGCTTGGCATGGCGCCGACCCGCTCGCGCAATTCCGACACCAAGCGTTGCGCCAGCTTGGGACCGACGCCCGGCGCGCGCGACAACGCAGATTTATCGCCGGTCGCGATGGCGGCGATCAGCTGATCCGGTGAGAGGGCCGACAACATGCCGAGCGCGACTTTGGCGCCGACCCCCTGCACCGTCGTCAGCAGCCGGAACCAGTCCCGCTCGGCGGAGGTCGCGAAGCCGTAGAGGGAGATGGCGTCTTCCCGGACCTGGGTTTCAATCAGCAAGGAGGCGATGCCTGGCGGGTTCGGCAAGGCGCTGAGCGTGCGCGAAGAGGCGAAGACCAGATAGCCGACGCCGCCGACATCGATAACGCAGCGCTGATCCTCGATCGCGTCGATCACGCCGCGCAGTTTGGCGATCATGCCGGTTGTTTCCAAAGCATATGGCTGCTGCGGTGATGGGCATGACAAATGGCGACCGCCAGCGCATCCGCGGCATCCGCGCGCTTCTCAACCGCGCCCGGCAACAGCCGGCGCACCATCAACCCAACCTGCGTCTTATCCGCATTGCCGGTGCCGACCACCGCCAGTTTCACCGTTTTGGCGCCGTATTCGAACACCGCGATACCGCAGCGCGCCGGCGCCAGCAGCGCCACGCCACGGGCGTAGCCAAGCTTCAGCGTCGCGGTGGCGTTGCGGTTGACATAGGTTTCCTCCACCGCCGCTTCATCCGGCAGGTAGCGCGCAATCAATTCCGCCAGCGCATCATCCAAAGCCTTCAGCCGCAGCGGTACGCTTTGCAATGCGTCGGTGGCGATCACGCCGTCAGCGACATGGCGCAGCCGGTTGCCGTCGGATTCCACAATGCCCCAGCCAGTGAAGCGCAGGCCGGGATCGATCCCCAACAGCTTCACTGGCCTATTAATCACGCGCTCAGCTTCTGCATGATCTCATCGGCGATTTCGAAATTCGCATAGACACTCTGCACATCGTCATCATCTTCCAGCACATCCAGCAGCTTCAGCACGGCAGCGGCCTTTTCCTCATCCAGCGGCACCGTCATATTCGGCCGCCACTCGATTTTTGCCTCGGCGGGCGTTCCGAATTTTTGTTCCAGCGCGTCGCGCACGGCAAAAAATCCCTCAACGCTCGCAATCACCTCATGGCCGTCCGCATCGCTCGCAACGTCATCGGCGCCGGCCTCAATCGCGGCCTCCAGCATGGCATCGGCGCTGGCGGCGGTTGCCGGGTAGCGGATAACCCCCAGCCGGTTGAACATAAAGGCGACCGAGCCGCTCTCGCCCATCGCCCCGCCATTTTTGGCGAAAGCGGTGCGCAAGGCCGGCGCGGTCCGGTTGCGGTTATCTGTCAGCGCCTCGACGATGACCGCGACGCCGCCGGGGCCGTAGCCCTCGTAGCGGATTTCGACGAAGTCATCCCCTGCCCCGGCGCCGGCAGCCTTTTTGATGGCCCGTTCGATCGTATCGCGCGGCATGTTGGCGGCGCGCGCTGCCATCACGGCCGTGCGAAGCCGCGGGTTGAACGCCATGTCCGGCAGTCCTTCGCGCGCCGAAACAGTGATTTCCCTGATCATTTTGGCAAAGGCGCGGGCCCGTTTGGCGTCCTGCGCACCCTTGCGATGCATGATGTTTTTAAACTGCGAATGCCCGGCCACGCCGCACCCCACCCTTGATCGTCAATGAAGCGCGCTTCTACCAGCCTTCACCGCGTTGCGCCTAGAGCCGGACTGGCTTGCACAGAATGCTTGCATTACCGGTCAAACCAAGCCAAAATTGCTGAATGTTCATGATTCTGCGATCCAGACCCTGAGCCCGCGCAAGTTTTCCGCCGTTTTGCTCTCCATGGGAATCGCAGCAATGCTGTCGGCCTGTGCCAGCCCTGCGCCGATGCAAGCCGCCACGGCAGCACCCGCGCTCACCCCGGCCCAGACCGCGGCACCCACCCTCTCCTTCGCGCCGGAACCGGCCGCTCCCAGTGTTTCGAGCGTTGCAACCGGCCCGGCCGTTACCGGCACGGCCTCCTGGTACCGCACCGGCCACCACCTGCACCGCACCTATACCGGCGAGGCGCTCAACAACAACGCCTATACTGCGGCCTCCACCGTGCTGCCGATGGGCACCATGGTCCGTGTCGCCAGGACCGATGACAGCCGCTCGGTCGTCGTGCGGGTCAACGACCGCATGCCGCACAACCGCCGGGTGATTGATCTCTCGGAGATTGCGGCCAAGGAACTCGGCCTGATGGGCTGCGGCGTCGCAACCGTCACCGTCACCCCCATCCAGGTCGCTTCCGAACACTAAAGGCGGCTTGGTTGACAGCCTTCCCCTGCCCGGCCTATCCGGTGCCCCTGGCGGGGTGCTCCGGCTGGCTTTCGGCCAACCGGTTCAAACCGGGCGCGTAGCTCAGCGGTAGAGCATTCGCTTCACACGCGAAGGGTCACAGGTTCAATCCCTGTCGCGCCCACCACGACATAAAGCAGCCGTTTGCATCCGGATTCTTATGAGTGTGTAACGTTCAGAACAATTCGAGTTCCTGATCGTTCTTATTTTCGGCGGCCGCGAGCGTCCCATTTGCCACCAGCAGCTCATACCACTGAACCTGGTTGCGACCGGAATGTTTCGCGACGTATAAAGCCTGATCTGCGCGGCCGAACGCTGCGGGACCGCTGTCGCCGCTGACCAACGATGTGAAACCAATGCTCACCGTCACGCGGCCCACCTGCGAGAACTGAAATTCTTCAACCTGGGCTCGAAACCGCTCCAGCGCCATTTCGGCATCCTGGAAATCCGTGTCTGGCAACGTAATGACAAATTCCTCGCCCCCGAAACGGTATATCCGATCGTTTTCACGAAAGTTCGACTGCATAAGTCTGGAGAGCAGAACGAGAACTTCATCGCCATAGGGGTGTCCAAACTGGTCATTAATGCGCTTGAAGAAATCAATATCTATGACCGCCAGATGCACATTCGCCGATTTATATTCCTTGCGCCTCCGGTGCCTCAGCTGGCGCTGGTTATTTACGTTTTCATCACCAATGGGTCCAACCAAACGGCTGAAACTATCATTGAAAGTTCGCCGATTCCAAAGTCCGGTGAGTTCATCGCGATCGCTTGCCGCCAACATCCCAACGAGATTGCGGTGTATCCGTAGCAACATAAGAACATTATTCAACTGATTGCCTGCCAGCGGCGTCGGCGTCGTGACTTCCAGCAGACTGTCAATGTCGCGGCTTCCGTAGACCGGAAACAAATGGATGCAGGACCCAGCTTTGCTATTGAGCCGCGCCAAATGCTCCCTTTTATCCAGGCATAGGCGATACTCCGGATGCATTTCGGTACGGACCGATTCAGACGGGCCGCAGGCGCCTTGGCCGGCGGATGCGCCTGGGCTCACCCGCGGCAAGATTATATACGCCTGAACGCCGCTTTCCCCGGTCCGGCCGAACCTTAAGAGCCGTAATTGGGTCGCCTGCGCAGCCTTGACGACCACGCCTGCAAGGGCAAGTTCCAGATCGTCCATATCGCGTAGCTCGGTAAGCTCTGCGACCCAGGGGAGGAATTCAATCACCCCAACAGGATAAAACCTAGCCTTTTACAGAGGATTAATGGTGGAAACCCGCTCGCTCTTCAGCCATCCTAAATTTCAGTCAGCCGGGCTGCGGTCAGCCGGGCTGCGGTTCGTGCTCAAATACCCAGCGCACCAGATAGCCGGCGACCAAAGCGCCCAGGATCGGCGCCAGCCAGAACAGCCAGAGCTGGTCGCTATACGGCCCGCCGGCGAACAACGCGGGGCCGGTGCTGCGGGCCGGGTTGACCGAGGTGTTGGTGACCGGGATCGACACCAGATGGATCAGCGTCAACGCCAGGCCGATGGGAATGCCGGCAAAGCCGACCGCCGCACCCTTCGAGGTGGTGCAGGTGGTATTTTTCCCAATTTGTTCCACCAGATAGGAATTTGTAAATGTTTGTGTAATGAAGTGTGGACGCCTTGTCGCGCGCAAAATCGGAACTAGGCAAATACCGCGAGCGCGTGGTTGCGCGCCTAAACCCCACGGGCGGGGTGGCCGGGCTCAACCCAATGCCATGACCTCACAGTCTCCAAGCCATGCGGCGTCATTTCCAGATGTGAAAACACTGGCGCCTCGGTAAACCAGGTTTTGAAGGTCAGAACGATGCGATTGGGCTCGACGCGAATGACCTTATCGGCAACCCGAGGCAGCGGTATCCGCGTCCGCAGACAATAGGAGATCAATACCTCGCCCAGATGTTCCGCGGAAATTGTAATGGTTTTTTCGCTGTTCGACTGCATGCAGACAAACGCAACATTGCCGTTCTTGGCGTCAAAATGAATTTTGTAACCTCTGCTTGCAGGCAATCCCAGCGCCTCAGCCTCGTCATGCAGGACGGAAAGATAATAGTTCAGCGCCTCCGCATCGAATTCTATCTCGCGCCGATCAACCACCAACATGCGCCGAACCCCAATTGGAAATCCACGAACGGAATTTCCCCGAGTGCAGCACCATTGTTCTTAATATTCCATTAAACTGAATGGGACCAAGGCGAGATAGCCGGATTGACGCCGATTAAAACCCGAACATATGGTCAAGTGAAAACCCGCCTGCCCCGTCGTCGACGCCGTGAAAGCCAAATAGCCTGCAAGTCGTGTCGCGGATCAGCACGTAGCCGGCATCGCCCGCCGCGCGCAACACCTCGGCGCCGAACAGCTTTGCGGGAAAGACCATCTCCGACCCCGAACAGGCGATTTTCAGCGCGCGCGTTGTCAGCAAGCTACCATCGGCGCCGTAAAGTTCCAGATCGGTACTGGAATAATCATGCCATTTCGCCGAAGCTGGATAAATCAGCACGCAGAAACTCTCGCGTCCGGAGAACCCCAGTTTCAAGAACAATCTGGTGCTGAGGCCCGGCGGCGGGCCGTTATAGCTCTGCGGCTCGTTCTTATAGGTCATCAGCGTATTGAAAACATGCGCCCCGAAACTGCTCTCCGCGATATGCCCGCTGGCCCGCGCCTGATAACGGAACAGCGCATGCAGCCAACCGTTCGCATCGCCGCCGTCGCGAAAATCATAGACCAGCTCGGCATGTCCGCCATCGGCCAGGCTGTCGCTGCCCAATACTGAGTCCAGGTCCAATGCGACATTATGATTTCGCGGCAGCAGACCGAGGTAATGCTGCCGCACAAATTCGCCCTGCGGCGAAAACACATCCAGCCGCAGCGGCATATTCTGCTCGGAGGCCGCCATCGGCGTCGGCTGCACGATCGTGCGGTATTTTCCGCGCGGCAATATTGGGAAAGGCAGCAAAAAGCCGCGCCCCATGGATGGCAGGTTTTTGATCCCGGCATCGGTCTGCAGATCGCCGCGTTCGACATTCACATGCGCAATCCGGGTACGCCCGGCCTTCGTCACCTCGTAGCGCGGCCGCACCACGTGCCTGCCGGCGCGCAGCTCGACCTGCGCCGGCCAATGCACATCGGGGAGAATCTCCGCCACATCCACGGCCAAGGTGGCGAATGCCGGGATTTCCACATCGATGGCAGCAGGCGTCTCCGCGCCCATCCGGTCGAGCGCCATCGCGCCGGCCGGGATCGGCACCGCATGGCTGTTTTGCACCCATAAAACCACGCGCTCGCCGGCATCGGGCGCCGGCAGGCCGGCGAAGCGCTCGCTCGGCCAGGCGTTGGCGTCATGGGTGCAGGAAAGCGAGGCACCGTTATCGGTGGAGAAAGTGTCGAGGGCGTATTTCACCACGTCATGCCCGGCAACGCCGATGGCATGCAGAAACAGCTGGCCCGTAAATGCCGGCAAAGCGAAGCGCGCCCGGATCTCACCACTGTCCAGCACCATGCCGCCGGCATTTGGCGGCGCGTCTTCTTCCCATTCCGCCAGCACCTCGCCCAATGCATCGTAAAGGCGCAGGAAAAACCGAACCGATTTGGCGCCGTAGCCGGCCCAGTAATTGACCGTGGTCAGCCTTGTGCCGAGCCGGCCATCATCGCGGAAGAATACAAAGTTTGTGGCGAAATTCACCGCGTCCAGATAGCGCTTCGAATGGGTCACCAGCCGTTCCGGCAGTTTGGCCGCATCCAGGCTCAGCACCTCCAGCCCCGGCGCCAAGGCCGAGACCCGCGCCATCGCTTTTGCGGCGTCGAAAGCGGCGACCAGCACGCAGGCGACTCTCGCATCGCCAAGCGTCGTCAGCGGCCGCGCGACATGGCCGCCGCGGATCTGCCCAACCACCTGCGTATCATGGACATAAACCCCTTCAACATCGAGATATGGGCTGAGCGCCAGCAAGGGTCCGGCAATGCCGTCAGGATCGTAAATCGCCACCGGGCCGGCCGCATTCAGTTTTTCCACCAGCTGCGCCAGACCAATGGCCGCCAAAGGATGCGCCAAAGCCTTATAAACCACGTTGCCGCCGCGCAGATTATCGAATGTCTCAATATCCAGCATTACAACCCCAAACGCCTGCGCATCTCGGCACCCGCCATAAATGTGTCATCCAAAGCTGCGGTATCCCATGGCGCCAACCTTCCGGCAAAATCCCGCACCCGGCCATCAGCCGCCAGCGCATCCATGAATGCGCCGATGCGCCTGGATTTGCCCTCCAGCCGCACCAGCATGACCGGCACCGAGGTGGCTACCGCTTCGGACACCATCGATACGCTATCGGCCGTTACCACCACCGCATCCGCCAGCCCCAGCATGCCGAAATAGGGGTTCGGTCCCTCGCCATCCCAGATCCAGGCGCCGCGCGGCACCAGCGCATCGGCCAGAATTGCCACCATGTCCGCACCGGTCCGCCGCGAGGGGGTTACCACCAGGCCGACCCCATCCAGATCCATCATCTGCGCCAGTTGCGCGGCCAGGTTGTGCGCAGCCTCGGCATCAAAAACATAGCGGCCATTGCTACCGCCCAGCAGCACCGCCACCAGAGGCCGCCGCAGGCCGGCAAAGACCGGCCGCCACACCGCCGCTTCATCGGCCAACCGCGCCGGCGTCACCCGATGCAGCGCGTTGCGGGTCACAATTACGTTAGCGCCGGTGATCCCGTCATGCCGCGCCGCCAGAACTAGATCGAATTTATCCAAACTCATGCGCGGATGCTGAACGGCGACCACCGCTACCCCCGGCCGCCGCAAGGCCGCCGCAACCCGCGCCCCGGCGCCGCCGCAGCCGATGATCAGCGGCGGCAACGGCGTTTCGATTGCGATCTTTTCAACCGCCGACAGGGGCTTCACCCAAAATGCCGGCGATACATGACGCCAGACGCCCCGCGGCGTGAGCACCCGCAAATCCGGTGCAAAGCCCGCAGCCTCGGCCAGACCCAGCGCCTGTGCCCGCAATCCAGCCAAATCGGTGCATAAAATCCGCGCTGTTTTCATCGCCCGGCATTTGCGGCGCGCGGCCCCGCGCGTCAATGCCGCCGCATTGCGCTGGCATACAGTCTGGCTACAGTGCCGCAATGTCCGTTGAGCGCAGCAATGACCTCGAATCGGCACCCATCGAGGCATCGC